>JAURME010000062.1 GCA_030830865.1 Candidatus Nanopelagicales bacterium | reverse complement strand
CTGCAGTACGTCACGGTGGTGACGTACGGACGCACCGGGAGCACCGCGCTGCAGGCAGCGCTCAACGCCCTGCCCGCCGTGCTCGTCCGCGGTGAGAACTATGGAGCCCTGCGAGGACTGCACGACTACGTCCAGGCCGTTGCCGAGACCGCAGATCGTCACAGTGCCGGGCGGACCAGCCACCCATGGTTCGGCTCCGCCCGACTGGATCCCTCCGCCGTGCTGGACGGACTGCGCGAACATGTCCTGTCGACCGTGCTGCGCCCGTCGCGGGACACGCGGTGGGTGGGCTTCAAGGAGGTCCGCTACGAGCCGGGACACTTCCCGACGTACGACGAGCTGCTGGAGTACCTGCTCTTCCTGGACAAGCTGTTCCCGGGCATCCGGTACCTGGTCAACGTCCGTGACGCCGAGGCGGCGGCCCGAAGCGGCTGGTGGCCCGAGCACGGAGACGCCCTCGCAGTGCTCACCGAGACGCGGGATCGGCTGGTGCGCGCCACCACGGATCTCCGTGAGGTTCTCGGAGCCGATCGTGCCGTGCTGGTCGACTACGACAACTGGCGGATGGATCCGGGGATCGTCATCGATGCCTTCCGTGCCCTCGGCCTGCCCGTGGATGATGCCGCGGTGCGCGCCGCATTGGCCGAGCAGCTCGAGCACGGCCGGCACTCGTGAGTGCGCGGGCGCTGAGCCCAGAGCGCACCGAGATCGGGGTCGTCCAGAAGCGGTCCGTCGCCGTCCTGTCGGCCGGCTCCGTGGTCGGCGGCGTCGCGGTCGCCGGTTCGGTGGCGGCCGGTGCCCTCATCGCCGACTCCGTCGCCGGATCCGAGGCCGCGGCCGGCCTCGCGCAGACCATGGGTGTGCTGGGCGCGGCTGTGCTGGCTTTGCCGCTTGCCCGTATCGCCCTCGGCCGAGGCCGTCGCGCGGCTCTCGCGACCGGCTACGGCCTCGGCGCGCTGGGATCGGTCATGGTGGTGATCGCGGCCGTCACGCGCAGTCTGCCTCTGGTGCTCATCGGCTGCTTCTTCGTGGGCGTCGCGTCGGCCGCGACCTATCAGGCGCGGTACGCGGCGACCGACCTTGCGACGGAAGAGCACCGCGCCCGGTCGCTGGCCTGGGTCGTCTGGGCCGGGACGGTCGGAGCCGTCGTCGGGCCGAACCTGCTGAATGTCTCCGGGAACCTGGGGCTTGCTGTCGGCCTGCCCCAGCTCGCCGGGCCCTACGTCGTCGCGGCCGTCTGCCTGGTCATCGGAACCCTCATCATCTGGGTCTTCCTGCGTCCGGATCCCTACCGGCTGTCCCTGAGGCTTCGCTCCGACGCCGGACACGAGGTGCGCCGCCCTCGCCTGCGCGAGGGGCTCACGCACCTGCGCGGGAGGCCGCGGGCGATCCTCGGCATCGTCGCCATCGCGATCGGGCACGTCGTCATGGTGATGATCATGGTGATGACCCCGGTCCACATGGCTCATGTGGACGTCACGCTGCAGCTGATCGGTCTGGTGATCAGCGTTCACGTGGCCGGCATGTACGCCCTGTCGCCGGTGGTCGGCTGGGCCGTGGACCGGTTCGGGCGCGTCCAGGTGATCGTCTCAGGGATCGTCATCCTCGCCGTCTCGGCGGTGATCTCCGGGCTGGCGCCGGGGGACAACGTGTCGATGCTCGGCGTCGGACTGTTCCTCCTCGGCCTGGGCTGGTCGTGCACCCTCATCGCCGGCTCGACGATGGTGACCGACGAGGTGGAACCGACCGAGCGGCCGGCCGTCCAGGGTCTTTCCGACCTCGTCATGAACGGGGCCGGGGCCGTCGGGGGAGCGGCGGCCGGGGTGATCGTGCTCGTCTCGTCGTACGGCTGGCTCTGCGCGGCGGCCTTCGTGCCGCTCGGAGCGTTGGCCATCATGACCGCGCTTCCGGCGTGTCGCGCGCATTCGAACATGCGTTCGATGTAGTTTCCCGGGTGTCGGGCCGAGGGCGGCAGCCCTCCACAGGTGCAGTGCTCGGACCGGCGATGTCAGACCCCGCGCCTAGCGTTCTGGCATCGGGCATGACCCGCGAGATGTCCACAACCACGAGGAGTACCCATGGCCACCGCCGCACAGGACCGCGAGAAGGCACTCGACGCCGCCCTCGCCCAGATCGAGCGCCAGTTCGGCAAGGGGTCGGTGATGCGCCTCGGTGACGAGGGCCGCGCCCCGATCGACGTCATTCCCACCGGCTCCATCGCGCTGGACATCGCGCTCGGCATCGGCGGCCTGCCGCGCGGGCGCGTCGTCGAGATCTACGGGCCGGAGTCCTCCGGCAAGACCACCGTCGCCCTGCACGCGATCGCCAACTGTCAGGCCCTCGGTGGTCTTGCAGCGTTCATCGATGCTGAGCACGCCCTCGATCCCGATTACGCCCAGCGGCTGGGGGTCGACCTCGACAATCTGTATGTCTCCCAGCCGGATACCGGCGAGCAGGCCCTGGAGATCGCCGACACCCTCATCCGCTCCGGTGCCATCGACCTGGTCGTCATCGACTCCGTGGCCGCGCTGACCCCGCGTGCGGAGATCGAGGGCGAGATGGGTGACTCCCACGTCGGCCTACAGGCGCGTCTGATGAGTCAGGCGCTGCGCAAGATGACCGGCGCACTGAGCAACACCGGCACGACCGCCATCTTCATCAACCAGCTGCGCGAGAAGATCGGCGTGATGTTCGGCTCACCCGAGACGACGACCGGTGGCAAGGCGCTGAAGTTCTACTCATCGGTCCGGCTGGACGTGCGCCGCATCGAGACCCTCAAGGGCGGTACGGAGGCTGTCGGCAACCGCACCCGCATCAAGGTCGTGAAGAACAAGGTCGCGCCGCCGTTCAAGCAGGCGGAGTTCGACATCCTCTACGGCGAGGGCATCTCCCGCGAGGGGTCGCTCATCGACATCGGTGTCGACACGGGCTTCGTTCGCAAGTCCGGCGCCTGGTACACCTACGAGGGAGATCAGCTGGGGCAGGGCAAAGAGAATGCCCGGGCCTTCCTGAAGGACAACCCGGATCTGTCGAACGAGCTCGAGAAGCGGATCAAGGAGCACCTGGGCATCGGCGCCCGGGTCGATGCACCGGCCGACGCACCGGCCGACGCACCGGTCGATGCCCTGGCTGACGACGTGGCCGCGGAGCCGGCACCGATCGACTGACATGCCGTTCGACGGCCCCACCCCGGGGACCCCGGCGGATCTGCAGCCGGATGCTGATCCGGAGCAGGTGGCCCGGACGATACTGCTCCGGCGGCTGTCGGCCGCGCCTCGATCGCGCGCGCAGCTTCACGATGATCTGCGCGCACGTGGTGTGCCGGAGGACGTGTGTCAGCGCGTTCTCGATCGGTTCGCCGACGTGGGGCTCATCGACGACGCCACATTCGCCCGGATGTGGGTGGAGTCGCGGCAGCGCTCGCGTGGCACGGCGCGCCCCGTCCTGCGCCAGGAGTTGCGGCGCAAGGGCATCGACGGGGAGATCGCCGAGGCGGCGCTCGAGGAGATCGACGCCGACGATGAGCGCGCTCGGGCTGTGGAGTTGGTACGCGTCAAGGCCAGGAGTCTGCACCGGCTGGAGCCGCCGGCCCGCGTGCGGCGGCTGGTCGGGATGCTGCAGCGGCGCGGCTACTCCGGGTCGGTGGCGTTCTCGGTGGTACGCGAGGTGCTCGAGGATCTGCCGGAGGACCTCATCGGTCCGGTGGAGTGACAGCCGGACACGTGGACAGACCTACCGGTCTCGCTTCAGCAGGGGCATGAGGATCTCATCGACAACGTGCCCGGCCTCCGCCGGGGACGGGCACGAGCCGGTCATGACCATCGTGTGCATCACGAGCGCCGAGGGAAGCTGCAGGAAGTAGGGATCGATCGGATTCGGCGGGATGTCGCCGCGGGCCATGCCGAGTTGGATCATCGTCATGAGTTCCGCCTGCTTGCGCAGGCCGAATCGTGTCTGGAACTCACTGACGAGGGACGGGTCGTGGGCTCCCTCCGAGATCAGCTCGCGCAGAACGATCCCGAGCCCACCATCCATCTCCTCGCTTAGTCGTGTCATGGAACGCAGGAGATCGTCGCGCAGGCTGCCGGTGGTGGCATCGGGAGTGGGGAGGTTGTCCTCCATGGTGGTGATGACGACGTCGAGGGCCAGGGCCCGCACGTTGTCCCAACGTCGGTAGAGGGCGGACTTGCCGGTCCCGGCTCGCTTGGCGATGCGGTCCATGGAGGCGCCCCTCAGGCCGTTCTCCGCGATCTCCGCCAGGGCCGCGGAGAAGACCGCCTCACGCAGTTCCGCGCCGCGGCGGCGGACGTGTGTGGCCGAAGGCATGGCCGGAAGATACCACGAATAGGGAACGCGACTGTCCTCTCGATTTGACAGATAGGGGACGATGCCGTTCGCTGGTCCCCATGCCAGGACTCTCTGCCTGGGCGGTACGCCGCCCCGTCATCGCCCTCATCTCGTGGATCGTCGCCCTGGTGGCGGTGATCGGACTCGGGGCCAGCCTCGGCGGCCAGTTGAACGATTCTTTCGACCTGCCGGATACCGAGTCCAAGGTGGCGACGGACCTGCTCATCGCGAGCGGGACCGACACCAGCCGTGTCGATGGCGGTGCCACCGTGGTGTGGTCCCCGGACACTGGCACGGTGATGGATCCCGCGGTCGCCCAGCGCGTGGTGCCCGTCCTGGAGGAGATCGCCGGGCTCGGCTCGGTGACCTGCGTGACCAATCCGCTCGATCCGCAGGGCGGGTCACTGGGATCGGGCTGCCCGGCCCCCTCGATGGACATGACGGCGATGGAATCCCTCACGCCGGAGGAGCAGCAGGTCCTCGGGCAGCAGTTCTCGACGATCAGCCCCGACGGCACCGTTGCCTTCGCGACGATCAGTTTCGCGACTGATGCGGACGGTGCCCTGAACGTGGCGGCCGACGACGCCAAGGCGATCATCTCGGCCGTCGGCTCACTCAACAGCGACGGTCTGCGCGCCGGTGCCCAGGGCCAGGTGCTGGAGTTCGCCGGACAGGAGCCCCCGAGCAGCGAGGGGATCGGCCTGCTCGTCGCGATCATCATCCTGCTCATCGCCTTCGGCTCGATCGTGGCCGCCGGCATGCCCATCGTCGTCGCTGTGGTGGGTCTGGCGATGGGGCAGATGGGCGTTCTCCTCGTGGCGAATTTCCTCGACGTCGCAACGTTCGCGCCGACGCTCGCGGCGATGATCGGTCTCGGCGTGGGCATCGACTACGCCCTGTTCGTCATGAATCGATACCGGCAGGCCTTGCTGCATGGTCGCGATGCGAAGCGCTCGGCCATGGAGGCCGTGGAGACGGCGGGCCGTGCCGTGCTCTTCGCCGGCAGCACGGTGATCATCGCGCTCCTCGGACTGTTCGTCCTGCGCATCAACTTCTTCAACGGCCTCGCGGTCGGCGCCGCGGTCACGGTCCTCGCCGTCATGCTGTCCGCCCTGTGGATGCTGCCCGCCCTGCTCAGCCTCCTGGGAACCAAGGCGCTCGCCCTTCGCCTTCCGTGGGGCAAGAAGCCCGGATCCATGGTCGACAAGTCGGAGGGACGCGCTTGGGCGCACTACGGGCGATTCCTCCAGCGTCAGCCGATCATTCCGGCGATCCTCGCTCTCGGCGTGGTCATCGTCCTGGCCATCCCGCTGTTCGGTCTGAGGCAGGGCTTCGCCGATGACTCCGGCAAGCCCGAGGGCTCGTCGGCACGCATCGCGTACGACCTGCGGGCTGAGGGCTTCGGACCGGGCGTGAACGGCCCGTTCCTCGTCGTCGCGGATCTGTCCGAGGTGACCTCTCCGGACGCCTACGCGCAGGTCATCGCGGGCCTGAACAGCACCGAAGGGGTGGCCGGCACGTCACCGAGCCTCGAGGTGCTCCCGATCATGGGCAAGCTCGCTGCAGCGAGCGCGGAGGCGGCCGGCGCCGACGCGGGTGCCAGCCCGCAAGCCGTGCAGGCCATCGCCGTGTATCCCACGACGGCACCGCAGGACGAGGCCACCACTGAGCTGCTGGACAGACTGCGCAACGAGACCGATCCGGCCCTGGAGCAGGCGACCGGCGCGAAGCTCTACGTCGGTGGCACTCAGGCGATCACCAGTGACTTCACGACGGTCCTCGGCGACGCCCTGCCGCTGTTCCTCGCGATCGTGATCGGCCTGGGCTTCCTCGCCCTCGTGCTGCTGTTCCACTCGATCGTCGTCCCACTCACGGCAGCCATCACGAGCCTGCTGTCCTTCGGGGCGGCGATGGGCATCACCGTGGCGGTGTTCCAGTGGGGCTGGTTCAGCGAGTTCCTCGGGGTGTCCAGCACGGGGCCGATCTTCCCGTTCCTGCCCATCATGGTCTTCTCGATCCTCTTCGGGCTGTCGATGGACTACCAGGTGTTCCTCGTCTCGAGGATGCAGGAGGAGTGGATGCGCACCGGCGACAATCGCGCCTCCGTCCGACGAGGCCTGGCCGGCTCGGGCCGCGTCGTGGTCATCGCGGCCGCGATTATGTCGAGTGTCTTCCTCGCCTTCGTGCCGAGCACGAACAGCACGATCAAGTTGTTCGGCCTGGCGTTGGCCTCGGCCGTCATCATCGATGCCTTCATCGTCCGGCTCGTGCTCGTACCGTCGCTCATGAGCCTGCTCGGCAAGGCCAACTGGTGGCTGCCGGGTTGGCTCGACCGTGCCCTCCCGCGGGTGCAGATCGAGCCGGGCGAGGATGAGCTCACCGACGATGAGCCCGAGAAGGAGCCCGCTCCCGTCGGCTGACGTCACCTTCCAGTTCCCGATCAGCGGTCACGGTCACCACTACGGTGGTCTCGTGACCGCTGATCCGACTGTGACGCCATCGTCCGCCGTGGTCCGTGACCGTCCTCCCCGTAGTGCATGGGTGCTGGTCGCACTCGTCACCGGGGCGATCATGGCGAACATCAACCTGTCGGTGGCGAATGTCGCCCTGCCCACTATCGGCAGCGACCTCGGTGCATCACAGGACCAGCTCACCATGGTCGCCAATGCCTTCGCCCTCGGCTTGGCCAGCACGGTGCTCTACCTGGGCAGCATCGGAGACCGGTATGGCCGGAAGCTGCTGTTCGTCATCGGCGCGATCGCGACGGTGCCGGCGTCCATGCTGGCCGCGTGGGCCCCGAACGTCGAGGTGCTCACGGTCGCACGGTTCCTCGGCGGTGTCTCCGCCGCCCTCGTCTTCCCCACCACGTTGTCCATCATCGGCGCGCTCTATCGGGGGCGTCCACGCATCATGGCCATCGCCCTGTGGTCGGGTCTCGGAACGGGATTCGCGGCCGTCGGGCCGGTCATCGGGGGCTGGCTGCTCGAGTACTTCTGGTGGGGATCGGTGTTCCTCATCAGCCTGCCGCTCGTGGTGGTCGCTCTCGGCATCGGCCTGGTGGTGCTGCCGTGGCACTCCCAGGAGGAGCGATTCCCGGTAGACCACCTCGGCGGCATTCTCTCCATCCTGGGCGTCGGTGGCCTCGTGCTGTGGATCGAGCACCTGGACGACGGCTGGACGCTCACCCGATGGATCAGCCTGGCTCTCGTGGCCGTTCTCCTCGCAGTCTTCTTCTGGCGACAGACACGCGCCCGACGACCACTCGTGTCGTTGCCCCTGGCCAAGGCTCGGACGTTCTGGGTGGCGTTCGCCGCCGGCGGCATCACCTTCGGCTCGCTGATCGGCGCGATGTTCGTCGGCCAGCAGTTCATGCAGAACGTCCTCGGCTACGCGCCGCTGATTGCCGCGGCAGCGGTGCTGCCATCGGCGGTGGCGACCGCGGTGTTCGGTCAGGTGGCCGGAAAGGTCATCACAGCCAAGGGCTCGCGTTTCACCTTCATGCTCGGCCTGGGATCAGTGGCCGTCGCCTTCACGTTGATGCTGATCACGTGGCGCACGGGTGCCTCGATCTGGTGGGTGCTCGTGGCCTTCGCTTTCGTCGGCACGGGTGTGGGCCTGTCGGCCACGCCGGCGTCACGCTCCCTCATGAACTCGGTGCCACCCAGTCGTGGCGGCATGGGCTCGGCGTTCCTCGACCTCACCCGGGACCTCGGTGGGGCGATCATCCAGGCGTTCATGGGCGCCCTGCTGGCGGGCTTCTACGCGATCCGCGTCGGCAAGGAGCTCGCCTCGCTTCCGTCGGACGAGGCGTCGAAGGTCAGCAGCACCGTCGCCGAGCAGCTCACCTCGTCCTTCGAGAGTGCCGCGTCCGTCGCCAGCACGTACACCGGCAGCACGGCGCAGGAGATCATCACCGGGGCGTCCGCTGCTTTCACGGAGGGAAAGAGCGCAGCGATCGGCATCGCACTGGTCTTCGTCCTCGTGGGACTCGCCCTTGTGCTGTTCCTGTACCCGGGTAGGGACGAGGAGGAGGCCTACTACGAGAAGGTGCAGCAGGAGTCGGCGACATCACCATGACGCGCCGGCCGCTTGGCCCGATGCGGACCACGACCGTCGTCAGTCTCCTGCTGGGCCTCCCGGTTCTCGGAGCGTGTGCGCCTTCGGGCGGCGCGGATCCCGACGCGATGGACGGGCCGCTGCCTCCCATCGTCTTCGCGCCAGGCCTCGGCATGAGTGCGCTCTCCGTCTCCGTGGATCGGCCGGGCGAGCGGGCAGCCTTCGACTTCCTCCTGCCGTCGATGAACCCGGTGGACACCCTTCCTGGCAGTGCCGCGAGTGCCCTGGACTACTCGGTCGCCCGGGGGCTGGCACCCCAGGATGCGGCCGCGGTCCCGAGGTGGCTGAGCCTGGCGATCGCCCCTGATGGCACTGCCGCCTCGCAGGTCGGAGTGAAGGTGGAGCCGGTGTCGGTCGGACGCGACTTCGGTGCTGAGTGCCCCCGGTACCTGCCACTGGCACAGGATCTCGCCACGCAGGGATGGCAGATCGACGAGAACCTGTTGTGCCTGCCGTTCGACTACCGGTTGGCGCCAGGCGCCAATGACTTCGTGGATGACCTCCGCGACGTGGTCGAACACGCCGTGGCGGACGCCGGCGGTCGACCGGCGGTGCTGGCCTGCCACAGCCAGGGGTGCCTGATGGCCTACCACGCACTGCGCACCTTGGACGAGGACTGGATCCGTGGCCACATCGGCCTGCTGTATGGGTTCGCAGGTCAGTTCTCCGGATGCAGCGACTGTCTGCGTTGGGCTTTCCAGCCCGGCTGGAGCTGGCAGCCGGAGACGCCGGGGGAGTCGCCTGTTGATCCGACCTGGGTGGGAGAGATGGCCCTGGGCCTTCAGTCGAGCGTTTACGGCGATGCCGTCCTCTATCGCAACGGAACACGCGAGTATCGGGCGGATGAGGCTGGCGAGCTCCTGAATGACGCGGGAGCCGTCGCGATGGCTCAGGCCATGAAGACGTATGGACTCGACGCGCAGGAGTGGTTCCGCGTCGGAGCGGTGGAGCGCGTGCCCCTCCCCGTACCTGTTCGCGTCGTGTTCGGTGACGGTTTGACGACGACGGTGGGCTACGACTTCGACGGGATCCCGCCTCGCAGTGGCACCTGCAGTGAACCGCAGTGTGCCGGCTTCTGGTCGACGGTCGACCCGGCACCCATCGAGGCGGACGGCGACGCGGGCGACAGCACATGGATGAATGCCGCACCGGAGGTGTGGACGCTCGATCCTGTGTGTGACATCCGACGCCTCCCGGGTGTCGACCATATGGCCATCGTGACCGATGCCACGGCGGTGGCCCTGCTCACCGCGTCCGCCCGCGCAATGGAGTCCGAGCCGATGCCATGCCTAGACTCCTTGCCGTGACCTCACCCGGGACCTCGGTGGGGCGATCATCCAGGCGTTCATGGGAGCCCTGCTGGCGGGGGATCTCACGGCCGAGCGGTGGCGCATCGACGAGAACCCGTTGTGTCTGCCCTTCCACAACCGGGTGGCGTCCGGTATCGATGTAGGACGAGTTGATGCTCCCAAGCGACATCGTGGCGAGGGCATGCTCTGCGAAGATGGGTCAGTGACCTTGCTCTCCCGGCGTGACTTCATCAAAGCTGCGAGCGTCTCGGGCGTCGCCTTGGCTGTTGGTTCCACCTCGTCTATGGAGGCAGCCCGGGCCGTTCCGGTCGGTGGCGTGGACCTTTCGCGCGTTCGTCGTGTGGCCATCCATCCTGCAGTGGGTTTCGCGCGAGTGGGGAACAGTCGCGACCTGTTCTACTTCGGACCGGAGATCCCGGGTACGTCGCCGCGTGGGCCGTTCAAGGATGCCCAAGGCGCGATGGCCAAGCAGGCCGCGCGCTTTCGTATCTACGGCTACGACGCCGACGGCCAGGCGTTGGGCGAGATCACTGCCGCGGATGCTGACATCACCTGGCGGGTGGACGTCGCGAATGCCAAGCCTGTTTGGTACGACCCCGATGAGGCATTCGACGTTCCGAATCCACCTCCCACGCGGCAACGCAATCCCGACGTCGAGGACAGACGCGCTTTGGTCGCCCACGCGACACCGCGCAAGGTCTCGGGTGCTGGTGCAACACCGCAGTCCTTGGACGCATCGTTCTTGGGAATCCCGGTCGCGCTGGGTGAGGTGTTCACCGATGGCTCAGGGCGATTGATCGTGATGCCCGCCGATGGACGAGCGATCCCAGGGCCTGGCGCGCCGCCGCTCACCGGACTGAGCAGTGATGGTTGGATCGACGACACCTGCGACGGACCCGTTCGAGCGGAGGTGCGCATTGGTGGCCGATCTTTCGAAGCCGAGCCCGCCTACGTCGTCTCCACCTCCCCGGACTGGGGACCGAGTATCAGCGAGGGCATCGTCACATTGTTCGATGCCGTCGAGGACGGGTTGTATCGAGCACGACGACGCAAGAAGCCGCGCACAGACTTCTCTCGCGATGTCTATCCCATCTTCCGTCGTCTCACCGAGAGCCAGTGGGTAAACGAGGGGTTCTTCCTGTCCAACGGCTGGGGATCGTCGGCGGATTGGACCACCCCGGCGCTGCGCGAGAAGTTGGCCGATGGCTCGCGCAGGAACAAGTCCTGGCGTGAGGAGGTCTTCGCATCATTCCGCGATCCGGACTTCGCGAACGTGGAACCCGATCTCGTGCCGGCCCTCTACGGGGACAAGATTTCGATCCCGCCGAACCTCGTCCAACCCCGGCAGTGGCTGGCGGTCACCAGGCTGCAGTACGCCCACCTGCGTGCCTGGGCCAAGGGGGACTTCATCGACTCCGGGGAACGGGAGGTGCAGGCCGTGTCCGAGCTTCCGCCGGCCCGGCAGCCGCAGGCTTTGGACGAGGCGTCGCTCGGTGCATGTTTGGGCGGAGCCTTCCATCCCGGGATCGAGTTCACCTGGTTGGCGCGGATTCCCTGGATGTGGACCACGGACATGCGCATCAAGTGGAGTCAGTTGGAGCCGAATCTCCAGGATTACGGGCCGTTCATGACACAGGAGATTGCGCTGTCTCGCTCGGGCCCACTAGCGAAGCTCGGGCCTGGCAGCATCGGGCAGTGGATGGGCCTTCCCTGGCACTCCGATTCGGCGTCTTGCCGCTCGGGGTACACGCTCGAGATCTCCCCGGTGTCTCCGACTTTTTGGCCGGCGCGCATACCGAACCAGGTGCTGGCGAAAGCCGACTACGACGTTGTGATGGACTCCACGCGTTCCCTGGCTGATCGTCAGGAGGCGTTCGAACGACGCCGCGGGTGGGAACGGTTCGTTGCAGGAAGCACGTCCCAGACGGCTATCAACGCGATGATCAGCGATTGGTACAAACTCGGCGTCGTCACCCAATTGCCCGGCCCGAAGGATGGCTTCTTCCCAGCCACGATGAAGGTGGAGACAGGCGTCGGATTCGACGCGGAGCCGGATTTCGACTACGGCGCCTACTTCACGATGCCGCAGCTCCCGCAGTTCCCGATCATGGTCGGCTGCTCGGACGACAACAGCCTTCGAAGAATCGATTCGGAAGGTGACGAATCCGAATTCCACGTCAACGCACCGCTCGCCCGGCCGGAGGGACTCGCGCGGGACTCCAGCGGCAACTTGTATGTCGCGTGCATGGATGACGGAACGATCGCCAAGGTCTCTCCCGGCGGAGCCGTCACCACGTACGCATCCCATTTGGGGGCACCCGTCGGGTTGTTCATGGCTCGCGACAATCACCTATACGTGACGGACTTTTCCGACGATGGCTCCGTATCGCTGGTGAACCCCGACGGCACGGTGAAAACACTCATTCCCCGCGGATCGGGACTTCGCCGCCCCGTTGGTGTGGTCATCAATCCCGTTGACGGGATGTTGCTCGTGGGCAGTTCCGTGGACGGAACGATTTGGAGGGTCAGCCCGGTGGATGGAGTGGTCCTCAGCAGGAACTGGATCTCCGGCATCCCCTCGCCGCTTCTGATGTGCATCGATCAGCGTCAGGAGCTCTGGATCGCCAATGGGGATGCGAACACCCCTGCGTTGTATCGGTATGACGCGACTGGTCGGCGCCTAGGTCTGCAACTACGTGGTCAAGTCGACGTGCGCGGGGTGATGGGTGTTGCCTACGACTCCGACAATCGCCTGTACCTGACGAATCCATCGCGCAGCCTCGTCGCCCGCGTCACCATGTCCGGCGACGTGGGCACTGTCGATGCCTTTGCCTACTCCGGTCCGAACCCCGGCGGCATCGTCTTCAACGGCTGACCGTGTCGGACGCTGTCATCGTTGGCGGAGGCCCTGCCGGTTACGCCTTCGCAATCACCGCCGCCCAGCTGGGCTTGTCGGTTGTCGTGGTGGACGAGCGCCGACGCAACAAGGCGTGGCCAGGTGAATCACTTCCTGCCGGAGGCGGTGAACTATTCGAGTCGATCTTCGGCCCCGGCGTCATGGACGGTCACGCGGAAGCCTTCGGCATCTCAGCTGCGTGGGGGTCAGCTGAATTGAGGTACCACCACTTCATGGCCCACTGGTCCGGGCGGGGCTGGCACCTCGATCGTGACCTGCTGGATTCGACTCTGCGTGAGCGGGCACGGGACGCAGGCGTGGAGGTGATCGACGAAAGGGTCACTGCGATCGCCCGCGACAACGGACGCTGGCGCGTCAACGGGAAACGCACGAGCGAGTGGATAGTGGACGGGAGCGGGCGATCAGGAAGTGTCGTCGGTCGGCTGGGTGTGCCACGGGTCCGCCTCGATAATCAAATAGCACTCGTGGGAGTTGTACCCGACGTCGGGGGAGAGCGCATCACCACAGTGGAATCGACTGTCGATGGATGGTGGTACTCCACTCCACTACCGAACGGACAACGAGTGCTGGCGCGGGTCACTGACGCTGACCTCGTCGGTTCTGATCGCACCAGGAACTGGCAGCGATCCCTAAGTGAGACTACCTACATGCGCGCCTTCGCGAAGTCACGCGACCTTCTCACGATCGGCGCGTATCCATCGGGTACCGAATACCGGGAGCAGCTGTACGGTGACGGTTGGTTGGCGGTAGGCGATTCGGCGGCAAGCTTCGATCCGCTATCCTCACAAGGTCTCATCAGCGGAGTCGTCATGGCCGCACACGCCGCGCGCCTGATGGGGGGCGAGCTTGCACCATGGGAACGTGCTTACCGAGCAGTCCTGGATGAGCACGAAGCCCTTCGGGCACATGTCTACGCCAGTGAGACCCGGTGGCCGGATTCCTCGTTTTGGGCACGGCGATCCGGTGTGCGATATTCGCAGGTTCACGGGTGTTGACCACATGGCCATCGTGACCGACCGCACTGCGGTGCCACTACTCGTGGCGTCCGCACGGGCGATGGGATCCGAGCCGATGCCATGCCTAGACTCCTTGCTGTGACCTCGGCCTCCCGCACGTATCAGGTGCGCACCTACGGGTGCCAGATGAACGTGCACGACTCAGAGCGGCTCACGGGCCTACTCGAGGACGCCGGGTACGTCGCGGTCCCTGACGGCCAACAGGCGGACGTCGTCGTGTTCAACACCTGCGCGGTACGCGAGAACGCCGACAACCGGCTCTACGGGAACCTGAGCCATCTGGTGCCCGTGAAGGAGTCGCATCCGGGCATGCAGATCGCTGTCGGAGGATGTCTCGCGCAGAAGGACCAAGGTGACATCGTCGCCAAGGCGCCTTGGGTCGACGTCGTCTTCGGCACCCACAACATCGGATCGCTACCTGTCCTGCTCGAGCGGGCGCGGATCGAGCGTGAAGCCCAGGTGGAGATCGCCGAGTCCCTCGAGGTGTTCCCGTCCACCCTGCCGACTAAGCGCGACAGTGCCTACGCGGCCTGGGTGTCGGTCAGCGTCGGCTGCAACAACACGTGCACGTTCTGCATCGTCCCTGCCCTCCGTGGCAAGGAGAAGGACCGCCGGCCGGGGGACATCCTCAACGAGGTCAGGGCTCTGGTCGACGAAGGCGTCCTGGAGATCACCCTGCTGGGGCAGAACGTCAACGCCTACGGCTCGGAGTTCGGCGACCGTGAGGCGTTCTCGAAGCTGCTGCGGGCGTGCGGTGAGATCGAAGGGCTGGAGCGCGTTCGATTCACCAGCCCGCACCCGCGTGACTTCACCGACGACGTCATCGCAGCGATGGCTGAGACCCCGAACGTCATGCCCCAGTTGCACATGCCGCTGCAGTCCGGGTCGGATCCGGTGCTGCAGCGCATGCGCCGCTCGTACCGCCAGGAGCGCTACCTCGGCATCATCGAACGCGTGCGTGACGCCATGCCGGACGCTGCCATCACCACCGACATCATCGTCGGCTTCCCCGGGGAGACGGACGAGGACTTCGAGCAGACCATGCACGTGGTCCGCGAGGCCCGGTTCGCCAGTGCGTTCACCTTCCAGTACTCCAAGCGACCCGGTACGCCGGCGGCGACGATGGATCACCAGATCCCCAAGCAGGTGGTGCAGGAGCGCTATGAGCGGCTGGTGGATCTGGTCAATGACATCGCCTGGCAGGAGAACCAGAGGCAGGAGGGACGCGTCCTGGAGGTCCTCATCGCCGAGGGCGAGGGGCGCAAGGACGATCGCACCGAGCGGCTCTCCGGGCGGGCCCCGGACAACCGACTAGTGCACGTGGCCGTCGACGAGGCCATCGGCGTGCCCCGGCCGGGGGACGTCGTCACCGCAGAAGTGACTTACGCCGCGCCGCACCATCTGGTGGCCGATCGTGTCGTGGGCCTGCGTCGCACCCGTGCAGGAGACGTCGGTGAGAACGCTCGCGCAGAGGCTGCGCCGGGTGTGCTGCTGGGCATGCCGACCGTCCGCACATGACCACCACGGCGACTGGGCCGACGGTCATCGCCGTCGTCGGACCGACGGCCTCGGGCAAGTCGGCACTCGCTGTTGAGCTTGCCGAGCGCCTCCGTGGGGAGATCGTCGGCACGGACTCGATGCAGGTGTACCGGGGGATGGACATCGGCACGGCATCCCCGACGAAGCATGAGCAGGCCCGGGTGACGCATCACCTGATCGACGTGTGGGATCCGTCCTATTCGGTCAGCGTCGCCGAGTTCCAGCGGGAGGCGCGTCGCGCGATCGACGACATTCGTGCGCGGGGACTGGCGCCCGTCGTTGTCGGTGGCAGCGGGCTCTACGTCTCCGCGGTGCTCGACGACCTGCGCTTCCCGGGGACGGACCCGCAGGTTCGCGCGCGGTTGGAGGCCGATCTGGAGGTGCGTGGATCGGAGGAGATGCACCGGCGCCTGGAGGCGGTCGACCCTGCTGCGGCAGGGCAGATCCTGCCCACCAATGGGCGTCGCATCGTGCGCGCCCTGGAGGTCATCGAACTGACAGGTGAGCCGTTCGTGGCGCAACTGCCCGATCCGATCGACATGTATCCGACTGTGCGGATCGGACTGGATGTGCCTCGTGAGGACTTGGACAAGCGCATCGTTTCGCGCGTCGATCGCATGTGGGCGGACGGCTTCGTCGAGGAGGTGAGACGACTGGCAGCGACGGGTCTGGCCGCCACGCCGACCGCTTCACGGGCTCTGGGCTATCAGCAGGTGCTGGCTTTCCTGGCCGGTGAGATCACCGAGGACGAGGCCCGACAGCAGACGATCGATGGCACGCGCCGATTCGCACGGCGTCAGCAGCGATGGTTCGGTCGGGACGAGCGAATCCTCTGGCTGCCCTACGACTCGCCGTCCCTGGTGGAGGAGGCACTGGCGGTGGTCGCCGGGTCGATGGGCACCTCGACGTAGTACTCGGTGCCGAGCAGGAGCGCCTGAACCGGTCGGGGGAGTCTGGTGAGAACGGCGAGCGTCCGCGTCGTTCCGTCCGCGGTGGCCTGCGAGGCATGAGCCCGTAGGGCAGCCGCCTTGGCGGGCAGGACATCGCGGACGTTGACGCGGTGGGTGATCTCGGCCTTGGGCGTCCAGGCCGTGTCGAACTCGGCCGGATCAAACTCCGCGGGTGTCAGCCGCGATGCCGCGGCGAGATGGGCGGCGCGGGCGATCGGCTCCCTCGGCAGGGTCGTCTCGAACAGGCGAGGGGGGGTCGTGCACAGCACCTGAGCGGTACGCACTGCGCGGTGCACCGCGAGATGGTCCGGATGTCCGTATCCGCCGGAGGGGTCGTATCCGACGAGGACGTCCGCCTGCTCCTCATCGCAGACGGCGGCGATGCGTCGTCCGACGGTGAAGCGACCGACGTGGGCGAATCCATCCGGCCTCTCGCCGTGGAGGCCTGAATCGGGGTAGCCGAGCATCACCGTGCGGGCGATGCCCAGGGCCTCGGCCGAGGCGGCCAGCTCGTCTCTCCGGATTGCGCCGAGGTCGTCGGCGTAGTCCGAGGAGGTCAGCCCGGCCTCGCCATCGGTCGCCACGATGAGGACGACCCGGTGCCCCTCGGCGGCCGCGCGGGCCATGGTGCCGGCGGTGAGGAGGGCCTCGTCGTCCGGATGCGCATGGACGAAGACGAGGGTGCGTGCGGGCATGGCGGACATTGTGGCGTACGGTCACTCGGCGTGAGGATTGCCCACGTCAGCGACTGCTACGCCCCCCGCACGGGGGGAATCGAATCGCAGGTGAAGGCGCTCGCCATACGGCAGGCTGCAGGCGGCCGCGACGTCCGGGTGATCACGGCTACGCCGGGGCACGACGGGGTTCGATCCGGGCTCGACGTCGTCGACGGTGTCCCGGTCCATCGGGTGGCGGCGAATCTGCCGTTCGAGCTGCCCGTGCACCCGCGCACGCGCGCCGAGGTGGGCCGGGTGCTCGATGCCGATCCCGTCGATGTCCTGCACGTCCACGCCGGCGTGATCTCACCGTTTGCCTGGGGTGCGGTGCGCGCTGCTCGAGAGCGCGGAGTGCCCGTGCTCGTCACGGTGCACAGCGTTTGGGGGCCTGTGGCTCGCCCGGCCTTCGGCGTCAGCGATGCCCTCGCACGCTGGTCGTCCTGGGGAGTCACGCTGAGTGCGGTCAGCGACCTCGCCGCCGAACGGGTACGCAGCGCGGTGCCGAGGGCTGGTGCAGTGCTAGTGGTGCCCAACGGCATCGACCCGGCGGAGTGGTCGGTGACCCGCGGTCCCTCGTCCCCGGTATCCCTGCGCATCGTGTCCGTCATGCGGCTCGCCCCGCGCAAGCGCACGCTGCCGCTGGTGCGCATGATCGCCGCCGCTCGACGCGGCCTGGCAGGACAGGTCGAGGTGACGGCCACCGTGGTCGGTGATGGTCCGATGCTGCAGCGAGCCCGACGCGAGGCCATGTCCCACGGCGCGGGTGACGCCATCCGGTTCACCGGTCGGCTGGACCGCGCCGGCATCCTTGACGTGTTCTCCGAGTCGGACGTGTACGTGCAGCCCTCGGTGAAGGAGTCCTTCGGTCTCGCTGCCCTGGAGGCCCGTACGGCGGGACTGCCGGTCATAGCCCGGTCGCAGTCGGGCACCACCCAGTTCATCCACGAAGGGGTCGAGGGACTCGTGGTGCACGACGATCCGGGAACGGTGGCAGCCCTCGCGACGCTGGCCCGTGATCGTGAACTGCTGGATCGTCTCAGCGAGCACAACCGCACCGTGCCGCCGGTGGAGACGTGGTCCAACGTGCTCTCCACAGTCGAGGCGGCCTACGTAACGGCAGGAGCGCGCGCGACCCCTCACTAGGCTGCGCCCATGGCGATGAACCGCGAGTTGCCCTTCATCAAGGGGCATGGCACCGGCAATGACTTCGTCATCCTCCCGGACGTCGAGGGCCGGCTCGACCTGACCGAGCCGCAGGTGCAGTGGCTGTGCGATCGTCACGTCGGGATCGGGGCCAACGGGATCCTGCGCGTCGTGCGGACCGAGCACGTGCCCGAGTTCGCGGAGTGGGCGAGCCTGGCTGAGTACTTCATGGATTACCGCAACGCTGATGGCTCCATCGCCGAGATGTGCGGGAACGGCGCCCGCGTCTTCGCGCGGTATCTGCACGCGAGCGGCCTTGTCACCGATCCCGAAGTCGTCATCGGTACTCGCGGCGGCCTGCGCAGCACGGTGCTCAACCCCGATGGGTCCATCACGATCGACATGGGTGTTGCGTCGTCCCCGGACTCCATGGCGGGTGCGGTGGTCGACGTGGGTGATCGCCAGTGGGAGGCCACCGCGGTCGTCGCACCGAACCCGCACGCGGTGCTCTTCGTCGACGACCTGGATCAGGCTGGCGACCTGCTGTCTGCGCCTCCGATCACGCCGCCCTCGGCCTTTCCGG
>JAURME010000061.1 GCA_030830865.1 Candidatus Nanopelagicales bacterium | reverse complement strand
TCGCGAGCACGGTCGCTGTGGATCCACCGCGGATCAGACTGCTCCACCTCCGGCCGGGTCCTGATCTCCCTGAGCCTGTAGAAGGTGTGGGAGAGGGATCCGGTGGCGAGGATGATCACCCTGCGGTCGACGTCCTCGATCGCCTTGCCGATGGCGCGCCCGACTCGGAGGAAGTCCTCGGTATCGCCGGTCTGGCACACGCTCATCGACAGCCACTGCTTGTCCAGGCCCTTCCCCAGATACGACCAGAGGTTCAGGCTCGGGTAGTACAGGGGCAGATACTCATCATCGACCGGCGTGATCCATGTCCCCACCTCATCAGCGCGTCCGGCGATCGCCTCGGCGAACTCTGGGTCTCCACGCCACTCGTAGGGAATGCGACACATGCCCCGGGGAAGCTCCTCGGCGGTGAAGAGCCCAGCCCGCCTTGCATGCGACGTGACGACGAACTCCACCGTCGTGAACCAGTGTGAGTCGAGGACGAGGACGGTGTCGTAGTCGAGCGTCTCGAACACATCCTTGCGCAGCTGCTGCAGCGAGGTGACGAGGGAGAGTTCATTCCCGTCGTTCAACTCCAGGCGGGTCTCCCTCGGCAGCATGATGGTCGGTACATGGGACAGCAGCCCCGCGGCGACGAACTCACCCATGGCTAGACCTTCCATCCGTCGGGCGCGTACACGGTGTTCTTCACGTCGGCGTAGAAGTCGAAGGACCACACGCCGCCCTCACGGCCGACGCCCGACTTGCGGGAGCCTCCGAAGGGAGCGCCGAGGTCGCGGACGAAGAAGCAGTTGACCCAGATCGTGCCGGCGACGAGGTCACGACAGAACTCCTCGGCCCGCTGCCGGCTCCCCGTGACGACGCAGGCGGCGAGCCCGTACTCGGTCCCGTTGGCGAGCGCCAGGCCCTCGGCGTCGGTGGTGAAGGTCTGCATCGTCAGGACGGGACCGAACACCTCATCGGTGAGGATCTCGCTGCCGGGTGATGCGTCGCGAATCAGCGTGGGTCGGAAGTAGTGGGTGCCGATCTCGCTGTTGACGTCACCGCCGTAGACCACGGTGGCTCCCGCCTCCCGGGCTCGGTCCACGAAGCCCTGCACCCGCTCGATGTGGGCGAGATGGATGTTCGGGCCGATCTGGGTGTCCTCGTCGCGGGGGTCTCCCTGGCGGATGGCCGCCGCCCGCGCGGCGAAGCGCTCGGCGAAAGCATCGGCGATCCCCTCCTGGACCAGCAGCCGGGTGCCCGCGAGGCAGACCTGTCCGGCGTTGTCGTACTGCTCGACCGCCAGATCCACGGCCAGGTCGAGATCGGCGTCGTCGAGGATCACCGTGGGGCTCTTGCCCCCGAGCTCGAACGAGCAGGGGATGAGGTTCTCGGCCGCGTTGCGGGCGATCACCTTCGCGGTGGGCACCGAGCCGGTGAAGCAGATCCGGGCGACGTCGGAGTTCAGGGTCAGAGGAGCCCCGGCCTCCGGGCCGAGGCCCTGCACCACGTTGAAGACGCCCTCGGGCAGGCCGGCCTCCGCGGTGAGATCGGCGAAGTAGGAGGCCGTGAGGGGTGCCCACTCCGGAGGCTTGAGGACGACGGTGTCGCCGGCGGCCAGTGCGGGACCGACGCGCCACGTGGCCAGCATCAGCGGGGCGTTCCAGGGCGTGATGATCGCGGTGACGCCCGACGGGTCCCAGCTCACGTGGTTCTCGTGGCCTCGTGTCTCGAAGACCGGATGGTGGAGTCGGTTCAGGGCATAGTCGGCGAAGTAGCGGATGTTCATGGCGACCCTGGGCATGACGCCGCGGCGATGGGACCGCAGGAGGGACCCATTGTCCCGGGTCTCGAGCTGAGCGAGCTCCTCGATGTTCTCCTCGACGAGGTCGGCGAGGCGGAACAGCAGCGGTGCGCGACCCTCGGGTCCAAGGTCGGCCCACCCGCGGAAGGCGGCCTTCGCCGCGGCCACAGCCGCGTCGGCCTCGGTCTGCCCGCCCCGGCTGACCTGGGCGATGACGGAGCCGTCGATCGGGCTCACGCTGTCGAAGGTGGCCGACGAGGCGACGCGCTGTCCGTTGATCCAGTGCCGGGTGTCGACCCGGACTCCGGCGACCTCCGCCAGCATGGGTGCTCCTCCGAGTGAAGTCAGAATATCGTTCGGACCCTAACGGATTTTCCCCCCGGCGTCACGTGGTCGGCGAGGTCAGTCCCGACGCCCGCTGGCAGATCAGGCGCAGCAGGTCCGCGGTCTGGAGCCGACTGTGCTCGGGAATCGCGTCGGCCAGAGCGCGCTCCTCGGCGTTGAAATCGGGGAACAGGCGCCCCATGAGACGGCGACCTCGCTTGGTCAGCCGCACGAGGACGAGCCGCCGGTCGGTCTCGCTGCGCTCTCGGGTGACCAGGCCACGGCCCTCGAGGGTGCTCAGCACGCCGGAGAGGGTGGCCTTGGAGAAGCCCCCTTCGGCGGCGACCGTCCGGGTCTCCACCGGCTCCCAGATCCACACCACCCACAGCACCACGAAGGCCGTCCAGGTGAGGTCATGCGGTTGGAGGACACTGCGCTCGAGGTGGTTGCGCACCGAGTTGGCCGCTCGGAAGAGGTTGGAGACCACGGCCATGGCCTCGAAGTCGAGGTCCATGTCGGCGAGGCGGTCGTTCACGGCCGCTTCGGTCTCGGCGAGGGTGTGCGGACCGGCCATGTCGCTCCTCGCCTGCGGTGATCCCGGCGCAGAGGCCGGCTGACTGTGCGCATGAATCTACGGCACGGATGGTCCTGGGGGACGAGAACCACTACCGACCCGTGCTGGACCTTGATAGTTTGGGCCCGAACGATCTCGTGACGCCGTACGGAGGACCCATGACCGCCAGCACGATCGACCTGACCCTCGCCGACCTGGAGCACTTCCGCGACGGCGCTCCGTGGCAGGTCTTCGAGGATCTCCGGCGTCACGACCCGGTCCACTGGAACCGCGAGGAGGAGCCCAACTCCGGCTTCTGGTCGGTGGTCCGCTATCACGACATCGTCGGGGTCCTCCGCGACACCGAGACCTACTCCAGCGAGATCGGGGCGGTGAACCTCGAGGAGCTCGACTCGCGCCAGCTGGAGATCCGCAAGTCCATGCTCGAGACGGACGGCCGGCGGCACCGGGCTCTTCGCAAGCTCGTCCAGCCCCAGTTCACCCCGCGCGCCCTGGCGGGCTACGAGACCTTCCTGCGCGGTATCACCGCCTCCACCCTCGACCGGGCGCTCGCCCTGGACGAGTTCGACTTCGTCAAGGAGGTGGCTGCCGACTTCCCGATCCGTGTCCTCGCGCAGCTGCTCGATGTCCCCGAGTCAGACATCCCGAGTCTGATCACGTGGGGGAACAAGATGGTCGGCAACACCGATCCCGAGCACGCTGACGTCCTCGCCACGAGTCCGGAGTCCGAGGCCTTCAAGGATCTGCCCTTCCGGTCGCCTGCGGCCCTGGAGGTGTTCAAGTACGGCTACGAGCTGGCCTGGAGCCGTAAGGGAGGCGACGGCAAGGACCTCGTGTCCGTCCTCATCAACACCCCCACTGACGACGGCATCCCGATCGACGCTCGTGACTTCCGCAACTACTTCCTCCTGCTGGTGATCGCGGGCAACGAGACCACGCGCCACACGATCACCCACACCATGCGCAACCTCATCCAGAATCCCGATCAGCTGGCGCTCCTGCGCGAGCAGCCCGAGCTCATCCCCTGGGCGGTGGAGGAGTTCCTGCGCTTCGCCTCGCCCGTCCACCACTTCCGGCGCACGGCGCGGCACGATTCCGTCATCGCGGATCAGGAGGTGAAGGCGGGCGACAAGGTCGTCGTGTGGTTCGGCTCGGGCAACCGCGACGAGGAGGTCTTCGACGACCCCTACCGATTCGATGTGACGCGCAAGCCGAACGAGCACATGGCCTTCGGCCGTGGTGGCCCGCACATGTGCCTGGGCAACTCCCTCGCACGCCTGGAGGTCCAGATCATGTTCGAGGAACTGCTTGCCCGCGATGTCGATCTGGCGCTCAACGGCGAGCCGTCGTACGTCTACAGCAACTTCGTGCACGGCTTCAAGCGCATGCCGGTCCGGAAGGCCTGAGGACCGTCGTCAGCGTGACGCGACCTGGTCGATGAACGCGTCGACCAACCGGTGGGCCCGCTCGGCGGCCGCCGGGGTCTCTGCCCGTGTGTGCGCGAGAAGCACGTCGGGATCCTGGCCATCTGCGACGAGCTGCTCGCGCCCTCCCAGGTCCACCCATCCGCGCAGTGCCGCCTCGTCGAGTTCGGGGTGGAACTGGACCGCGAGATTCCGCCGCAGGGTGAAGGCTTGCGAGGCGCGGGAGTTCCGAGCGATCTCGCGGGCCTCGGGGGGGACGGTCCACCGGTCGAAGTGCCACTGGAACCACGGTCCGGGCCCGACCAGTTCGGGCTCGTCGCTCCAGATGAGGGACCAGCCGATCTCCGATCGCGGGGCGCGCGCGACAGATCCGCCGAGGGTGCGGGCAAGGAGCTGTCCGCCGAAACAGATGCCCAGAACCGGAACGCCTTGAGCATCGGCCTGCCGGAGCCATGCGATCTCCGGGAGGAGCCATCGGCCGATCGACTCGTCATCCCACGCACCCCACGGGGCACCCATGACGATCAGGGCGTCGAACTGCGTCGGATCCGGGAACTCGAAGTGCTGATTGGGGGAGTGGAAGTGCTCAGGAGGCACCACGACCTGCTCCTCGACCGTGTAGCCGCGCTGGGCGAAGCGCTCGGCCACCGGGCCCGGGGGGCTGACGTGGTCATGCTCGAGGAACAGCGCGCGCATCGTCATCCACCCTCCTGTTGCGCGGAAACTATCGTGCGGCGTCCCCGTTCGTCATAGGATCGGGAAATCGTTGGGGGCCAAACGATCGGCCCCGGCGCGGGGCTGTATGCAGCTTCGAAATCCCGTACCGCCGTAACAAGGGGAGAGCAATGCAGCACGACCTGGCCGAGACCCGCCGCATCCTCGAGACGCAAGGCATCGACGTCGTGCGCCTGATCTTCCCGGACGTCCTGGGCATCACCCGGAGCAAGGATCTGCTCGTCTCGCAGCTCGAGCGCTCCGCCGCCCATGGCCCGGCCTTCTGCCAGGGCACCTGGGTGACCACGACGCGGGGTGGTGTCCTGGACGCCGGGGCCGGGACGGGCAGCATCGAGGACGGCCTGCCCGACATGGTCTCCAAGCTCGATGTCGACACGATCCGGCCCATCCCGTGGCTTCCCGGTGTCGCCTACGCCATCGCCGACATCGACAACCCGGACGGCACACGAAGCGCCATCGCTCCGAGAGCCGTCCTCCGGTCCGTCCTCGATGAGTACGACGCCGAAGGACTCGTGCCGATCTGCGGCCCCGAGCTGGAGTTCTACTTCGCCCGACGCGGCCCGGACGGATGGGAGCGCCTCCTCAACAAGACCGGCCGCGTGTACATGACCGGCTCACTCGTCGATCCGGACGGGCACTACCTCCACCTGCTGCGCATGCTGGACCAGCTCAACATCGGCGCCTTCGCCGGCAACCACGAGTTCTGCCCTTCGCAGTACGAGATCAACCTGTGGCACAGCGAGGCCATGGACGCAGCCGACCGCACCTTCCTGTTCAAGACGGCCGTCAAAGACGTCCTGGCCGAACGCGGGGTCAACGGGACCTTCGTGGGCAAGCCCTGGAATGACGAGGGCGGCAGCGGCTTCCACCTCCACCTGTCGGTCAATGACTCCTCTGGAGTCAACCGGATGCACGACGGTGGCGAGGGCCTGTCCGAGACGGCCCTTCAGATGATCGCCGGCATCATCGAGCATGCTCCGGCGATCGCGGCCTTCACCAACCCCACGGTCAACGCCTATAAGCGGCTGGGCCCGGACACCTTGGCGCCGTACCGCTCCAACTGGGGCTACGACAACCGATCGACCATGCTGCGCATCCCGCCGGAGCGGGGTCAGGGAACGCGTCTGGAACTGCGCATCGGCGACGGTTCCGCGAACCCGTACGTGGTCCACGCCGCCGTGCTCGCAGCCGCCCTGGACGGTGTGCGCCGGGGCCTGACTCCGGTCGATGCTGCGGAGGGGTGGGCCTACGAGGACGAGGCGAGCCCCGTGCTCCCGATGACGCTCGGCGATGCTCTGGACGCCCTTGAGGCCGACAGTGCCCTGCGGGGGTTGCTGTCGGGAGCCTTCATCGACGTCTTCACGACGATGAAGCGCGATGAGGTGGAGCGCTACGAGGCCGAGGTCGAGGATCCGGCCACGCGCGACGTCACGGCCTGGGAGCTCGACGAGTACATCGAGGACCTCTAGACCCGCGGATCCTGCTACCAGGTCACACGAAGATCCACGGGTGCACGGAACTCCCACCCTCGGTATGTCACGGGCGCTGCCAGCGCCAGGTCCGGAACCGACTCCACGAGACGTTGGAGTGAGATCCGTTCGACGTCTCGTGCGAAGGCATGGCCGGCACAGAAGTGCGGTCCGTATCCGAAGGCTGCGTGGGCCTGCCGGGGACGTCGGATGTCGAAGAGGTCCGGAGAATCGAAGAGGGTCTCATCGTGGCACGCGCTGGACACGACCGCGGAGACCAGCTCGCCGGCAGGGATCCTGACGCCGCCCAGCTCGGTGTCGACCACTGTGGTCGCCTGCATGGTGCCGATGGGGGCGATCCACCGCAGAGCCTCGTGGACGGCGTCGTCCCATCGCTGTGGCTCTCGGCGGAGCAGCATCAGCTGATCCGGGTGCGTGAGGAGGGCAGCGAGGCAGGTGGCTGCCCCGTGGCCCGGTTCCTGCATCCCGCCGAGGAGTATGACCTTGATGGACGGCAGCAGGTAGTCGCTGTCGCGGAACTCCCCGGCGGGGCATCCGTGATGGATCATCGAGGAGATCGCCGAGTCGTCCGGCGACCGCTGCCAGTCACGCATCAGCGGGCGCAGCACCGATTCGATGTCCTCACAGGCCGCGGCGTTGTCAGCGGACTTCTCGGGATCATCCTCGAAGTTGGTGGCTCCCTGGGACAGCCCGTGGAACCACTCCTGGAGTCGCTCCGGCGGCATGTGACCCAGTCCCAGGACCTGTGCGAGGGCGAGCACGCTGATGGGTTCGAAATACTCAGTGATCAGCTCTGCTTCGCGACGTCCGTTCCGGTGCAGCACGGCGAGGTACGAGTCGACGATGGGCTCGACCAGATCGTCGATGTAGGCGGCCACTTTCCTCGGACGGAACTTCTCGTCGAGGCTCCGGCGAAGGGCGAGGTGCTCGTCGCCGTCCATGGTCATGAGGGTTCGGCCACCGAAGGATCGGTCGACGGGCGATTGGGGTGCCTCCGCGGTGAACACATCCGTCCTCGTCGTGACGACCTCGACGTCTGCCGCACGGGTCACCAGCCAGCATCCGATCGCGGGCACCCAGGCCACCGGATGGTCTCGGCGCAGCCGGGCGAAGATGGGGTAGGGATCAGCGTCGAGCTCTGCGACGGTGATGGAGTCAGCGAAGGTCATCCCGGGCTCCTTCTCATGGCCATGGATTAGCCTGTCAGAGACGAGACCCGTCGGACGACGTCCTCGCAGAAGCCGCGATGGTCCCGTGCGTCATCGATGAAGATGCTCGGCTTGATGCAGAACGTCGTGAAGCCAAGTTCCTGCTGCCGCGGAACCTCCTCGAGGGCCTCGGGAAGGGGAGCACAGGACTCGTCGTCGGGAAAGGCCACGCGGGTGCCACCGACCAGCTCGAAGTCGGCGGTCGTCCTGCCCGCCTCGGCCAGCCGTTTCCGCAGCAGCGCCACGTCTTCGGCCTTCACCCGGCCGACCGGGTGGTATCCGCTGCCGTAACGGACGAGACGGTCCACCATCCGGTCGGTGACGCCATCCCCGCCGAACCACATCGTCGGCCCCTCCGGCCGCCAGGGTTTCGGCTCGAGGTACACATCGTCGAAGGAGAAGAACTCGCCGTGATGGCTCACCGGGCTTGAGCCCCAGACCTGCGACCAGATCGCGAGCTGCTCGTCGAGGATCCGCCCGCGCTTCGAGAATGGCACTCCCAGCGCCCGGTACTCGTCCTCGTGCCAGCTCACGGTCGGCTGGATGACCAGACGTCCCTCGCTGAGCAGGTCGAGGGAGGCAAGGTCGTGGGCCAGGACGAGTGGGTGGCGCAGGGGGGCGATGAGGGCGATTGCCCCGATGCGGATCCGGGTCGTGGCCGCGGCGATCGCGCTGAGCAGCACCAGGTTGGACGGCCAGGGCGTGTATGGGTCCTGGTTGCCGGGCATCGCGTAGTCCCGAGGGTTCGCCATCCGGCCGTCAGCGCCGGCCGACGGACCGAGGAGCACGTGGTCGCTCACCATGACCATGTCGAATCCCGCGTCCTCGGCCTCCTGCGCCATCCGCACGAGAGCACGCAGGTCGCGCGGATCGGTCAT
>JAURME010000060.1 GCA_030830865.1 Candidatus Nanopelagicales bacterium | reverse complement strand
GCCGCACTCCGGGTGGCAGCTGCGGGCGTCGGCGCTTGCGCTCCTGCGTCTCGGCCGCTCCCGGCCAGAGGGTGGCGAGGCGCTCGGGCAGAGGCGTTGACTTCAGCAGCGGCGGCTCGCCGGACGGCTCGCGGAGGATGAGCGGGCGCGGGTCGGGATGGCCCTCGAAGACGATGCCCAGCAGGTCGCTGATCTCACGCTCCTGCCACGCGGCGCCGGACCAGATCCCGGCCAGAGAGGCGACCCGGGGGTCTGATGCCGAGACCCTGGTGACGAGGGTGCGCGTGTCGCCCGAGTCCGGGTCGACGACCCGCAGGACGATCTCCCGATCGTCGATGCGGTCGATGCCGGCCAGCAGGTCCAGGAATGTGGCGCCGTCCGCACGGACCTCACGTGCCCGCTTGTGCCAGTCGTGGGCGTCCACCCGCTCCTCGTCGGTCATGCGGGGACCGCCTCGAGGACAGCGCGGATGAGGTCGGTCGGGCGCGGTGGACAGCCGGGCACGTACTCGGTCACCGGGATCCGGGTGTCGGCGCCGTTCACCACGGACGGCGCATCCCAGTAGGGACCGCCCGTGCTGGCGCACGCCCCGAATGCGACAACCGAGGCCCCGGGCTCCATAGCCGCCTCAATCGCGCCGGCGAGCGCACCCGTGACGGTGCCCGCCACCACGACGACGGTCGCCGTGGCCGGTCCGTGCTCGGGTGCCTCAGGGATCAGCAGGCCGGCGGACTCTGCCGCGTCCAGTTCCACGGCGCAGCACGCCAGACGCACCGGGATCACGCGGACCCCTGGACGCTCGGCGACCCGCAGTGGAGCGGGGAGTCCGGCAGCCGTCACGAAGGCCACAGTAGTGAGCCACCGCACTGGGGATTCCGTGAGCAGCGGGTGTAGTCTCGTAGGACGTCCTAGCAACTGACCCGACGCTCGCCGTCACACCTGCGAACGCCGCTTCAGCCCCCCGATTTCGAAGGAAGCCCGTGAGCAAGCAGGTCGTCTCACTCAACCGCGTCGTCATCAGGTTCGCCGGGGACTCCGGCGACGGCATGCAGCTCACCGGAGACCGATTCACCTCGGAGACCGCGGGGCTCGGCAACGACCTCAACACCCTTCCCGACTTCCCGGCGGAGATCCGGGCCCCAGCAGGCACGGTGCCCGGTGTCTCGGCCTTCCAGCTCGCGTTCGCCGATCACATCATCACGACCCCGGGTGACGCCCCGAACGTGCTGGTCGCCATGAACCCGGCGGCACTCAAGGCCAACATCAAGGATCTGCCCCGCGGCGCTGACCTCATCGTCAACACCGATGAGTTCACCAAGCGCAACCTCGAGAAGGTCGGCTACGCCACCAACCCGCTCGAGGACGGCACCCTCGAGCCCTACAAGGTGCACGCGGTCGCCCTCACGTCGCAGACCGTCGAGGCGCTCAAGGAGTTCGACCTCACCAAGAAGGAGGCCGAGCGGGCGAAGAACATGTACGCCCTCGGTCTGCTGTCCTGGCTGTACTCGCGCCCGTCGGAGGGCACTCGGAAATTCCTGGAGAAGAAGTTCTCGTCCAAGCCGGAGATCCTCGCGGCGAACCTCGCCGCCTTCGAGGCCGGATGGTCCTTCGGCGAGACCACCGAGTCTTTCTCAGTGCAGTACGAGGTCGCACCCGCCGAGATGCCCAAGGGCACCTACCGGAACATCACCGGGAACCCGGCCCTGGCATTCGGCCTCATCGCCGCGTCGGAGCGCTCGGGGCTCCCGCTCTTCCTCGGGTCCTACCCCATCACTCCCGCCTCGGACATCCTTCACGAGCTCGCGAAGAACCATCACTTCGGAGTGATGACCGTTCAGGCAGAGGATGAGATCGCCGGCATCGGCTCGGCCATCGGCGCGGCCTACGGCGGTGCCCTGGCGGTGACGACGACGTCCGGTCCGGGCGTCGCGCTGAAGTCCGAGTCGATCGGCCTGGCCGTGTCGCTGGAACTGCCGCTCATCATCGTCGACGTGCAGCGCGGCGGCCCGTCCACGGGTCTGCCCACGAAGACCGAGCAATCCGATCTGCTGCAGGCGATGTTCGGCCGCAACGGCGAGTCCCCCGTGCCGATCGTCGCACCGCAGTCCCCCTCGGACTGCTTCTTCGCCGCGATGGAGGCCGCCCGCATCGCGGTCGAGTACCGCACGCCGGTGTTCCTGCTGTCCGACGGCTACCTGGCCAATGGCTCGGAGCCGTGGCTGGTGCCCAACGTCGACGACCTGCCTGTCATCACGCCGGGCTTCGCGACCGGGCCGAACCACACCGATGCCGACGGCAACGAGGAGTTCTGGCCCTATCTGCGCGACCCGGAGACTCTCGCCCGCCCATGGGCGATCCCCGGGACCAAGGGCCTGGAGCACCGGATCGGCGGCCTGGAGAAGGCCGACGGCAGTGGCGACGTCAGCTACGACCCGGAGAACCATGACCGCATGGTCCGACTGCGCCAGGCGAAGGTCGACGCCATCGCCGACACCATTCCGGACATCGAGGTCGACGACCCGACCGGAGACGCCGACGTGCTCGTCCTGGGCTGGGGCTCGACCTATGGTCCCATCGGTGCCGCCGTCGAGGTGTCCCGCCGCAATGGGGTCAAGGTCGCCCAGGCCCACCTGCGTCACCTCAACCCGTTCCCGAAGAACCTCGGTGACGTCCTCCGCAGCTACCGAATCGTGCTCGTGCCCGAGATGAACCTCGGCCAGCTGAGCATGCTGCTGCGCGCGAAGTACCTCGTCGACATCACCGGCGTCAACCAGGTGCGCGGTCTTCCCTTCAAGTCCACCGAGCTCATCGACGCGATCAACGCCGCCATCGAGACCCTCTCCCCCACCACTGCCGCCGAGAGCGAGTGAGGACCCCATGACCGACTACCCCGCCCTCTCCCTCGTCCCCAAGTCGGACATCGAGCTCAAGGCCAAGGACTTCAAGTCCGACCAGGAGGTCCGCTGGTGCCCCGGCTGCGGTGACTACTCGATCCTGTCGAATGTCCAGGGCTTCCTGCCCGAACTCGGCCTGGCCAAGGAGAACGTGGTCTTCATCTCCGGGATCGGCTGCTCGTCCCGCTTCCCGTACTACATGAACACCTTCGGGATGCACTCGATCCACGGACGCGCCCCGGCCATCTCCACGGGCCTGGCCGTGTCACGGCCCGACCTCTCCATCTGGGTCGTCACCGGCGACGGTGATGCCCTGTCGATCGGCGGCAATCACCTCATCCATGCCCTGCGCCGGAACGTGAACCTCAAGATCCTGATGTTCAACAACCGGATCTACGGTCTCACCAAGGGTCAGTACTCGCCCACGTCCGAGCAGGGGAAGGTCACCAAGTCCACGCCGGAAGGCTCGCTGGACTACGCCTTCAACCCGGTCTCCCTCGCCCTGGGCGCCGAGGCGACCTTCGTGGCCCGCACCATCGACTCCGATCGCAAGCACATGACCGAGGTGCTGCGACGTGCAGCCGCTCACGAGGGCGCCGCGCTCGTGGAGATCTACCAGAACTGCAACATCTTCAACGACGGCGCGTGGGAGCCGTTGAAGGACAACGACACCCGTGACGACGTCATGATGCGCCTGGAGGACGGGGAGCCCATCCGCTTCGGCCGGGATGGCGAGAAGGGCATCATCCGCACGCCCGAGGGCCACATCCAGGTGGCCGAGGTCGCCAAGGTCGGTGAGGACGCCCTCATCCGCCACGACTCGCACGCCAAGGATCCCGGCCTGGCCTTCGCCCTCTCGCGACTGTCCAACCCCCGTACGCTCGAGAACACCCCGATCGGTGTCTTCCGCGACATCGACCGTCCGTCCTACGACCGCCTGGCCCGCCAGCAGATCGAGGACGTCATCGAGAAGAAGGGCCGCGGAGACCTGCAGAGCCTCATCAACGGGAACGACACCTGGAACGTGAACTGACACGTTCACTCCGGCCGGCGGGAGCCGCCGGCACAGGGGTCCTCCTCGGGTTGGTCGCCTACGGACTGTGGGGCCTGTTTCCCCTGTACTTCCACCTGCTTGAGGCCGTGTCGCCGGTGGAGGTGGTGGCGAACCGGGTCGTCTGGTCGCTGGTCTTCCTCGCCATCCTCACCACGTTCACCCGCTCATGGGTCCGGACCTGGCGCGCGACTCGGGTGGGTCGCAACGTCCGGCTGCTCTCCGTCGCCGCAGCGTTCCTCGCCCTGAACTGGGGGGTGTACGTCTACTCGGTGCTCACCGACCAGGTCGTCGAGGCCTCGCTCGGCTACTTCATCAACCCCCTGGTGTCCGTGGCCATGGGAGTCTTCGTGCTCCGGGAGCGACTGCGGCGCGGGCAGTGGGTCGCCGTCGGCATCGCCATCGTGGCGGTCGCAGTCCTGACCCTGAGCTACGGTCGCCTACCGTGGATCAGCCTCGTGCTCGCCGGCTCCTTCGCCACCTACGGCCTGCTCAAGAAGCAGGTGGGCATCGGATCGGTGGAGAGCCTCACGATCGAGACTGCGACACTGGCGCCCATCGCCGTCGTGGTCATGATCTGGTTCGCCGCTCGGGGTGAATCCGGGCTGACGTCCGGAGATCCGTGGACGGCCGTGCTGCTCGTCCTTCTCGGCCTCGTCACGGCGCTGCCGCTGCTCGCGTTCGGCGGTGCGGCCACTCGGATCCCTCTCTCCACACTCGGCCTCCTTCAATACATCACCCCGGTGCTGCAGTTCCTCATCGGCGTGGTCATCTTTGGTGAACTGATGACGACGGGCCGGTGGATCGGCTTCCTGCTCGTGTGGATCTCGCTCGCCGTCATGAGCGTCGATGGCCTGCGGGCCAGTCGATCTCGACTGACTCGGCTCGAGGTCATCGAGCCGGACTAGTCGATCAACGGGAGACGGGTCGCAGGAGAACCAGCACGAGTGATGTGGCCAAGAGCGCAGGGACGATCAGGAAGGCAGTGTGGATCCCGACGATCTCGCTGAACGCCCCCAAGGCGAACGGCGCCGCACCGATGGCGGCGGTGACCATCGCCAGTGTGAGCGCAGCGGCGCGATCATTGCGACCCTGGGCCGAGAACATGATCCGCGTCATGCTCATCGGCCACACGAGGGCCAGACCCACGCCGGTGAAGAAGAAGGCTGTCAGCAGCACGGGAGCAGACGTCGCCAACCACGCGACGCTGAAGGCAGCCAGTCCGATCACCAGAGCCCCCCGCAGCAACCGCTCCGGGTTGACGCGCTCGGTGAGGCGAAGCCCGAGGACGCGCCCCACGAAGATGCCTCCGAGCACGGTTGACAGTCCCGCCGCCGCAGCCGCGGGACTGAGCCCTCCGCGATCACGCAGAAGGTCCACTCCCCACAGACTGAGGCAGAACTCCGCCCCGATGTAGCACGTTCCGGCGATGAGCGCCCACCACGTGAGGGCAGGCATCGGGCTCCTGTCCCGCTGCGTACCGGGCTCCGCTGACGTGCCGTAGACGCTCAGATGGCGCCCGCGCACGACTTCGATCACGGCGAAGGCCACGACTGCCAGCAGAAGACCGGCGCGCCACCCGAGGACGGACGTTGCTGCCACTCCCACCGCGAGGGGAGCCAGGAGTCCGGCGAAGGCGGTGATGCCCAGATTCTCGGTGAAGGCCGCGGGACTCGCGGCCCCCTGGTGGTCAGCGATGAAGGCGCTGACACAGACGACGGAGATGTTGCCGAAGAAGCAGGTGACGAAGACAGCCGCAAGAGTGCCGCCGACCGCAGTACCGGGCCACAGGAACCACACGATGCACAGCGCCATGCCGATGACCGAGGCGCGCATCATGGCACCCCGCCCGAAGCGCCGGTTCAAGGCGGGAGTCGCGAGAGCTCCGATGACCCCACCGAGAGCCAGAGCCGTGCCATGCAGGCCACCGAGCCAGGCGCTGGTCCCCTGGTCATCGCGCAACAGGGCGAGGCTGGCTCCGAAGCCGTACACGAACCATGACCACGTGCCCTGCGTGGCGAACGCGACGAGAGTCGGCCGATCGTGGACGGGCCGCAGGAGAGTTGTCGTCACGTCCTGACGCTATCAGTCATCTAGACAACTGCGGTGCACGTTCCCCGGCCGCGCGCGAAGCAGCGCAGATCTGTGTCAGCTGGTGCGGGAGACGACGTAGTCGCACAGGAGGGCGAGCACATCACGTGCCGGTCCGGCGGGGAGGCCGTCGAGCACCTCTCGCGCCGAGTCCGACCAGCCGTGGGCCTCCTTGCGAGCCTCCATAACCGCTGGGTGCGCACACAGCAATGCGAGGGCCTCGGCGTGCTCGGCATCGTCAGGCAGTGGCCGGCTGAGCAGATCCTGCAACCGGGCGTCCGCCGGGTCCTCACTGGCCAGGGCGATCAGGCCGGCGAGGGTCGGGATGCCCTCCCGAAGGTCGGTGCCGGGTGTCTTGCCGGACTGCAGAGACTCCGACGTGATGTCGACCAGGTCATCGGCCAGTTGGAAGGCCACCCCGATGCGCTCCCCGAACTGGGTGAGCAGTTCGACGTGCTCGGGCTCTGCTCCGGCCATGAGCGCGCCGTAGCGTCCCGAGGCCGCGATCAGCGAGCCGGTCTTGTCCGCGATGACCTCCAGGTGATGCTCCACCGGGTCCTGGCCCTCGCGTGGCCCGATGGTCTCGCGGATCTGCCCCTTGCACAGTCGCTCGAACGTGTACGCCTGGATGCGGACGGCCTCCGGCCCGAGTTCGGCGAGGATCTTCGATGAGCGGGCGAAGAGGAAGTCACCGGTCAGGATCGCGATGCTGTTGTCCCACCGGGAGTTGGCGGATGCCGCCCCACGTCGCAGCTGGGCCTCGTCCATGACGTCGTCGTGATACAGCGTCGCGAGATGGGTCAGCTCGACAACGACGCCGGCCGGCACGACACCCCAGGCCGACCGATCACCGAACTGCGCGGCCAGGAGGACCAGAAGCGGACGGAACCGCTTGCCACCCGCATCGACGAGGTACCGGGATGCATCCGCGACGAACGCATCGTCGCTCGCGACGGCCTCCTGCAGTTCCCTCTCGACGTCCGCCATACCAGCGGCCAACCAGGCCTCCAGTTCGGCGTCGGGCAGGGGAAGCCCGAGGGGTGCGTCGCTCATCTCGCCAACGTACTACCGGATGAACACGCCCGCCTGCTCGATGACGTCCAGCAGCCACTGGGGGAAGATGCCCAGGGCGATGGTCATCACCGTGGCGGCGGTGAGCGTGACGGTGGTGAACGCCGAGGGGATGGCGACAGAGGCGGTCTCCTCGGTCGGGTCGGCGAAGTGCATCAGGACGACGACGCGCACGTAGAAGAAGGCCGCGATGATGCTCGCCACCACGCCGATGATCACCAGCCACACGGCGCCGGCGTCGATGGCCGCGGCGAAGACCGCGAACTTCCCGACGAAGCCACTGGTCAGCGGGATGCCCGCCAGCGACAGCAGGAAGAGCGAGAAGACTCCCGCGACCAAGGGCGACTTGCGCCCCAGACCTCGCCACTCAGCCAACGATGTGGCTTCCCCTGATGCATTGCGCACCATCATGATGACGGCGAACATGCCGATCGTGGTGAATCCGTATGCGATCAGGTAGAACAGCGACGCGCCGAGCCCCTGCGGGGTGGCGACAATCACTCCGACGAGGATGAAGCCGGCCTGCGCGATGGATGAATAGGCCAGCATGCGCTTCATGTCGCTCTGGGTGATCGCGATGATCGAGCCCACAAGCATCGTCAGCGCGGCGATGATCCACAGCATCGGCTGCCAGTCCCAGCGCATGCCACCGAAGGCCACGTACAGAAGCCGCAGGATCGCGCCGAAGGCTGCGATCTTGACCGTCGCCGCCATGAAGCCGGTGACGGGCGACGGCGCTCCCTGGTACACGTCCGGCGTCCACTGGTGGAAGGGCACCGCCGCGACCTTGAACAGCAGGCCCACCATCAGAAGGGCCAGACCGATGGCCAGCAGGCTGCCCTCCGCCGTCTTGGCGGTGAGGGTGTCCGAGATGGCGACGAACCCGATCGATCCGCTGTAGCCGTAGATGAGGGCCGCGCCATAGAGGAAGAAGGCCGAGGAGAAGGCGCCGAGGAGGAAGTACTTCAGCGCTGCCTCCTGCGACAGCAGGCGACGACGTCGAGCCATGCCGGCCAACAGGTACAGCGGGAGCGACATGACCTCAAGGGCCACGAACATCATCAGCAGGTCGTTCGCAGCGACGAAGGCGAGCATTCCGGTGAGCGCGAAGAGGAGGAAGGGCCAGACCTCGGTCTGGAGGTACCCGCGGGCCGCGAACTGCCGCTCATCCTCCGAGCCGGGCAGCGACGAGGCACGTGCTGCGAAGGCATCGCCGAGTGGGTCGATCGTCCGCTCGGCCATGAGGAACGCCGCAAGGAGCGAGATGAGGAGCAGCGCGCCCCACATGACCAGCGTCGGACCGTCGACCGCGATCGCACCCTCGCCCGTGACCAGGCGCGTGCCACGCAGGTCGAGCGTCACAGCGAACGCCGCAACGATCGAAGCGATGACGAGGACGAGCTGGGTGACCCGACGCCCACGGCGTGGCACGAAGGCCTCGACGAGAACCGAGACCACCGCGGCACCGAACACGATGAGGATCGGCGCGATCGCGTAGTAGTTGATCGACGGGGTCGTGAACGCCGGGAGGACCGGGTCGATCAAAGGCATGCGGCTCACTGGTCAGATCCTTCCGCGGGAAGGCCGGCTGATGGGACCGTGGGGGCCGGATCCGTGGCACCCACCGTGGTCATGACGCGATCGACGGCGGGGTTGATGACGTTGGTCAGCGGGGCCGGGAAGAAGCCCAGGACGATCGTGAGAACGGCGATCGGCGCGAGGGCGAGGACCTCGCGACCGCCGAGGTCACGCATGCCCTCGAGTCCGGGCTTGAGTGGGCCGGTCATCGACTTCTGGTAGAGGCGCAGCACGTATGCCGCCGTGATGACGATGCCCACCGTGGCGACCGCACCCACCCAGATGTAGCGCTCGAAGGCGCCCAGCAGGACGAGGAACTCGCCGATGAACGACACCATGCCGGGCAGTGCCAGCGACGACAGCGCGGCGACCAGGAAGAACCCGGCCAGCACCGGCGCCGTCTTGTTCACCCCGGAGTAGTCGGAGATCAGACTCGAGCCGTGGGCCCGGGCCATGAGGAACCCGGCCGTGAGGAACAGCGCCGCTGTCGACAGGCCGTGGGCCACCATGTACACGACAGAGCCGCTCTGCCCCTGCGAGGTGAACACGAAGATGCCCAGGGTGATGAATCCGAAGTGCGACATCGACGAGTATGCGAACAGCCGCTTCATATCGTGCTGGCGCAGGGCGAGCAGGGCACCGTAGAAGATGCCGATGAGCGCAAGGGCGATGACGATCGGGGCATAGAACTCCGACGCCGCCGGGAAGATCTCCAGGCAGTAGCGGATCATGCCGAACGTTCCGACCTTGTCGAGCACGCCGATCAGCAGCACCGAGGTGCCGGGCTTCGCCTCTGCGGCCGCGTCGGGCAGCCACGTGTGGAACGGCCACAGTGGTGCCTTGACGGCGAAGGCGAGGAAGAAGCCGAGGAAAAGCCACTTCTGCAGGTCCGGGCTGATGTCAAGGCCGACCAGGGCGGCGAAGTCAAACGTTCCCGTGCCGGTGAGCTGCGCCGAGGCGACGTAGAGCCCGATCAACGCCGCCAGCATGAACAGACCACCGACGAGGCTGTAGATGAGGAACTTGACCGCCGCGTACGACCGCTGGGGGCCGCCGAATCGCCCGATGAGGAAGTAGGTGGGGACCAGCATGACCTCGAAGAAGACGTAGAACAGGAAGACGTCGGTCGCGGCGAACACACCGATCATCAGCGTCTCGAGGACGAGGATCAGCGCGAAGTAGCCCTTCACGGTGCCTCGGCTGCCCGAGTCGACGTCGTTCCAGCCCGCAATGATCACAATGGGAACCAGGACAGCGGCCAGGGCGATGAGCACCAGGCTGATGCCGTCGATTCCCACCGCGTACGAGATGCCGAACGCCGGGATCCACGGGTGGGACTCCACGAACTGGAAGCGCTCAGCGGAGTCTGCCGAGAACTGCAGCGCCATCACGACGGTCAGGGCGAGCACCGCGAAGGAGAAGACCAGCGCGATCTGCTTGGCGAGGGCATCGCGGCCCCGCGGCAGCAGCGCAACGATGACCGCACCGATGAGCGGCACCACCATCAGGGTGGTCAGCCAGGGAAAGTTCACGATGCACCCACCAGGATCAGGGCCAGGACGACAAGGACGGCGCCACCCACCATCGACAGTGCGTAGGAGCGGGCGAAACCGGTCTGGTAGCGGCGGAGGCGTCCGGAGAGCGCCCCGACGAAGGCCGCACTGCCGTTGACCAGCCCGTCGATGCCCTTGGCGTCGACTGCCGTGGCGGCCTTGGCGGCCACCAGGGTGGGCGTGACCACCAGGGCGTTGTTCACCTGGTTGCCGTAGAGCTCCTCACGTGCGGCCCGGGTGAGCCAGGACCCGTGCGGCGCCTCGACCGGGATCGGCTTGCGCTGGTACTGCAGGTAGGCGATCAGGACACCGATGCCCACGGCCAGCAGGCCGAGTGCGATGGCGACGCCCGTCGAGATCGGGGCCTCCTTCGACTCGTAGCCCACCACCGGCTCGAGCCACGTCTCGATGTTGCCCCAGAACAGCAGCGCCATGCCGAGGAAGACCGAGCCGATCGCCAGGATGATCAGGGGGATCGTCATCACCTTCGGGGACTCGTGCGGGTGGACGTCGTCCTCCCATCGGGCCTTGCCCAGGAAGGTCATGATGAACATCCGCGTCATATAGAAGCCGGTGATGCCCGCGCCGATGATGAGCAGGATGCCGGTGAGGGTGTTCTGCTCGAAGGCGGCGTGGATGATCTCGTCCTTGGACCAGAAGCCCGAGAAGGGCGGGATGCCCATGATCGACAGCCAGCCGGCGGCGAAGGTGATGAACGTGATGAACATGACCGTGCGGATCGCTCCGTAGCGCCGCATATTCACGTTGTCGTTCATGCCGTGCATGACAGAACCGGCGCCGAGGAACAGCCCGGCCTTGAACACACCGTGCGTGAGCAGGTGGAAGATGCCGAACACGTAGCCGACCGGCCCGAGACCGACGGCGGTGACCATGTAGCCGATCTGGCTCATCGTCGAGCCGGCGAGGGACTTCTTGATGTCGTCCTTGGCCGAACCGATGATCGCGCCCATGAACATGGTGACGACACCGACGATCACCACCGTCAGGGCGGCGATCTCCGCGAGGTTGAAGATCGCGTTCGAGCGAGCGATGAGGTAGACACCGGCGGTGACCATGGTCGCGGCGTGGATGAGTGCCGAGACCGGGGTCGGGCCCTCCATGGCGTCGAGCAGCCACGCCTGCAGCGGGAACTGCGCGGACTTGCCGGCGGCCGCGAGCAGGAGCAGCAGGCCGATCGCGTTGAGGGTGCCGTCGCTGGCCTCGCCGGCAGCCCCGAAGACGTCCTGGAAGCCGATCGAGCCGAAGGTGATGAACATGAGCATGATCGCCAGGCTCAGGCCGACGTCACCGACACGGTTGATGACGAAGGCCTTCTTCGCGGCGGCCGCCGCTGAGGGCTTGTACTGCCAGAACCCGATGAGCAGGTAGCTGGCCAGGCCCACGCCCTCCCAGCCCACGTAGAGGAGCAGGTAGTTGTTGGCCAGGACCAGGATGAGCATCGCGCCGACGAACAGGTTGAGGAACCCGAAGAACTTCCGGCGATCCCGGTCGTGCGACATGTAGCCGAGCGAGTAGATGTGGATCAGGCCGCCGACGGTGGTGATCAGCAGGACGAACACCATCGACAGCTGGTCCAACTGGAACGCCATGTCGGCCTGGAAGTCACCGACAGAGACCCAGGAGAAGAGGGTCTGGTCGAAGGTCCGCTCCTCCGGGGAGTTCCCCATCATCGCCACGAGCATGATCCAGCCGAGGACGGCCGAGGCCGAGACGGTGAGGATGCCGAGGTAGGGACCCCAGGCGTTGGTGCGGCGACCGCCGACGAGAAGCACGGTGGCGCCGGCCAGCGGCATCGCGATCAGCAGCCAGATGAGGGAGAACACCCCCTCAGCGGGCATCAACTCGGTCACAGCGCGGTCCTATCGATTGTCGGGATCACAGCAGGTATCAGTACTTCAGCAGGTTCGGCTCGTCGATCGACGCCGAGCGCCTTGTGCGGAAGATCGTCACGATGATCGCCAAGCCGACGACGACCTCCGCGGCCGCGACCACCATGACGAAGAAGGCGACGGTCTGGCCGTCAAGGTTGCCGTTCATGCGCGCGAAGGCGACGAACGCGAGGTTGGCGGCGTTGAGCATGAGCTCGACCGACATGAACACGATGATCGCGTTGCGCCGCACGAGGACTCCGAGCGCGCCGATCGTGAACAGGACAGCAGACAGGATGATGTAGTTCTCGGGATTCATCAGCGCTCTCCGTCCGGCATCGTGGTCTCGCCCTCGGAGATCGCGCGGACCTCCTCGATGTCGACTCGGTCGAACGACCGCTCATCACCGCGGGCCCGGACGGGACCCGGGACGCTGATGTCGCTGATCCCGCCGTCGGGCAGCAGTGCCGGGGTGTCGACGGCATTGTGCCGGGCGTACACGCCCGGGTTCGGCAGGTTGCCCGGATGACTGCCGTTGGTGAACCGCGCCTCGGACAGCTCCCGCTGCGTGGGACGGGCGGTCCAGCGCTCGCGGTGCGCGAGGACCATCGCGCCCATGGCGGCGGTGATGAGCAGGGCCGACGTGAGTTCGAACACGAGCAGGTACTGCGTGAAGATGAGGTTCGCGATGCCCTGGACGTTGCCGCCGTGCTCGTCGTTGGCGCCGTCGAGGCCCACGCTTGTCGACTCGACCATGGCGTTGCCGATGCCCCAGACCAGCAGGATGCCGATGCCGAGGATGAGCAGGATCGACGCCAGCCGCTGCCCCTTGATGGTCTCGATGAGGGAGTCCGAGGAGTCGACGCCGACGACCATGAGGACGAACAGGAACAGCATCATGACGGCGCCGGTGTAGACGACGACCTGGACCATTCCCAGGAAGGGGGCCGAGTTGGCGACGTAGAGGATCGCGAGGTTGACCATCGTGAGGGCCACCCACAGTGCGCTGTGGACGGCCTTGCGGGACAGGATCATGCCCAGGGCCCCGGCGACCGAGAGGATCGCCGTGACCCAGAAGACGATCTGCTCGCCGGTGTTCACGTCAGTGGCCGCATCGGCCAGGGGCGCCATCACGCCGTCTCCTCCACAGTCTCTCCGGTCCCGGTGGTCACCTGCTCGGGCGATGAACCGGTGACCTTCTGGGCGTAGTAGTCGCGCTCCGACATGCCGGGGTACATCTCGTGCGGCGGGGCGACCATGCCCGGCAGCATCGGGGCGAGGAGATCCTGCTTCTCGAAGATCAGCTTGGCCCGACTGTCGTCGGCGAGCTCGTACTCGTTCGTCATGGTGAGTGCGCGCGTGGGGCACGCCTCGATGCACAGGCCGCAGAAGATGCAGCGCAGGTAGTTGATCTGGTACACGCGGCCGTAGCGCTCCCCCGGGGAGAAGCGCTCCCCCTCGGAGTTGTCAGCGCCCTCGACGAAGATCGCATCGGCCGGGCAGGCCCAGGCGCACAGTTCGCAG
>JAURME010000059.1 GCA_030830865.1 Candidatus Nanopelagicales bacterium | reverse complement strand
CCGCCACCGGCACCGCGAGGAAGGCGCCCGCGACACCGAAGAGCGCGGCACCCAGCAGGACCGAGCCGAAGGCGACGGCCGGGTTGACGTCGACCGCCTTGGCGCTGATCTTCGGCTCGATGGTCAGGTTCTCCACCTGCTGGTAGAGCACCGCCCAGATGAGGGCCGCGACGCCGATCCAGGGACTGCCGCTCAAGAGGCCGACAATGACCGGCAGCACGATGGCGATGTAGGTGCCGATCGTCGGGACGAACTGGGCCACGATGCCCGTCCACAGAGCCAGCGGCAGCCAGTACGGCATGCCGATGATCACAAAGACGATCGCACTCGTGGAGGAGTTGATCGCCGCCAGGATCACGCGTGCTCCGATGTAGCCACCGGTCTTCTGCGCGGTAGTGCGCCAGATCGTCATCACCACGTCCTGCATACGCGGAGGAAAGAGGCTGGCGACCCAACGTTCGAAGCGCGGCATGTCGGCCGACAGGTAGAACGTGAAGAGCGCGAAGGTGAAGATGCCGAAGATGCTGCCAATCAGAGACACGATGAAGGCCAGCAGGCCCAGTCCCAGCTGAGCCGCCGTGGCTGCCATGTCCTCGGTGCTGATGCCGGCCATGTCCAGGATGCTTTCCTGAGACAGCGTGAGGTTGAAGGTCGCGTTGGCCCACATGATCGCCTCGTCAATGAGGTCGGGAATGAGCAGGACCAGTTGCACGAGCTGGTCGACGAACAGTGCGCCGAACATCAGGAAGAAGACAGTGGCGAACAGGATCGCCGAGACCATCACGATCATCGTGGCCACGCCGCGCCTCATCCACTGGGACAGCCAGCGCACCACAGGCGCCATGGCGATCGCGGCGAACCATGACATCAGCACCGTGAACAACACGGCACCGCCGTCGTCCAGGACAAAGTTGATGAGCAGCCCGAGTCCGAAGACCGCGAGGACCACCAGGCCGACGCGCCATACGTTGGCCGGGACGAATGTCACCTGCGTGCGGGTCGGACTGCCACCAGATCGCTCGTCCGGTGTGCGCTCGTCGTCCACTCGTGATCCCTTCAACAGAGCGCTGGCCATGGGCGGTTCAGTTACTGCACGCTACTCCGCTGCAGCTGCATCCGCGGTGATCCGCGCACGATTCCAGCCAAGGGACATCGACAGGACGATCACCATGGGCAAGGGGTGGGAGCGCGACCGCCCACGGGACTCCGGTACTCCCGCCGATCGCTGATTCACGCGGCCACGCTACCGATGCATCACGGGAGTGGAAGCCATTCGACGACGGAGCCGCGGGACCGGACACCCTCGGGCACGATCGCGAAGCCGCTCGACTGCGCCAGACCCCTCAGCATCGCTGACCCGCCATACGGCGAGAGCTGGAAGATCCCATCGCTGACATTGCCGGCGATCAGGCGGGTGTGCCCCGCGGGAGCCCGAAGCTCCTCCCCCGCGGTCACCTTCACCACCGGAGCCGGCGTGCGGCCCAGAAGAACGTCGATCGCCGGCATCGCGAGGGTGACGAACCCCACCACAGCGGAGTGCGGGTTTCCCGGCAGCCCCACGAGCGGGACCGTGCGATCACCGCGGGACAGGGTCGCCAGAAGCATCGGGTGACCCGGACGGACGGCGACGCGGTCCACGACCAGCCGACCGCCCAGGCTCTCGATTGACCCGTGCACGTGGTCACGCGGCCCCTCGGCTGTGCCGCCCGTCGTGATGACGAGGTCCGCCTCGTCGGCCGCCGACCGCAGCACCGTCAGCACCGAGTCGAGGTCGTCGGCCACCTGATGGCGGACCACCACTTCGGCCCCGCAGCGGCTGACCCAGCCCGGCAGTTGCGGGCCGAGGGAGTCGCGGACGCGCCCGCTCGCCGGGACGCCAGAGGACAACAGCTCATCCCCCAGCAGCACGAGGGCCACGCGCGGCCGACGGACCACCTCGACGGCGTCGTGACCTGTCGCGGCGAGAAATCCGGCGAGGGCAGGCGAGACCTGGGTTCCGGCGGTCGCGATGAGGTCACCGACCTCGACCTCCTCGCCGGCGGGCCGAATGTCGGTGCCCGGCCCGAGGTCGCCAGTCACACGGCCCTGCTCGACGGACGCACGCTCCCAGCGCAGCACGTGGCCGGCTCCCTCGGGCACGACGGCGCCGGTGGCGATGCGGACTGCGGTGCCCGGCTCCAGGCGCTCCTGCCACGGGTGGCCTGCGGCGACGTCACCCACGATTTCCCAGGGTCCCGTTCCGGCGACGGCCCATCCGTCCATGGCCGAGGAGTCGAAGGAGGGGAGTCGGCACAGCGCATGCTGTTCCTCGGCCAGCACGCGGCCGTCGAGATCAGCCACCGGCACGCACTCGGAGTCGACGCGCTTGGCGACGAGACGGGCGGCGGCACGGGCGGAGGACCAGGCGGCCTCCCGCAGGACTGTCATACCGGTGATCCTGTCACCGGCCGGACATCACCCACGCGCCGGCTACGCGAAGTCGCTGGGAATGCGCGCCTGCTTGGCATCCTTGCGCCGCTTCGTGATGGTGAAGGCCACGGCGGCACCGAGCGCGACCAGGAAGGCGATGATCACGACGATGATCAGATGCCCGGACGACTCATTTGCGTAGTCCCCGATCGTCGTCACGGCGTGGGACTTGTCGATGAGTGTGAACGAACCCACGACGAGGACGAACCAGCCGAACAGACTGCGGAGCCGGTCCGGATCGATCTTGCGCGCCACTCGAACACCGATGAGCACACCGATGATGGCAAAACCGATCATCAGCAGCGTGACTCCCCAGTCGAAGCTCGTCTCCGGGTTGACCGTTGCGAACCCGTCCTCGCCGAAGAACTTGATGCGGTAGCTGATGAACGTCGCGATGGCCTTCATCATGACGACGAGCAGGGACGTGCCGACCGCCATCTGCATGGGGATGCCGCCGAGGAGGACGAGGGCGGGGACGACGAGGAACCCGCCGCCGGCACCGACGAGACCCGTGGCGATACCGACGACGAAACCGTCGAGGAGGATGCGGAACAGCGGCAGGCCCTCGTGGTGCTTGCTGGTCATCTCCTTGCGACCGCGGATCATCGCGATGGCGGTGACCACCATCATCACGCCGAGCAGGACCAGGACCAGGTTTCCCGGGAGGCGCTGGCCGACCTGACCGGCGAGGAGCGCACCCGTCACGCCGGCGAAGCCGAAGAGCAGGCCGGTACGCCACTGGACCTGCTTGTTGCGCGCGTACTGGATGAGGCCAATCAGAGACGTGACAGCGACCAGGACCGCGCTAGCCGCGATCGCGGGCTTGGCCTCGAAATCGGCGACGTAGACGAGCATTGGAGTGGTGAGGATCGATCCTCCACCGCCGAACATGCCCACGGCCATGCCGATGAAGATGGCGAAGAAGGACACGACTGCCCCGATGACGATTCCCATGATGTCTCTCTGATCCCGTGGAGTGCTGACCTTCGACTACGACTGCGGCATCCGGCCGTCGACGTAGTAGGCCTGCACCTGGGGCATGACCGGGCGCATCATGAACAGCGGGCGGCGCAGGCCGTCTTTGTTCGGTCCGGGCCGCGTCCAGGACATCCACTCCTTGTAGACCTCGCGGGACTTCTTCGTGTCGACGACGACATCGCCGTACTTGTCCTCGTCGTGCGCCTTCTCGACCCGAACCCGCTGATGCCAGCAGTGCATGCCGGACTGGGTGTCGGGGTGCACCGGAAAGGCTAGGTTCTGGTGCACGCCCGGGTCCTCCCACGTGATGCGCATCGAGTCGGGGTCGTCGCTGACGAAGGGACGGACGCCCTCCTTGTAGCGCAGTCGCCACCGGCCGTCCTCGAGCCGACCGACGTCGACCTTGCCGGTGACCCAGCGGCTGCCGGCGTCGTCAGTGGTGCGCCAACGGCCCATGTGGTGGGACATGGCGATGACCCCGGGCTTGATGCCCTCGGTGGCCCAGATGCGTGCGACGTAGTAGCCGATGTCGGTGTTGACCCGCACCATGTCACCGGTGTCGAGGCCGAGAGCCTTGGCGTCGACGTTGTTCATCCAGATCGGGTGCTTGTTGCTGATCTCGTTCAGGTACTTGGCGTTGCCCGAGCGAGTGTGGATGAGCGTCGGCAGGCGGAAAGTCGGGACGAGGGCGAAATCACCCTTCGCATGGTCCATGCCGTCGTGGTGCACGTGCGACTTGATGTAGCAGGGCACCGCGAGCTCGGGCCAGCCGAAGTCGGCGATCGACGGCGAGTAGAGCTCCAGCTTGCGCGACGGCGTGAGCCAGCCGAACACATCACGTCCGTCCTCGAGCCGGATGCCGACTGCACCAGGCTCCCCGACGAGCGGCTTCTGCGTCTCCGGGGTGATCGGCTTGCGCAGCACGCCCTCCTCGTCCGGGGTCGCGCCCTCGAGCTCGGCGGGGGTGAGCATCCGCTCGTCCTGCCGGTAGAGGCCGTTGGCGATCTCGACCGCGCCGAACTTGCGCATGTACTCCAGCGGGGTCAGACCCTCCTTCTCGGCCTTCTCCGGGAGTCCGGGCACCTGGTTGTCGAAGATCCAGCCGTAATACTCATCGACCGTGACCTTCTTGCCCGGCTGCCCGGGGGTCTCGAAATACTTGCGGATGCCCAGTGAGCCGTCCGGGTCGATGCGCCACGAGAGCTCGATCCAGAACTCGGTCTCCTCCCACACCTCGCCCGGGTTGGACTGGCGGGTGTCGGAGATCATCTCGCCGAGCTTCTCCAGCGCGACGCGACGAACCGGCTGACGGAAGCCGAGCCACTTGCCCGCGTACTGCTCGTACGACTGGGTGTCGTGGCGCTCGGTGCTGTGGCCGAATGGAAGGACGTAGTCCGCGAAGATCGCGGTCTCGTTCCACGTCGGTGTCATGGCCACATGGCAGCCGACCTTGTCCTCGTCCGACAGCGCCTCGATCCACGAGAAGCCGTCCGGGTTGGTCCAGACCGGGTTGTAGACGCGGGAGAAGTACGTGTCGACCTTGCCCCGACCGTCCATGAGGAAGTGCGGCAGCAGGATCGAGAGCTCGTTGGTGGACATCGGGAACTCCGACGGCCAGAGCAGCTCGTTCCACGAGTTGTGGCCGCCGGGCATCGACGGGCCGTGCGGGATGAACTTGTTCCAGCCGTTGGGGCTCGTGCCGCCCTTCTCGCCGACGGAGCCGGTGAGCACCGTGAGGAAGAACAGCGCCCGAGCGACGGCCCAGCCGCCCAGGTTCCCCGCCGTCGCGGAACGCCACGTGTGCGCCGCGAGCTTGCGGTCGCAGCCCGCGACGATCTTCGCGACCTTCTCGATCTGCTCTGCCGGCACGCGGCACTCCTGCGCGGCGAACTCGAAGGTGTACTGCTGGTAGTCCTCGGTCAGCGCTTGCGTGAAGGCCTCGAAGTCCTTCGGATCCTGATCCGGGTGCTTGTTCTCCATGTACGTGGACCAGTTGACCCAGCGCTCGATGTAGTCCCAGGCGACGGCGTCGGTGCGCAGCAGGTACGCGGCGATCGACAGGAGCATGGCGGCCTCGGTGCCCGGCCAGGGCGATACCCACTCGTCGGCCTTGGCCGCCGAGTTCGACAGACGCGGGTCGACGACGATGAGCTTGGCGTTGCCGTGCACCTGCGCGTCGATGATGCGCTGGGCATGCGGATTGAAGTAGTGACCCGCCTCCAGATGGGCCGACAGGAGCAGGATCACCTTTGCGTTCTCATGATCCGGCGACGGACGGTCGAAGCCACCCCACGTCGAGTAGCCGAACCGGGCACCGCCGGAGCAGATGTTGGTGTGGGTGTTGTTGCCGTCCACGCCCCACGTGAGCAGCACGCGCTCGATGAAGCCGTCCTCGCCGTGGCGGCCGACGTGGTACATGATCTCGTTGCGGCGGTCCTCCTGGATCGCCTTGCGGATGCGGCCGGCGATGTCGTCCATCGCCTCATCCCAGGAGCACTGCTCGAACTTCGCCTCACCGCGCTTACCGGCCCTCTTGAGCGGGTAGAGGATGCGATCCGGGTCGGACATCTGGTTCAGCGTGGCCGGGCCCTTGGCGCAGTTGCGGCCGCGCGATCCCGGATGCGCCGGGTTGCCCTCGAGCTTGACGACTTCCCTGGTCTCGCGGTCGACGTAGGCGAGAAGACCGCAGGCCGACTCGCAGTTGAAGCAGGTGGTCGGCACAAGCATGTAGTGCTTCTCGACCTTGCGCGGGTGCGCCTTGGCGTCGTACATGACGACGTCGTCCCACGTGTCGACCGGCGGGTAGTTGGAGACCGTCTCGCGGATACGCAGACCGTGGTGCACCGGATCGTCGGCGCCGACCGGCGAAGCGGCGGGGCCGCGCTTGGTGGCGGAGGAGTCAGGAGGTGTCATGACGTGGGTCCCTTGTCGGTGTGTGGTCGGCGGGTTATGGGCGGGATCGTCAGGACAGCGGCGGGTCCTGGCCCGCCTTGACGAAGACCTTCTCGTGCCAGATGAGGGCGGGCTGGACCACCAGCCCCGCGAGGACGGCGAGAATCACCGCACCACCGAGGGCCGTGCCGAGCGCCAGCAGCGCGCCGACGACGGACAGCAGGATCGACCCGCCCCAGAACTGCACCTTGTAGCGACCGTGAGTGATCGCGTGGGCGGCGATCTCCGCGTTGCGCGTGGGGTGCTTGCCCCCGAACTCGACCAGCGTGATGAGCAGGTGGGCGGCCACACCGGCCACCAGTGCCCAGGACATCCACACGATGGCGGCGTCCGAGGCACCGAAGAGGGGCGCCAGCACGAGCAGTGCGCCCGAGCCGACCATGACGGCCTGTGCGAGCAGGTGCCAGAACAGCACGGGGGACTGCCACAGATCGCGGCCTTCGGCCTGGCCGAACAGGAATGCCGTGTAGCCGGCCGTCATCGCTCCCGCCGGGATGGCCAGCCAGGCGAGTGGCGTGAGGGCGGCGGAGAAGTCTCCCCAGCCAAGCTCGGTCACGGCCCCGGCGAGGAACCACAGGCCCCCCACGGCGGCACCGAGGCTGAGGAAGATGCCGCCGATGGCCAACCAGGACTGCTTGTTGATCTTCCGTGGATCCAGGAGGAACAGGAAGCGGTCCGGTCGCTTGAGATCCCAGATCAGCAGGACCGCTGTGATGACGAGGAAGACCTCGGTCACAAGGGGTGCGATCGTGGTGACCAGCAGCGAGCGTTCGGTGGTGAGCAGCAGAAGGAGCGCACCAACGATGAGGGCGCCCGCCGCGATGGACTTTGTCCACAGGTAGGTCCAGACCTTCCAGCCCCAGGGCCGCAGGTGCGGAGTGTTGTAGGTCAGGCGCGCCTTCGACACGGGG
>JAURME010000058.1 GCA_030830865.1 Candidatus Nanopelagicales bacterium | reverse complement strand
GACCGCCTGCCGGGTTTGTCGTGCCCGCGCGTGAGCCAGCCAGCGGCGGAATCGCCAGCGTGCTGACCGTACCCACGGAACCCTGCCTGAACATCGGTGCCATGTTTTGTATTCCTTCTCGTGGCCGGTGCGCGGCTGTCCGCGCACCGGCCCTGCCGCACTTAGGCGGTCTTCATCTTGAAGATACGGAAGGCGTCAGCCAGGCCGACCCGACCATCGCCACGCTTGCGGATGAAGAAGCCAACCTGGTCGTTGGCCGCGTAGACCGAGTCGTCACGACGGACGCTCATGCCGATGCGGTCGATCAGGTAGTAGTTTCGGAAGTCACCGATGGCACCCAGCTCCTCGGCAGACGCGGGAGCCGCGCCATCGTCCCAGCCGGTGCCGTCAAAGACCGCGACCTGCTTGCCGCTGATCGGCCCTTCGGGAGACTCGCGCAGCGACGAGAGCAGGTGAACACCTGCAGCCGTCGAGCCGACCGCCGCGAGGTAGCCGAGGAACGAGCTCGTCGTGCTGACGATCGCGTTCGTGCGGAACTGCGCCGGGAGGTTGAAGTACCACGCGAGGTAGTCGGCGACAGTGACCGCCGTGGCGGATGCCGTGACCGGCCCATCGGTGCCGGTCGTCCGCAGCCCCTCGGCCTCGGTCGAGCCGTCACCCTCGATGATCTGCTGGTCTTCGTAGCGGCCCGAAGCCTCGCCCGCGATCTGCGCGAGCAGCGCCGGGATGTTGGCCTGCGAGTCCTCGAGCAGCTCGGCGGACACCTTCACCGTGCCACCGCTCTTGCGAACGGTGAACGAAACCTGACCGACAACCGGAGTGTTGTCGCCGTAGGTCGCTTCCTCGGCAATGACGGCCCAGCTCATCGAGCCGAAGGTCGGCATATAGCCGTCCTTCAGGCCAGTCGTGATCACCGTGCAGTACGGGCGATGCACGCCACCGGGGACGCCGGTGTTGTGGATCACGGTATTGCGGTACTCCTCGGGCACGAAGTACCCGCCCTCGTTGTCGGTGTTCTCCTGCATCGCCTTGAGCTCTGCTGCCGAGGCGTTGCGGTAGAACTTCGACGCGTTGACCGTGCGATCGCGGAACCACGTCTCCCACGTCTTGGTGTAGAAGTCGGCCTCGGCCTTGAGGTTCGCGCCCATCTTCTCGCGCACCCACGTCGGCTGAATCGCGGGAGACAATCCCTTGACGTAGCCGGCAGGCGTGAAGTTGGAGTCGACGTGCGAACGGCCATAGCCGTCGGCGCGCGTCTCGTTCTTCGCGTCGGTGGCGACTTCCTCGGTGGCGAACGGCACGGCGTTCGTCGGGCGGTTGTACTCGCCCTTGAGCCGCTTGATGTCCATCACCGCGTTCTCGGCGTCCTGCGCGTCGGAGACGAGCTGCTGAGACTCCGCGATCATGCCGCGCGCCTTCTGGACATCGCCCTCGGCGATGCTGGCCTCGGCCTCGACGAGGAGGCTCTCGGCCTTCTCGCGCATCTTCTGAACCTGAGTAGCCATTTACTGGTAGCCCTTCGTAATCACGTTGTTGAGCGAACCCATACGGGATCGCGCTGACGCCATTCGCGCGCGCAGTAGCTCGACGGCGACGTCCTCGGCCTCGGTGGTCGATGGCGTCGTGGCCTTCGCCGCGATGGTGGCCGTCCCTGGCGACGCACCGCGTAGCACGCTCGAGACCTCGATCCAGTCGAGGTTGGCGATATGCCTGACCATCTTCCCGGCCTCGCGCACGACCGTGGCCGCGCCTGCCGGGATGTTGAAGCCCACACTCCACTCACGGACGAATCCGCCAGCGACGTTGCTGAACGCATCGCGTCCGGCCTGTGTGCCCATGTTGAACTGGATGCGCGTGTAGAGCCGCGAGGTGCCGTCACCCATCGGCATCGAGCGCGCGCCGATTACCTTGCCGACGATGGCCGTGGTGTTGTGCCCGACCAGCGCCGGAATCGGCAGGCTGTTCTGGATGCTCGCGTCGAACGCCTGCGGCTCGATCACGTCGCCGTCGAGGTCGACCTGCCCCATCGTGTTGGTGTACGCCTCGACGATGCCCTGAGCCTCGTCGAGCACCTTGACGTTGTCGAGCGCCGAGTGCTTCTGCTCCATTAGGTCAGTACCTCCACGCGCGCAGCCATGCGCTCAGTCGTCACTTCGCCGTCGGTCAGCCCCATCTCCTCGGCCTGCGTCAGCGAGATCGGCGTCCACGTCAGACGGCAGTTAGGGTGCGAATCAACGCTCATCGAGTCGTCCGCCGTGTAGATCAGCCCGCTACGCTCCGAGCAGGTGCGCCCATCGCTGCCGATGTAGTTGTCGGCAGGGTCGCCGTCCGGGTCGTAGGCGCGCATCCACCGGAGTCCCTGCTCGCGGTAGTACCCGATGCTCGCCGCGTTCTGCGCGCGCATGACCTCGGTGCGCGCGATGGTGCGCGCCCGGTTCTGGTAGGTCTCCTCGACGAGGCTGTTGATGCCGGGGAAGCCTTCCGCTGGAACGCCGCGCGCGACCTGCTGGATGCTGTATCCGCGCTCGATGCCCATCTCGATGGCGCGCGAGACCGCCGTGCGGCTCACCTGGTCGATGCCCTCGGCGGAGCTGGTCGCCAGCGCGACAATCTGCGAGACGATCGGGAGCCGGTCGTCG
>JAURME010000057.1 GCA_030830865.1 Candidatus Nanopelagicales bacterium | reverse complement strand
TTCTGGTCCGCAGCCGCCGACGCCGCCACTGCGACGATCTACCAGCCGTCAGCCCGCGGAGTGCGCGAGGCCGGCCTGATGCGGATGGAGTACGCGGGAGCCGGCAGCCTGTCGATGGTGTGCGCCGAGCAGTGGAACGTTACCGTCGGGTACGAGTCCCGGACGGCCGATGTCCGGGCGACGATCCTGCAGGCTACGCCGGAGTGCACGGGCGACTTCGGGGCGGGCGACACCACGGGGACGTGGAGGTTCACCGCCGCGGGACGCCCCTTCAGGATCCTCTACGAGGACTGCATCGACGGCCGGGGTGCGAGCGACCCGACCCCGGCGTGGTCCGACTGCCCCGAGGGTCAGGTCTTCTACCACGTCGATGGCATCATGCCGGCCGCCTCTGGGAAGAGGCGGACCTTGGTTCACCTGGAGACGACCGGCATGACGCGCGATCAGATCATCACGCTGGTGCGATCGCTGCGGCGCGTGAGTTGAGAGATCGACTGGGGCAGCGAGTGGCTCAGCGCACGACTTCGGCGGCGATGAACTCCTCGACAGCGTCGCGAGCCGCGCTGTCGGAGTACTGCTCCGGTGGGGACTTCATGAAGTAGGACGAGGCCGACAGCAGCGGACCGCCGATGCCACGGTCCTTCGCGATCTTCGCCGCGCGCAGGGCGTCGATGATGACACCCGCGCTGTTCGGGGAGTCCCACACCTCGAGCTTGTACTCCAGGCTGAGAGGAACATCGCCGAATGCACGGCCCTCAAGGCGCACGAACGCCCACTTGCGGTCGTCAAGCCACTCGATGTAGTCACTTGGACCGATGTGGACGTTGCGTGAGCCGAGGTCATGCTCGACCTGCGAGGTGACGGCCTGGGTCTTGGAGATCTTCTTCGACTCCAGGCGCTCGCGCTCGAGCATATTCTTGAAGTCCATGTTGCCGCCAACGTTGAGTTGGTACGTGCGGTCGAGGACGACACCGCGATCCTCGAACAGTTTCGCCATGACGCGGTGGGTGATGGTCGCGCCGACCTGGCTCTTGATGTCGTCGCCGACGATCGGCAGGCCGGCCGCCTCGAACTTCGCGGCCCACTCCGGGTCGCTGGCGATGAACACCGGCAGCGCGTTGACGAAGGCGCAGCCGGCTTCGATGGCGCACTGCGCGTAGAACTTGGCGGCCTCCTCCGAACCGACGGGGAGGTAGCACACGAGCACATCGACGCCGGCGTCCGTGAGGGCCTGGACCACATCGACCGGCTCGGCAGATGACTCCGAGATGGTCTCGCGGTAGTACTTGCCGAGGCCGTCGAGCGTGTGGCCGCGCTGGACGATGACACCGGTCTCCGGGACCTCGGTGATGGTGATGGTGTTGTTCTCCGAGGACCCGATCGCCTTCGCGAGGTCGAGGCCCACCTTGCGCTCGTCGACGTCGAATGCGGCGACGAAGTTCACGTCGCCGACGTGGTACGGGCCGAACTGCACGTGCATGAGCCCGGGCACGCGGGCGTTCGGGTCGGCGTGGCGGTAGTACTCCACGCCCTGGACCAGGGAGGAGGCGCAGTTGCCCACTCCGACGATGGCGACGCGGATCTCGTTGGTGCTCATGACTTCCTCTTCCTGGTTGACGTCGTGCTCTTGCGGGCCGCGCGTTTGGCGGCCTTCTTGACGGCGCGGGTCTCGCGGCGTTCCTGACGGGTGTCTCGCTCGGTGGAGATCAGGTCCTCGAGCCAGGACACCTCGCGCTCGGCGCCCTCGATGCCGTGCTGCTGCAGGCGCTCGGCGTAGAGGTCCATGCGCTCGTTGGTGCGATCAAGTGAGTCCTGCAGGGCACGCAGGCGCTCCTCGAGCCGGGAGCGTCGGCCTTCGAGGATGCGCAGGCGCACCTCGGCGGTGGTGCGGGAGAAGAAGGCCATGCGCGCGGCGAAGGCCTCGTCCTCCCATGCATCCGGTCCGGCATCGGCGACCCACGCCTCGAATGCCTCCTTGCCGTCGGCCGTGAGGGCGTAGACGATGCGTGCGCGCTTGGTCGAGACACCGACGATCTCCTCTCGGCCGACCGCATCGATCTGCGCGATAAGACCCGCTTCCATCAGGCGGTGCAGGCACGGGTAGAGCGAGCCGAAGGACAACGCGCGGAAGGGACCGAGGATGGCGGTCAGGCGCTTGCGCAGCTCGTCCCCGTGCAGCGGGCCGTCAGAGAGGACCCCAAGGACGGTGTGGTCGAGGACATCCGTGCGCTTCGCCATGTCGAGACTATATATCAACTTGATATGTCGCTGTCAAAGACAGTGACGACGACGATTCGCATCCCGGGCCGGTCCACAAGCCACTCCACGCGCGCCGGCTAGGTTCGGGCCGTGAGCACGAGCCCCCGCCGCACGACGACCGACCTCGGAGTCGGCACGGGAGTCGGCGTCTTCTCCGGGATCTTCGGGGTGGGTGGCGGGATCCAGCTCGTGCCCTTCCTCGTCCTCGTCCGCAAGGTCCCGCAGAAGCAGGCACAGGCGACGAGCCTGGTGATGGTCGCCATGGCCGCCGCGGTCGGTGCCGTCCGGTATGCCGTCAACGGTGACGTGGCCTGGTGGCCCGGTCTCTTCATCGTCATCGGCGGATTCGCCGGCGCGTGGCTGGGTGCCCACCTGATGCAGCGCTCCCCCGGCTGGCTCCTGCAGTCGCTCTTCGGCGTGATGGTGGTCATCGCCGGCATTCGCATGCTCGGACTGGCCGGGGTTCCCGAGGCCCCCGTGGGCCACCTCGAGGACCCGGCCGTAGGACTCATGGTGGGCTACGTCGCGGCCGGCCTGGGCATGGGCCTGCTGTCGGCCCTGTTCGGGATCGGCGGCGGCATCCTGCTCGTTCCGATCCTCGTCGCCCTGTTCGACTACACCCAGCACCTGGCCGCCGGCACCTCCCTCGCCGTCATGGTGCCCATCGCACTGGTCGGGGCGATCAGGCTCACCAAACCCGGACTGACGAAGTGGGCCGACGGTGCTCGCTACGGGATCGGGGCGATGGTCGGAGCGCTCATCGGCGCCTCCCTCGCACTGATACTCAGCGGGGGCCTGCTCCGAGGGCTCTTCGGCGTGCTCATGCTGATCGTCGGCGCCCAGATGGGCTGGAAGGCATGGCGAGATCACCGTGCAGATGGGTAGCCAGCATCCCATCTTCGGCGTGTGACTGTGGGTGAGGCCCCGGACGTCCTAACGTCCGTCCTGCCACAAGGGCAGCGACCTCGGGAGGTCCACCATGAACGCATCAGACCGCACCATCACTCGCTGGGGAGCGCGCGCGACGACCAGCCTGGCAGCCGTGGCGATCGCTGCGGCAGCCCTGCCGGGCTCCGCGCAGGCCGCTGAAGCCGTCGCCCCCTCCGTCGAGGGCGGGGCCGCCGCAGTGCAGTCAGGCTCGACCGTCCGAATCTCCTTCCCCGCATACCGTCTCGCCGCCGGGGAGCGCACCAACTCCAGGACCGTCCATGCCACGGTCGTCTTCCGAGCGTCCGACTGCGGCACGGGTGCCTCTCGACCTCCCGGGGGGAGGGACGTGGCGGTCCCCTTCGGCGAGTTGAACGACACCTTCACCCTCGACTTTCCCATCCCCACTCGCGGTGACGTCCCGCAGATCGACTCCTACTACCTGTGCGCCTATGAACTCGGCCAGGTGGGCCCGACTGTCGTCAACGTCGACGGCCCGCGCACGACCTGGCGCATCCAGCCCGGCACCAACGCGCAGGTGAATCCCGCGCTCCCCGGCACCCCGGCGATCATCGGTGGCACCACTGCGACGGGCGTGCCGGCCGGCGGCGCGATCCAGGTGTCCGCTGGACTCATCTCCTTCGGCCCTCCCGGCGAGACAGTGACCCAGCGCTCCATCCGCAGGTCGGTGGTCGCCGCTCCGGGTGTCGACTCCTGCGCGGGCGGAAGCGGCGTGCGAGAACTCGACGTCCTGTCCTTCGGCCTGGGCAACGTGACGGCGAACCTCGTGGTGAACGGCTCCGCCGGCCAGTACCTGTGCATCGACCAGCTCCTCGCCACCACGACCGATCCCCGTGTGAGGACGTCCCCGCCGATCGTCACGCTCATCACCGGCCACACGCCCACCGGGCCGTCCGCCGGCGCGATCCTCGGCGTGAACGCCGCGATCGCTCGGGTGCAGGCCGCGACGGCGAACCTCGTCGACCTCAACCTTCGCGGCAACGCGACGCCGGCTCAGACCGCTGCTGCCATCCAGGAGGCGCAGGAGGCCCAGGAGGCACTCCAGGGTGCCCAGGCCGCGGCGGCTGCCGCTGGCGCCGACCCCGCTGATTCCGCGAACGGGAACGGCGCTGACGCCGTCGTGCCCGCCGATGCCGGTGGTGCCGCGGCCGCCGACGCCCTCGACACACTTCGCCAGCAGCTCGGCACCACCGTGGCCGACACCCCCGTGCGCGTCTCCCCGCAGAGCAACCCCACGCTGCTGGCGCTCGCCGCCGCCACCGGATTCGATCCGCTGGCGACACCGATCCTCGCCGAGGGACAGAGCAACATCGCCGGTGTCTCCCTCTCTGTCACCAAGCCGAAGAAGATCAAGCGAGGCAAGGGCTTCAAGGCCACGCTCAAGGTCGCACCGGTGAGCACGCGCGGCGGCATGCGCCAGTACCTGCTCCGCATGGACGGTGACCAGCCGACCCTCGTCCACAAGCGCAGCGGATTCATCACCAAGGGCTCGCGCTCGAAGAAGTACTGGATCAGCCCCAAGGCTCCGAAGGGCACCTACGCCCTGCTGAGCACGTTCCAGCCGTCCACACCCGGTGTGGCCGGAACAGCGATCCTCACGCCGCTCACGGTGAAGTAGGGGGCCCTTCGGCGGGGGTGACCTTCGCCGGACGCACGACCCGGTCAGCGAGATGCCGAGTGGACGCGATCCGCTCGGCATTTCGCTGGTCGGAGCCGAGTGTGCGCTCACGCGCCTCCTCCGGTGTGCGGCCGAAGGCCTCGTGCCGGGCGATGAGCCGCTCCAACCGCACCTCCTCCGACGGGTCGACGAACCAGCACTCGTCGAGCAGCCCGGCGACCTGTCCCCAGGGATCGTCGGGCACGAGGAGGTAGTTGCCCTCCGTGACGACGAGCGGCACCTCGGCCGGCATGGGCACCGAGCAGGCCAGGGACTCCTCGATGCTGCGATCGAACACCGCGCAGTAGACGACGTCCTCGTCGCGGGCGCGCAGGCGCCTCAGCAGGTTGACGTACCCGTGCGCATCGAACGTGTCGATCGCACCCTTGCGCTCGAAGCGACCCAGTCGATGCAGTTCGGCGTTGGAGAGGTGGAAGGCGTCCTGACCGACGAGCACGGCGGAGCCGCCGAGGGCCTCGACGACGGCCTCGGCCAGCGTCGACTTCCCCGAGCCCGGAGCGCCGGTGATCCCGAGGATCCGCCGCTCCCCCGACGAGGCCAGCTCCCGGGCAGCCTCGATGAGCTCGTCGAAGGTGACGTCCTCGGTGGCAGGGCCGGCAGCCGATCGGGCCATGGGATCAGGCGCGCCGCGGGAATCGGTCGAAGTCCGGCCGCCGCTTCTCCTTGTAGGCCTCGCGACCCTCGCGGGCCTCCTCGCTGGCATAGAAGAGCAGGTTGGCGTCGTGCGCGAGCTGCTGGATCCCGGCCCAGCCATCCTCGGCCGCATTGAAGCTGGCCTTCATCAGACGGAGTGCGAACGGTGACTTGTCCAGCATCTCCCGGCACCACTCCATCGTGGTCGCCTCGAGCTCGTCCAGCGGGACGACGGTGTTGACCAGGCCCATGTCCAGCGCCTCCTGCGCGGAGTACATGCGACACAGGAACCAGATCTCCTTGGCCTTCTTCACGCCGACGAGCTCGGCCAGAAGGGACGCTCCGTAGCCACCGTCGAAGGAGCCGACCTTCGGGCCGACCTGACCGAACTTCGCGTTGTCCGCCGCGATCGTCAGATCACAGACGAGGTGCAGCACGTGACCACCACCGACCGCGTAGCCGGCGACCATCGCCACGACCGGCTTGGGGAGACGACGGATCTGAATATGCAGGTCGGTGACATGGAAGCGACCCACGGCCCCTGCCTCGCCCGGCTCAGTCAGGTACCCCGTGTCGCCCCGCACGCGCTGGTCACCGCCGGAACAGAACGCATCCGGGCCCTCACCCGTGAGGACGATGACGCCGACGGACGAATCCTCGCGGGCCAGGGTCAGCGCCTCGGAGATCTCCATGATCGTCTGCGGACGGAAGGCGTTGCGCACCTCGGGCCGGCAGATGGTGATCTTCGCGATCCCGTCACCGCTCAGTTCGTAGCGGATGTCCTCGAAGTCGCCGCCGCTGGTCCAGGTCTCGACTGTCTCAGGGGTGTTCGTCATGGACAGCACCGTAGTGCCCGCTGGACAACGCGCAGCACGAGGCAGACAGCATAGAAATCGAGTAGGGCGCCCGGGACTCGAACCCGGAACCTACGGATTAAAAGTCCGCAGCTCTAACCATTGAGCTAGCGCCCCGAAGGATGCGTGCCTTCGGCTAGCACACCCTCCCTCAAACCTAGTCGAGTTCGCAGGACCTCATCGACCACCCGCCCGTGCTGCCTCAGGGCGTCGTCTCGACCATCAACGACTTGTTGCCGGCGTTGATCGCTCCGATGAGTCCCGGATCAGCATTGCCGCACTCGTCGGCGTTGGACCGGCACGGTCCGAACTCCAGGCCGTAGATGTAGGTGCCCACCCGACCGAACTCGGCCTTGATGGTGAACTCCCCGCTCTTGCGGACCGGGCTGCAGGCGCCTTCCATGGTCGTCCAGGGCCAGCTGCCGTCCTTCTCCGGCGCGGGCTTGAACCTCTCGAGGCAGACGGTGTTGGAGCCTCGCGTCCAGCTCTTCAGAGCCTTCATCGCATCGCCGGACAGCTTCCCGGTGAACGTCACGGTCGCGCCAGCCGGTGCTGAGGTCCGATTAACCGACATGCAGGCATAGGTGCCAGAGCAGACACTCTTCGACGGGACGGGAGTGAGGTCCTCCGCCGAGGCAGGTGCGGCGAGGAGGGCCAGGCCGGCGACGAGCGCGCCGGTCACGGCAACAGAGGTGAGGAGGTTTCTCATGTGGCGATGCTAGGTGTGAACAGGAGCCGATGACGGATCGAATCGACGATGACAGGGGCCTCATCGCACGAGTCGAAGCGGGCCTCGGCTTCTCGGTCTACGTCGGCTGTTCACGACGCGAACCGATGCTGAACACCCCCGCATCCGCCTCGACGGACTGACACACTGACCGGGTGTCCGCCCCCGACGCCGCCGTCGCCCTCACCGCCGCACTCGTCGGGATCGACTCGGTTAACCCGACCTTGGTCCCCGGGGCGGCCGGCGAACGGGCCGCGGCCGAGTTCCTCGCCGACCGCCTCGTGGCGCGGGGTTTCGAGATCGACCTGCTCGAGCCGGACGGCAGGCCCGGACGCACCAGCCTCCTGGCGTCAGTGGACTTCGGCCCGGGTCCGGCGATCGTGCTCAACGGCCACCTCGACACGGTGGGCGTGGAGGGGATGGACGATCCGTTCACCGCTCGCATCGACGGTGACCGGATGTACGGGCGTGGGACCTGCGACATGAAGGGCGGAGTCGCCGGCATGGTCGTGGCCGCCGAGGCGCTCCTCGTCGACCCGCCGGCCGGTGGCCGGGTGCTCCTCGCCCTCGTCGCGGACGAGGAGGACGCGAGCGTCGGCACACCGACCGTGATCGCGGACCTCGCCGATCGCGGGATCACTCCCGATCTCGCGGTCGTCGGCGAGCCCACCTGGCTGGACCTCGCTGTCGCGCACCGGGGCTTCGCGGTCATGCGTGCAGACTTGATCGGACGTGCGACCCACACGTCGCGCAAAGAAGAGGGCGCCGATGCCCTGGCCGCCCTTGCCCGCCTGATCCTGGAGGTCGAGGCCCACGACGCCGTGCTCACCTCAGGCGACGGTCACCCTCTTCTGGGCCACGGCTCCGCCATCGTGAGCGTGGCGAACGGTGGATCGGCACCCTTCACTGTCGCTGCGCACGCGCAGGCCTGGGTCGAGCGGCGCACCCTTCCCGGCGAGACCGGTTCCGACGCCCTGAAGGAGCTCGAGGACCTGCTCGTCCGTGTCCACCACGAGATGCCCGAGGTGGCCAGCAGTGCCGTCCTGGAGATGGAGCGGGCATCGTGGGAGGCCGATGCGTCAGGGGCCGCCGTGGAGTTCATGAACGCGGTGCGGTCGGTGGCCACTGCCGTCGGGGCACCGGCGCCGAGTGACATCGGCGCCCCCTACTGGATGGAGTCCGCACTCTGGCAGGGAGCGGGTGTCCCGTCCGTCATCTACGGCCCGGCCGGCGGCTCGCTGCATGCTGTCGACGAATGGGTCAGCGTCCAGCAACTACGCGCGTATCCACGAGCTCTGGAGGCGGCGATGCGTGCGTATCTGGCATGAGCGCTCGTGCGGTGCAGACCCTGGCGTCGCCCCGCCCATCAGGCGCCGGCTGGATCCTTCTGCTCACGGCGACGGCGTGCCAGCGCCCCGAGGAGGACTCCCGCGATCAGGCCCATGGCCAACCAGGCCAGCGGCTGTGTCGCGGACGCGACCGGCGCGCACTCGGCGGCTTCCACGGATGCTCCATTGCCGGACAGGTCCACCGAGTCTGACGAGTTCACCGAGGCCGTCGAGGTTCGCATGACGGTGGCGGCATAGGAGACGGCGGCCTCCTTGGGCTCTACGCGATCAGCCTGCTGCGTGGCGAGCACGGCCCGCTCCGCGACACTCACCGCGACGACCTTGTCGCTGTCCTGCGGGCGCTCGCCGAAAGAGAGGCGATCGGACTCATCGGTCGCAGCCACATTCGCCGCAGCTTGCGTCGATCGGGTCTCACGGATCTCCGTCGAGTCCCGCAGCTCGTCACTCGGGTCGTCCTTGGCCTCGTCCTTCGGATCGTCCTTCGGATCGTCCTTCGGATCGTCCTTGGCGTCGTCCTTCGGATCATCCTTGGCGTCGTCCTTCGGATCGTCCTTCGGATCGTCCTTGGCCTCGTCCTTCGGATCGTCCTTGGCGTCGTCCTTCGGGTCCGCCGCCGAGGGGCACCCGGCACCCGGACCAGCGACGACGACATCAGCGGGGTGCAGCGCCCGATGGCTGTGGATCCAGGCCTGCTCGGAGACCTCGATGAGGGCGTAGCCGCTCTTGGTGGGGCCGTTGCCCAGCAGCCGGTGACCGTTGCCACGCTCAGCATCGGCGTGGCAGATCCACACCTTGGTCGGCGAAGTTGGCTCAGCGGGGACCGAGGGCTCGGCAATCTCAGAGGCCGGATCGGCCGGCGGGACGGAATCGCTGGACTGCTTGTCTGCGGCAGGGGCGTGAGCGGCGGCGCTCGCTGAGCCTCCTCCGTTGCCGTGCTCCCGGGCCGGTGCGGCGGGCTGCTGCTCGGGCTGTCCACCCGGCTGGTCGGCCGGCTTGGCCTGCTGACCCGGTGCCTCGGCCGAGCGGCCCTTGTCAGGGTGATCGGAATCGGCGACCGCTGCTCCGGCACCTGCGACCGCGCCTGCGGCCAGGACTCCGACAGCTGCCATTCCCGCGATGGTGGTCCGGATGTTTCGCATGATTCCTCCTGGTGTTCACGGCCCTGCGCCGATACGTGAACGCTAGGAAGACCTCCAGTCGAGCAACAGAAATACCGGCAATGTGGGGGGCTAGTTCCCCATGTTCACGGGCGTGCCCTCAAGCGCGAGGAACGGCGGTCGTGGGGACACGCGACGAGAGACGGTCAGGCTTTCACCTCGTGGGCCGATACACCGTCGACCCACTCAGCCACGGTGATGGAGGAATCCGGCGGGAGGACCCACGCGTCTTCTCCCCTGACTCGACGGCTCACCGCGGAGAACATGAGGGAGTAGGCGTCGACGGCCGGGAAGTCTTCGACGTGGTCGCCTACGCGCAGGGTCGACGGCTGCTTCCAGCTCGTGTAGGCCTGATCGTCATCCACATCGATCGTCAGGTCAGAACCCGCTAGGCGAAGTCGCTGCTGGGCTGGAGTGACGAACGACGCGAGGACGCTCGCGCGCGTGCTCTCCCCGAGGACGAGATTCGCCTTGGTCGTCAGGTCCGCACCGGTGTCATTGACCTCATATTCCACCTCGGTGACGCTCACGCCGACGCCCGGAAGGCAAGCGTTGAGGGCGTGGAGTGGGTAGATGCCCACGTCGAACAGCGCTCCCCCGCCCTGCGCAGCGTTCAGGCGGTAGTTGCCGGAGGGGACACCGTCGAAGGTGAAGCTGCCGTGGAACTCGGTGACCTGCCCCAGGGCACCCGACGTGGCGAGTTCGACAATGCGCTGCATACGCGGATGCCATCGAGACCACGTGGCCTCGACGAGCAGCCGACCACCGGCTTCCGCTGACGCGAACGCGATGCGAGCCTGTTCGGCGGACATGGTCAGAGGCTTCTCGCAGAGCACATGCTTGCCCGCCTCGAGGGCGGCGAGGATCCAGGGAAAGTGGAGGTCATTCGGCAGGGCGATGTAGACGGCCTCGATCGTGGGGTCATCGATGACGGCTTCATAGGAGTCGACCGCGCGCACCGGGTCGACACGAAGAGCCCGCTCGACATCACCCCGAGCGGCCGCGACGGCGAGCCGTGCCTCGGGGGCTTCATGGATCGCCGCGGCGGTCGCCTGGGTGACGAGGTAGCCGACACCGAGGACACCCCAGTTGACGGGATCGGTCCAGCGATCACCGGTCACGGCTACTCCCGGGTCGTGAGCACCGGGACGACCGGGCGCCCCAGCTGCCGGGCGCTCTCCTCGGCAGCCTCCATGACCGCGACGACGTCGCGGCTCTGCGCCGTGGACACCTGCATGGGCTCCCCGCGCAACAGGTGGCCGGCGAGTTCGTTGTGGAACTGGAAGGCCGGCACGTCGGCGAGCGGGACCGGCTCCGGGTCTGTGCCCGGCACGAAGCGGGTGATCAGGGCCGGCAGGTCAGCAACGGCCGGTTCGGCCGCGGGATTCCAGTCCCCGACGATGGCGCCCTCGGTACCGAGCACGTAGTACTTCGGGCGACGGGCCGCCGCGAGGTCTGAGTGGATGAAGGTGGCCTGCCGACCGGAGGCGAAGGTGAGCGTGACCTGCGCGTGGTCGGCATTGGTGACGTGGTGCCAGTGCCGCTTGTGGTTCATGCCAGTGACGTGCTCCACCGGCTCATCGAACAGGTTGAGCACCTGATCGAGGTAGTGCGAGCCCCAATCGAAGATCGCGCCCCCCGACACGGCCGCGTCGGAGTGCCAGTAGTCGCAGGGCCGGGAGTAGCCGCCGACGAAGGAGTCGTACTGGAACACCTCGCCGACGGCACCGTCGTCGATGAGTGAACGCAGGGTCACGAAGTCCTGATCGAAGCGGCGGTTCTGGTAGACGACGAGCAGCAGGTCCTTGGAAGTAGCAAACTCCATGAGCTCATCACACTCGGCGCTGGTGAGCGCCATGGGCTTCTCAAGGACGACATGGATGCCTCGGTCCAGGGCCTCGCGCGCCCACGACGCGTGGCTGTCAGGAGGTGTGGACACAACGACGAGGTCGACCAGCCCCGAGTCGAGCATCGCGGTTGCGTCGGAGAAGCCCGCGGCGCCCGGGGCGAGGTCCTGCGCCGCGGCCACCCGCTCGGGGTTCACATCGGCGACGGCGGTGAGGTCGAGCCCGTCGGTCGCCTGGACGGCGAGGTTGTGTTCGTGGCCGATGGCACCGTAGGCGAGAAGACCGACCCGGATGTTCGTTGCACTCGTCATGACCGTCCCAGCCTTTCACACCCGGTCCGCGGGCGCTCAGGGTACGAAGGTGACGGCGTCAGCCAGGGGCTTGCGCTGCAGGTCGGGCACCTCGCAGTCAGCGGCGGGATGGCCTATGGGGAAAAGGATGTACGGTCGCTCGGTGCTAGGGCGCTCGAGGATCTCGGACAGGAAGCCCATCGGATTGGGGGTATGGGTCAGTGTGGCCAGGCCCATGGTGTGCAGGGCCGCGATGAACAGGCCGCAGGCGATGCCGACCGACTCGTTCACGTAGTAGTTCTTGCGCAGGCTCCCGTCTGGCATCGGCGTCGACTTCTGCGCGAAGACGACGACGATCCACGGCACGACGTCCAGGTAGGACTTGTCCGACGAGGTTCCGAGCGGAGCGATCGCATCACGCCAGGCATCGGGCAGGCGTCCGCCCTCGTAGTTCTCCCGCTCCTCGGCCTCAGCGGCGACCCGGATCCGGTGCTTGATGTCGGCGTCCTGCGTGGCGACGAAGGTCCACGGCTGCTGGTGGGCACCTGACGGCGCGGTGTTGGCCGCGGCGACGGCGAGCTCGATCGCCTCCCGAGGCACCGGGTCATCTGAGAACATGCGCACACTGCGGCGGGAGTCCATGTGTCGGAGAAACGCCTCGCCACGGTCGCGAGCCGTGGCCCACGGGATCGGTTCCGGGGAGTAGTGCATGGTCCGAGGCTAGAGCGCCCCGAGCTATCCGGCCGCTGCCATGCCCATGAAGCCGAGGATGAGGCAGAGCGCCGCCCAGGTTGCGATGCCGATGAGCCCGCCCACCTTGCGGTCCTTCAGGTCACCGCTGACGACGATGAAGACCGTCACCGCAGCGAAGTAGAGGCCACTCACCAGGTATGCGGCAGCCATCGCGGCCAGCCCCCAGCCGAAGATGACGGCCAGCAGCCCGAACACACCCCAGGCGAGATTGGCCAAGCCGACCTCGATCTGGAAGTTGTTGCGCTTGCCGTAGTCCCATCCGCCGCGAACGGCGTCCGAGCGGTTATAGACCGCATGCCGGAAGAAGGACAGGATGCCGGGGATCGTCACACCCAGGATCACCGACAGCGTAAGCGACGGCGGATCCATCCTGAGGGTGTAGAAGCCGATGAAGGACCCGACGCCGCCGGTGACGTACGTCAGGGTCATGAGGATGGCGGCCGGACGAGGGCTCACCGTGGCGGAGTCAGGCGACGTCATGAGCGAATGATGCACCTCGGGCAGATGCCTGTCACCTACTCCCCGATTTCCCGACCCCTGTACCGTTCAGTGGTGTCGAAGACTTCTCCGCCGGCCGACGAGGCCACGACGTTCGAGGACCTCGGGCTGAAGCCCGCGCTCCTCACACCCCTGCGTGAACTCGGGTATGAAGAGCCCACGCCCATCCAGGCAGCGGCCATCCCGCCCCTGATCGAAGGCTTCGATCTCCTCGGGCAGGCCGCGACCGGCACCGGCAAGACCGCAGCCTTCGCCCTGCCGATGCTGCAGCGTCGCGACGCCGCTGCCCGGGGCAAGGGGCCGTTCGGGCTCGTCCTCGTCCCCACACGTGAGCTCGCCCTCCAAGTGTCGCAGGCGCTGCACCGCTACGGCCGGGCCGACAACGTCCAGCTCGTCGCCGTGTATGGCGGAGCGCCGGTCCGCCAGCAGATCGAGGCACTGAAGCGAGGGGTCGACATCGTCGTCGCGACCCCCGGTCGCGCTCTGGACCTCGTCGACCGCCGCGTCCTCAAACTCGGGGATGTGCGAATGGTGGTGCTCGACGAGGCTGATGAGATGCTCGACATGGGCTTCATCGAGGACATCGAGGCGATCCTCGACAAGACGCCCGAGGACCGACAGACGGCACTGTTCTCGGCAACGCTGCCCAAGCGCATCGAGAAGCTCGCCCGTCAGCACCTCAGCAGCCCTGTGCACGTCAGGATCGAGGCGGACAAGAAGGGCGCCGACGAGGCCCCGCTCGTGCGGCAGACGGCGTACGTCGTCCCCCGCGCCCGCAAGACCGCGGCCCTCGGACGCATCCTCGACGCCGAGGATCCGGGCTCGACGATCGTGTTCTGCCGCACCCGCGGCGGCGTCGACGACCTCACCGAGGTGCTGTCCGCGACCGGCTACCCGGCCGAGGCACTGCACGGCGGCCTCACCCAGATCCAGCGCGACAAGGTGATGGCGCGGCTGCGCTCCGGCGCTACCAACCTGCTGGTGGCCACGGATGTCGCGGCGCGCGGCATCGACATCGGCCAACTCACACATGTCGTCAACTACGACCTCCCGGTATCACCGGAGGCGTACGTGCACCGGATCGGGCGCGTAGGGCGCGCCGGCCGAGAAGGAACGGCCATCGCACTCGTCGAGCCACGGGAACGGCGCCTGTTCACCTCCATTGAGAAGCTGATCGGCCACCCGATCCATGTGGCCAAGGTGCCGAGCGGCTCCGAGGTGCGCAGCCTGCGCCTCCAGCGCACTGCGACGGCGATCCGCGAGCAGTTGACGGAGGATGCCGCCAGCGAGCGCCTGGACCGCTACCGCGGGGTGCTCGACGAACTGAGCGCGGAGTATGACGTCTTCGAGATCGCCGCGGCGGCGATCGCCCTGGCGCACGAGTCGACTCAGGGCGCCGAGTCGGCCGACAGCGACGAGGACTCCTTCGAACATGCTTTCAACGACACCCCGAAGCGAACGCCTAAAGAGAAGGGTGACAAGAAGGGTCACAAGAGCCTGCCCGACGGCACCCGGCTGTTCTTCAACCTCGGACGCAAGGCCGGCATCACGCCCGGGGACCTCGTCGGGGCGATCACCAATGAGGCCCACGTCAAGGGCAAGGAGCTCGGGGCCATCGTCGTGCATGAGATGTACTCGCTCGTCGAGGTGCCGTCGGATAAGGCCAAGCGCATAGCCCGCGAGATGAACCACTGCACGATCAAGGGCCGCCAGGTCAAGGTGCGTCTCGACCGCAAGTAGTCGCCGGTCGGAGCCGCCTCACATGCGGGGCGAGTAGTCCCACGAGGTGACGACGAGATCGTCGATGCGCAGCGCGACCTCCGTGGAGATGCGGCGGATCAGCCAGGCCTCCAGCTCGGTGCCCGTCTGGCCGTACCGTGCGATGAGGCGCTGAAGCACGGCGCCAGCTGCTTCTGGATCCTCTACGACCGTCACCGTCCCGCGGCCGCGCACCCCGCGATACGGGGGATCATCAGCAGACACCTCCCAGCCCACGCGGCGGTCACGCCGCACCCGCTGGGTCACGAGTGAATCTGCCTGTGTAGCGCACCACAGAGCACCATCGTCTTGCAGGAACCACAGGGACTGCACGATCGGTCCACTGTCTCCCGTTGTGGCAAGTCGCACGGGGATGGTCGTCTCATCGAGCCAGTCAGTGACACGGTCGACGTCCCACGGCCCCGAGAGCACCGTGATGGTCATGGTGGCAGCCTGCCATGCCCCGTTGCCGTCGGCCAGCACGCTCTGATCAGATGGCTCCATGAGCTCGTTTCGATCGCGCCGACGGTCCCTGGTCCAGTCCGGTCAGGGCCGCCTCGTCACGCGAGTCGTCGTCCTCATCGTCATCCTCGTCCCGCTGGCCATCGCCAGCGTCACGGCCGTGGTCGCGAAGTACCTCGACGGGGATCCCTTCAACCCCGAGCCGTTGGTCTTCAGCATCTTCGGGTGGACGATTGCCACGATCCCCGAGGCGCCCCGTATCGACCTGCTCGTGCTGTCGGGGCTCGGACTCACCATCGTCGCGCTCGGCTCTGTCGTCCTCGAGGGGCTAGCGTCCTTGCGGATCCTGTACCCGCTGCGCAACGAGCTGCCGTGGGCGCTTCCGTGGTCCCCCGAGGGAGAGCCCCTGACCGTCGTCGTACTCCTCCCCGCCCACAACGAGGCGGAGACCCTTCCCACCACCCTGGCGGCACTGCGACAGCAGACCCACTTGCCGGATCGGGTCATTGTCGTCGCGGACAACTGCACCGACGAGACTGTGGACATCGCCCACGCCAACGGTGTCGAGGTCATGAGGACGGTCGACAACACCGGTCGCAAGGCCGGGGCCCTGAACCAGGCATTGGCGCAGGTCCTTCCGACCCTGCGCCGCCTGGACCTCGTCCTCATCGCCGATGCTGACACGGCCCTGAGCCCGGAGTTCCTCGCGAGCGGGATCGACGTCATGGTGGCCGACCCCGGGATCGACGCCGTGGGCGGTCTGTTCTACGGCGAGGGCGGTGCCGGCCTGCTCGGGCAGTTCCAACGCAACGAGTACGAGCGGTACCAGCTGCAGATCAAGCAGCGCCGCGGACGCGTGTTCGTCCTGACCGGAACGGCGTCGATCTTCCGAGCCGAGACGCTGGCCGACGTGGCGCAGGCTCGGGGAACGCTGCTGCCCGGCACCACCGGAGACGTCTATGACACCGGCGTGCTCACAGAGGACAACGAGCTGACCCTGGCCCTGAAGACCCTGGGGTGCCGAATGACCTCACCACCGGGCTGCGCCGTGGCGACCGAGATCATGCCCACGTGGGGGGATCTATGGACCCAGCGCAAGCGCTGGCAGCGCGGCGCTCTGGAGAACCTCGCGTCCTACGGATTCACGACCGCGACGGCGCGCTACTGGGGGCAGCAGTTCGGCCTCGGCTACGGCGTCGTCGCCCTGACCACCGCGTACGTCCTGCTCATCATCTCGGCACTGGCGGTCGACCAGTGGCAGTGGCTTCCGTTCTGGGTACTGGTCACGGTGGTCTTCGGGTTCGAGCGCACGGTCACCGTCGCCCGGGGCGGGTGGCGGGCGATGCTCGTCGCAGCTCCACTGCTGCCGGAGATCGCGTACTCCTTCTACCTGCAGGCCGTCTTCATCTCTGTCCTCAAGGACATCGTCATCCGTCGCACGGCCCGTTGGGGTCATGTCCAGCGGGAGGGGATCATCGATGCGAGCTGACAGCGTGGTGGCTGGGATCCTGCTGCCGGACACCGTGTTCGCACAGGAGTGGATGTGGTACCTCGGTGCCTTCGTCGCGTTCAATACGATCGTCTTCGTCGGTCTTTCGATCGGCAGGTTCGTGCCCTGGCCGCGTCAGCCGTCGAAGACGACCATCGATGAGTGGCGGCACCGCACCTCCCGCAACCGCGGAGCGGACGGGACGGCTGCCGACTAGGTCATCGGCAGCAACTTTGCCTCGGGGCTTCCCGACACTGAGGATCATGCGCTACTGGTGACGTGCCACGCGGAACTGCATGCCGAGCAGGCTCGATAGGCCCTCTGTGCCGATCGTCCCCGTCGACACCTTGCGACCGGTCAGCGTGATCCGGAAACCACGCCATGGGTCGACGGCGTATCCGGGAATGGTCTGAGACCGTCGTCCCCACGACTGAGAGCCACATCGGGCAGGCGGTCGCTGTCGCGGCGTGGCTGGGAGGAAGGCAGAAGTCAGCAGCGTGTCTACTGCTGCTCAGTTCTGGTAGGCACGTACGGACAGAAGACATCCTTGCGCGGCAGTTCCAGATTCAGCAGGTACTTCTCTGCGGCGCCGAATACACACAGCGACGGCGCCCCGATCATCCCGTGTTGCGTGGTGTTGTAGTTCACGGTGAGTGATTTGGCGAAGGTGTTTGCGAGGCCACGCCCCCATACCCACGGAGTCGCTGCGTCACCGGTACCGAGGAGGAAGAGCGGTGGGTTGGGCAACGTGAGCAAGCCATTGCCAGGGGGAGCGGGCGGTGAATACCCGGAAGGCAGGCCCAGGCACATGGCCGCTCGCTGGACAAAGAGGCCATACGAGGTTCCGTAGCTCTGCTCGGCCTGCCTCGACATGTGCGCCAGGTCCGCTGCGGTGGGGCGATCCGCCATATCCGCGCAATTCACGAACTTGATGATGAAAGTGTCGCTGTCGGGGTCTGACACCACTCTGTCTTCGCCGGGCTCAGGGATCAAGTCGCCAGGGTCGAGGTCGACATCGGGCTGTTCGGGTTCCTCCGAGAGTCGACCGGTTCGCATGGTCGCTTGCTCCGCGTCGGCGCCAGCTGAAACCACGTAGTCGAACAGCTCGTCGATCGCCGCTTTGAGTTGCGGGTACGTGGACTGATCTCGAGCGAAGCTATTTACGGCGTTCGTGAACATCCAGCGATCGACGACGACCTCGCCAGCATCGATCGTGGAGTCCTGAAGGTACGTATCGATCACTCCGATCTTGTAGGCCTGCCTTCTGCCCACGAGTGAGGCGTAGACCTGCACGGCCGCGTGGTAGCTGGCAGGAGACTCCGAACCGAAGCGGGCAATGGTCTCGTTCTCCATGACGGAGGAATCCTCGATCAGGGCCCGAAGCCTTGCGGGAAAGGTGCGTGCGTAGGCGTTGCCGATGCGGGTGCCATAACTGATTCCCCAGTAGTTCCAGCGAGGGTAGCCGAGAGCCGATCGCAGGGCATCCATGTCACGCACCACTTGCCAGGTCCCCAAGTAAGGAGCGCGTTGAGGATTTGCTGCAAAACAAGCCGCGGTAGCCGCCCCCTCGACGGCGGCAACCTCCTCCCAGTAGGCATCCCAGTCGACCGGGCCCGTCGTCGGTGGGGCCACGCTGACGGGCTTGCAGTCGGAGAGGAACGGCTCACTCCTTCCCACACCCCGCGGGTTCCACGTGACCACGTCGAAACGATCACGCAGTGCCGGTGAGAGCAGCGAGTAGATCGCCCCGTGCATCGGAATGGCGTCACCGCCGGGACCGCCGGGATTCCAGGTGAGCCCGAGGCGCCCGCCGGCGCCCTCAGGTGTGGTGATTCGCACGGCGATGCGGATAGTGCGGCCGTCATCCGGGGTCTGCCAGTCGAGTGGGACGGTGAGGCTCGCACACCTTGTTCGAGGGGGCAGCACCTCATCGTCGGGGCAGGCGACGTAGTCCAACTGCGGCGCATAGGTCGCAGCCGAGCTGGAGTGTGGTGCGGCGCTTGCCGGTAAAGACCCGAGCAGCAGGGCCGTCACCGCAGAGGTGACGAATGCAGACACGATCGGGGTGCGCTGAGGGATCACTGTCGAGCCTCACTACTCATAGTGACTGCCGATGGCAGTTCGTTACGACAACCACGAAATCCGGACGTCAAGAGATGTGGGGCAAACAGGCAACATTCGTGTCGGGCACTCGCTCAGGAGCGTTTCCCGGAAAGTATCACACGAACCACACCCGCGAACGCGGGATTGTCAGCCACCAGACGCTGGGCAACGTACCGCGTGCCGTTGAGGTTGAGGTGGTCGGTGTCCTCGAACAGCAGCTTGCCGTCAGCACTCATGTCGCACTCCTGCGGTCCGCACAGGTACTGCGAGGTGCGCAGGATCTGCACGCCCGGCACCTGCTGGGCGACCTGCTCGAGCCAGTCCACCTTGGGGTCGTTCTCCGCGCGGAAAGCGGCGGCATCGCGCGTGCAGCGCGTCGAGCCGATGAGCCCCAGTTGGTACTTGCACTGGTAGGGGTCCATGCCGGGGAAGTCCGGAATGTCGTCGGTGAAGTACACGCTCTTGCCCGCGTCGACGAGTTCTTGGGCGGTGCGGGCGAGCACCGGCGTGGGGTCGTAGAACTTCCAGTGCGAATTGACCACGACGGCCTTGATGCTCGGGCGCGCCGCGATCTGCGCGAAGGCCTGCTGGGCGTTCTGAGTATCGCGCGCAGGCCACGCCTGGAGGAACACGTACATGACGTTCTGCTGCGGGAAGGCTTCGGCCAGGCCGACGTAGAGGGCCTCGGCATGGCTGTCGCCGATGATCGCGAGGTCGACGTCCGGCCCCGGCTTGCTCTGCAAGCACCGGTGCACGCCGAGGTAGTCCTGGTACTCGTCGGCCAGCAGCGTGATGGTGCAGGGCACGGAGCTCGACTGCATGACGTCGAAGCGCGCCTCCTGGCCCAGGTCTCCGGGATGCACCGCGGTGAGGCTGTCGGCAATGATCCGCGGGGTCCAGTAGTACTTGGCGGTCGCCGAGACGATCCCCGCAAGCGCGATCGGCGGGATGAGCACCATCGCGATGAGCATCGTTGTGCGCCGGGCACCGAGAGCTCCCAGGCGCCGCACGGGCTGCTCGAGCCATCGGAATGACATGAGAGCGGGCACGCATGACACCAGGGCTGCGAGGACTGGGGCGAGGCGGTTATCCGGCCAGAGCACGATGGCGAAGACAATGAGGGGCCAGTGCCACAGGTACAGCGAATACGACCAGTCCCCGACCTTGACCATCGGTCGCATCGAGAGGATCCGCGTCGTCGGCGAACCGGGGTGAGTACCGGAAAGCAGGAGCAGCAGGGCGGCGACGACGGGCAGCAGCGTCCACACGCCTGGGAAGGGGGTCGTCTCGGTAATGAGCCAGCACGACAGCACGAGCAGGACGGCGCCGGCGAGGCCGCTGGCGGTGAGCAGGTGAGGAACACGACTGATCACCGCCCGCCATCTCGCGACGGCGAGCGCCAGAAGCGCCCCGACGGCGAACTCCCACGCGCGAGTGAAGGGGCTGTAGAAGCCGACAAGCATTCCCGAGCCGGGAGTGTCCACGCCAGTGGAGCCGTAGACCGCCAGGCCGAAGGAAGCCACCGCCACGACGGCCACGAAGACGGCGGGACTGATGCGCAGCCCGCGGCGCCGGGCGAGCACCCAGCCGAGAACGAGCAGCGCGGGGAAAACGAGGTAGAACTGCTCCTCCACCGACAGGGACCAGGTGTTGAGGAGCGGGTTCACCGCGGCGGGTCCGTCGAAGTAGCCACCAGTGGTGCGCGCAATGACGAAGTTCGCCAAGGCCACCATGGCGCCGATCGCCGCCTTGGCGGCGTTCTTCTGCGGCTCTAGGGGCGACAGAATCAGCGCCGACAGGATCATCGTTACCGAGACCATGAGTGCGAGCGCTGGAGCGAGGCGCTTGAAGCGCCGCAGGTAGAATCGACCGAACTGCAGGCGCCCAGTTGTCAGCCACTCGCGGTGAAGCATCGCGGTGATGACGAAACCGGAGACGACGAAGAACACATCGACGCCGGTGAATCCGCCCGGCACGGGCAGTCCCGCGTGGAAGGCGATGACGATGAGGACCGCGATGGCGCGCACGCCCTGAATGTCGGGGCGGCGGTGCCTGTCGTGGCCCGTGTCCTCGTATGCGGCCGTCAGGTCGGAGGGCGGCACAAGCAGAGGGTACCTACGCCCAGAGGAAGGACGAGACCTCCCCTCCGGGACCCTCCCGAGGATGGTCACTCTGTGGGTGGCAGTGGACGAGGACCACTCACTCTCGACATGACGAAACCCGTGCGAAGCAGGGGGTTTCGATCGGAGGCGCAAGCGATCCGAATCATCCCGCCGTACCGGGACGGGAGACCGGATCATGCCCGGGCAGACGGCATGATTCATGGCGAGGGGCAGTACCCCGTCTGGTGCCGCAATGGCCCCTCCCCTCTCCACGTTCCGAGGATCGACCCCGTCTGAATCCGGGTGGTGCCTCCTGGAACCAGCGAGCCTGAGGGAGGTGACGGCATCAGAGTGAAGGGTGCCGATCTTGACGCGTTGTGGCATGCGGCGGACACTGAGCCGGGGCCGTCTGGCCCGACCGCCCATTCGGGGCGCACGCCCGGCTGGATGAGAGAGAGGTCATGGTGAGATGGCTACTCATCGCCCCAGTCGTGCTGGCCGGCCTGACTCTCAGCTCATGTGGCTGGTCGTCGACGGGGAGCTTCGAGGCAGCCGCGCCATCAGCGAACGGCCCCGAAGACGCATCAGTGGAGGGCATGGTCAAGGGCTCCACGTCAGGTAACTCGGCACCGCTCACCGCTGACCAAGCGGACCAGAAGGCGCAACACCGTTGCCTGGAACTGGGTGCGCTCCCGGTGGAGGCTCCCACAATGAGGACGGAGGATGATCTCGCTCTCATGGCGTGGAAGATGCCGCGGATACTGCGATTCACCCCATGCGTCGGGGAAAGATCAGGTGACACCAAGTGCGGTGT
>JAURME010000056.1 GCA_030830865.1 Candidatus Nanopelagicales bacterium | reverse complement strand
GCTGGAAACAGGGGGCGACCGAAGCGGGGAGCACACCGCGGAGGCGCCGGGCAACCGGAGGCGAGAACACGGCTTCCTAAGAAGGGCCCCTCGAACTCATACTTCGAGGGGCCCTTCTGCATACGAGGATCCCGCACCGGCCGCCGCAAGGGAAGTCACCACGCCGATGCTGTCGGACGGAACCGTCCACGAAAGAAGAAGGCCCGGCACCCCTCACGGGATCCGGGACCTCACCGAGCGCGCCCGAAGGGATTCGAACCCCTAACCTTCTGATCCGTAGTCAGATGCTCTATCCGTTGAGCTACGGGCGCACGGTCGCCAGCGACCGAAGTGGAAGTGTAGCGGGACCCGGCCCCTTTCCCGACCAGACCCCGAGCACCCCCATGAAGAAGCCCCGCCACAAGGGCGGGGCTTCTGTGGTGGCGGAGGTGGCGAGATTTGAACTCGCGATGGGCGATAAACCCAAACCGCATTAGCAGTGCGGCGCCATAGACCGGACTAGGCGACACCTCCACGCCGCCCGGCGTACCGAGCAACCCGTCGAGGATACCTGCCCCGGACACGGCAGAATGCAGCGCATGACCACTCTGGCGATCGACTGCGGCGGCGGGGGCATCAAGGCCACCGTGCTCGACGAGGTCGGGACCATGCGGGCGCACCCCATCCGGGTCCCCACCCCCTATCCCCTGCCGACGAACCTGTTCGTCCGGACCCTCAGCGACCTCGCCGCCCAGTTGCCCAAGGCTGAGCGCGCCACGGTAGGCCTGCCCGGAATGATCCGCCACGGCGTCGTCGTCACCACCCCGCATTACGTCACGAAGTCCGGTCCCCGCACCCGCGTCCTTCCCGAGCTCGTCGAGCAGTGGGAGGGCTTCGACGCGCAGGCCGCGATGGAGGCAGCGCTCGGCATCCCGACGCGCGTGCTCAACGATGCGGAGATCCACGGCGCGGGAGTCATCGCGGGCGCCGGGCTCGAGATCGTCATGACACTGGGCACCGGTCTCGGCTTCGCCGTGTTCGACGGGCAGCGACTCGCCCCCCACATGGAGATGAGCCAGGCACCCGTGCGCTGGGGGCTCTCCTATGACACCTACATCGGCGAGCACGAGCGCCGTCGCCTCGGCGACGCCCTGTGGTCGCGCCGAGTCGTGCGCATGGTCGAGGGTCTGCGCCCGGTATTCATGTGGGACCGCCTCTACATCGGCGGCGGCAACTCCCGGCACATCACCCCCACGTCGCTGACCAAACTCGGCGACGACGTCGTCATCGTCCCCAACTCCGCGGCCCTCATCGGGGGCGCGCGCGTGTGGCAGCTGCAGATCGACTAGCGTCACGCCGTCCATGACCGACGGCCCGCACGGGGGTGAGTAATAGACGCCAGCCTCTCCGCGGCGAGACGCAGCGACGCCATCGGCGTCGGCATGTATCTGCTCGCGGCATTCCTCTTCGCGCTCAATGGGGTCACTGCCAAGAGCGCCATGAACGCCGGGCTCGATCCGATGCACCTCACGCAGTTGCGCAACGCAGGCTCCGTCGTCGTCCTCGTCATCGCCGTCGCCGTCACCGCACCCGCGCACTTCCGCATCACTCGCCGGGAGCTGCCTTTCCTCATCGCCTACGGCGTCGTCGCCTTCACCCTCGTGCAGTTCCTCTACTTCCTCACGATTTCCAGACTCAACGTGGGAATCGGCACCCTGCTGGCCTTCCTCGCCCCGGTGCTGGTCGCCCTGTGGCTGCGCTTCGGCCGGAAGAAGGACGTGAGCAACCGGATCTGGCTCGCCATCGCCCTGACCCTGATCGGGCTCGCACTGGTCGCCCAGGTGTGGGACGGACTCCCCCTTGACCTCGTCGGCCTCCTCGCCGGACTCGCGTGTGCTGTCGCGCTCGCCCTCTACTGGCTGCTCGGCGAGTCCGGCCAGACCCATCGTGACCCGGTATCGCTGACCATGTGGGGCTTCATCTTCGCGAGCATCGCGTGGGCGGTCGTGTCGCCGTGGTGGTCCTTCCCGTGGGCGACGCTCGGGCTGTCGACCATCCCGATGGCCGACACCCTGCCCGGGTTCCCGGTATGGGTGCTCATGGCGTGGGGCGTCGTCATGGGAACCGTGGTGCCGTTCCTGCTCGTCCTGGGTTCACTGCGCCGACTCGGGGCGCAGCGCGCCGGCATCGTCGCCACTACGGAGCCCCTCTGGGCCTTCCTCATCGCTTTCGTGCTGCTGGGCGAGGTGATCGACGGCGTTCAGATGGCCGGCGGCCTGCTGGTGCTGGTCGGCATCCTGGTCGCGGAGACCTCACGACGCTCCGAGGTGCTCGTCACCCCGGGGGAATTTCCCCAGATCCTCGAGGAATGAAGGTGCACGGCACGGTCTTGGTCATGACCGGGCCGGTTGCGCCGTCCATGCGCGCAAACAGCACCTCCGCCGCCTCGCGGCCCATGCGGCGGGCATCCTGCTCCACGACGGACACCCCAGGCTGGAGGACGTCGGCCATGGGGAAGTCATCGAAACCGGTGAGGGCGACGACGGACTGCAGGCCCATACGATGCAGCGCCCGGCACGCGCCCATCGTGACGTAGTTCTGCGCCGTGAAGAGTGCGGTCGGTCGGTCGGGGCCGGAGAGGATCTCTCGGGTGGTGTGCTCCGCGTCCTGTCGAGAGTGCACATCCAGCCCGATCCATCGAGGCTCGATCGGCGCCCCCGCCTCGGCCATGGCTTCGCGGAAGCCGGCGAGACGCTCCTGGGCCGTCATGAGCGTGGCGGCATCGCCGAGGAACGCGATGCGCCGGTGCCCCTGCTGCAGGAGGTGGCGGGTGGCATTCGCCGCCGCGGCTCGGTTGTCGGCCAGGACGCAGTCGACGCTGGCCCCCTTCGGGACCCGGTCGACACAGACGACCGGCCATCCGCTGCGCAACTCGGTCTCCAGATACGCCTGGTCGGGTGCCGTCGGGACGAGAATGAGCCCATCCACCCGGCGTGAGGCGAAGGTCGCCACGACCTCTGCCTCGACACCGGTGCGCCGATCCATGCTGGCGGCCATCACGGCCACCCCGCGCTCACGGGCGACGTCCTCCACGCCACGATGGATTTCCGAGAAGAACGGGTTGGCGACGTCGTCCACGAGCAGGCCCAGCGTGGAGGTCTTCCGGTCGGCCCGGCGCAGGCTGCTCGCCGTGAGATTGGGGCGGAAGTCGAGCTGCTCGGCGGCGGCGGTGACGCGATCGGTCAGCTGCGCGCTGACCCCCGGCTCCCCGTTGGTGACCCGTGACACCGTCTTCAGGCTCACACCCGCCAGCGCGGCCACGTCTCGCATGGTCGCTCGCTGCGGAGCCTCGTCGCCCAGGGCGGAAGATAACGTTGTCATTACGAAATCGGAGTATGGGCGCTTACCCCTTGCGCACGGAAGTGCTTCCGGCTAGAAATACGACAACGTTGTCAAACTGAGACATTCTCAGGGAGGCGACGAGCACGATGCACGAGTGCCTCACTGCTCGGACACGGTGTCGTAACGCTTCGGTATCAACGCGGCGTCACGGCTTCAATCCGCGTCCCGCAGCAGTTAGACATGACCCGTGACCCTTACGGTCACACCCACCCACCCTTCGAAGGGAAACCAGATGATTAACCGCTTGACTCGCGGTCGCACCATGACGGCCGTTGCCGTCGCCGGTGTTGCCGCAATCACGCTGGCGGCATGCAGCTCCGGCTCGACCGAGCCCGCAGCAGATGCCCCGGCCGAGGAAGCCGCGGCCGAGGAAGCCCCGGCAGCCGAGGGCGGCGCTGTCGCCGTCTCGCTCATCACGAAGGACTCGACCAACCCGTTCTTCGTCGCCATGCAGGCCGGCGCCAAGGAGAAGGCTGCCGAGATCGGCGTCGACCTCGTCGTCGGCTCCGGCAAGGAGGAGGGTGACGACGCAGGCCAGATCGAGCTGATCGAGAACGCGATCGCTCAGGGCCAGGCCGGTATCCTCATCACCCCGATGTCCGTCAACGTCAACGACGCGATCAAGAAGGCCCGCGACGCCGGCCTCTACGTCATTGCGCTCGACACCCCGACCGATCCGCCGGACGTCGTCGACATCACCTTCGCGACCGACAACTGCCTCGCCGGCGAGGCCATCGGCCAGTGGGCCGCTGGCAAGCTGAACGGTGAGAAGGCGATCATCGCCGAGCTCGTGATCTTCAACGATCGCGTCGTTTCGGTCGACTACTGCCGCGCCAACGGCTTCCTCAAGGGCATGGGCATCGAGGTGCCGACCCTCGAGGACATGACCTCCCCGGCAGCCACCGGCACCTACTCCACGGGTGCGGGCGGCGACTACGAGATCGTCTGCCTCGAGGCCACTGGCGCCAACGAGGCCGGCGGCAAGACCGGCATGGAGACCTGCCTCTCCAAGAACCCCGACATCAACGTCGTCTACACGATCAACGAGCCCACCGCCTTCGGTGCTGCTGAGGCCCTCAAGGCCGTCGGCAAGACCATTGGCACGGACGTGATCATCGTGTCCGTCGACGGCGGTCTCGCGGGCGTCGAGGCCGTCAAGGCCGGCGACATCCAGGCCACCTCGCAGCAGTACCCGCTGCGGATGGCGTCCCTCGGTGTCGAGGCCATCAACACCATCGCCACTGGTGGTGCGGCCCCGGAGAACACCTCCGCCAACGGCGAGTTCTTCGACACCGGCGTGACCCTGTGCACCGATGACCCGATGGACACGGTCACCGCTGCTCCGCAGGAGAGCGCGCAGTACTGCATCGACAACGCCTGGGGCTAAACCTCACCGCGTAGTCATTAGCACGGAGCGGGGCGGCGATCTTTCGGATTGCCGCCCCGCAACCGTCTCTGAGGCAATACCGTCAGCACAATCCACCTACCCCGGGAGGCCACTCCAGTGAGCAGTCCAGGCACCGGTACCGCCGAGCTTGTCGAGTTCGAGCAGAGCCGAACCCCGCTCCAACGCGTTCAAGGGGTACTGCACAAGTACCCCTATCTCAGTCCGCTGATCGTGCTCGTCGTGGCTGTCATCATCTTCTACCTGCTCAACGATCGATTCCTGCTGCCCCAGAACATCTCGTTCATCACGCAGCAGACGGTGGTGGTGGGCACCCTCGCCATCGCCCAGACGCTCGTCATCCTCACGGCAGGCATCGACCTGAGCATCGGTGCGGCAACCACCCTGGCGCAGATGACGATGGCCAATCTCGCCGTCTTCGTCACCGCCTCGAACGTGCTGCCGATCGCAGGTCAGAACCCCTACCTCGCGATCCTCCTCGGCATCGGGGTGGGTGTCCTGACCGGTGTGCTGAACGGCTTCCTCATCGTTCGACTGAACCTGCCTCCCTTCATCGTCACTCTGGGCACCCTGTCGGTGTTCACGGCCCTGACGCTGATCCTGTTCAAGGCACGCACGATCCAGGCCCCTGAAATGCCTGAGGTCATGAAGTGGCTCGGCAACACCTTCGAAATCGGCGAGTTCAAGCTCATGTACGGCGTCGTCCTGATGCTGCTCATGTACGTGATCTTCGGCTACATCCTGAAGAACACCGCCTGGGGCCTGCACGTATACGCCGTCGGTGACGACCCCAATGCCGCCCAGCTGTCCGGCATCAGCACCAAGCGCGTCATCTTCAGTGTGTACGTGGTGTCCGGCCTCATCATCGGCATCGCTGGCTGGCTGACCATCGGACGAGTCGGGTCCGCCAGCCCGAATCCGGACCCGCTCCTCAATCTCGACACCATCACCGCTGTCGTGATCGGCGGCACGTCTCTCTTCGGTGGTCGGGGCACCCTGCTGGGCACCCTGATCGGTGCCTTCATCATCACCGTCGTCCAGAACGGGCTCTCCCTTGCCGGACTCGATCAGGCGTACCGGGTTCTTGCCATCGGCGTTCTGGTGATCGTCGCCGTCGCCGTCGACCAGTGGATCAGGAAGGTGAAAGCATGACGACCACAACCGGCACCACCACTCCCGTTCTGCAGGGCCGAAACCTCGTCAAGACCTTCGGCCGCGTGGTCGGCCTCGACGGAGCGAACCTCGAGTTGTATCCAGGGGAGGTCCTTGCCGTCGTCGGCGACAACGGTGCCGGCAAGAGCACGCTGATCAAGTGCTTCTCCGGTGCGCACACACCCGACAGCGGCGAGATGCAGCTCAACGGCCAGAGGATCAACTTCACCAGCACCCACGAGGCGCGCGAGCACGGAGTCGAGACGGTGTTCCAGACTCTCGCCGTGTCTCCCGCGCTGGACATCGCCAGCAACCTCTACCTCGGTCGTGAGGTGCGCAAGGCGGGCTTCGTCGGCAAGGTCTTTCGCACTCTCGACAAGAAGGGGATGCGTCAGGACTCCGCTCAGCATCTGCGGGACCTCGGCATCAGCACCCTGCAGAACATCACGCAGGCGGTGGAGACCCTGTCCGGCGGTCAGCGTCAGGCCGTGGCCGTGGCGCGCGCCGCGGCGTTCGGCAGCCAGGTGATCATCCTCGACGAGCCCACCGCGGCGCTCGGCGTCAACGAGTCCGCTCGCGTGCTCCAGATGATCCAGGACCTGCGTGATCGTGGCCTGTCGGTCATCCTCATCTCGCACAACATGCCTCAGGTGTTCGAGGTGGCGGACCGCATCCACGTGGCGCGACTGGGCAAGCGTGCGGCCGTCGTCACTCCTCAGACCGCCTCGATGAACGATGTCGTCGCGATCATGACCGGGGCGATGACCGTCCCCGATCACGAGCAGCAGCTCACCCCCGTGAACTGACACATCCGCTCAATGCAGGAGCCCCCGGACCACGGTCCGGGGGCTCCTGCATTGTCGGGCTGGGCTCGTGGTGGCCCTGCGTCAGACGTAGAGCGCCGGCTTCTCAGGAAGCACGACCGGAACCCGCTCCCCTGAGCGCAGTGACTCCACCGCGCGCGTGGCCACCACGGCGTCGACGAAGCCGTCCCACGCGCTGGCCCCTGGTATCGAAGAGCCCGTTTCCAGATGGGTGATCCAGCCCTGGAGCTGCAGGCGGTATGCGTCCTGGAAACGTCCGAGCCACTGCTTCGGAAGCCTGTGTCCGCGGTGCAGTGCCCTGGCCGTCGTCACGTAGGAGCCGTCGGCCATCTCCGCGACCCCGGTGCCACCGGTGACCGCACAGGTGACCTCGTAGCCGAGTTGAGCCTGCACATACATCTCGACGTCGACGATCGTCCCGGCACGTGTCTTCAGAAGCAGGAAGAGCGGATCGTGCTGGCCTTGCGGAGTGAGCGGGCCGTTGCGGCCGGTGATCACCTCGACCCACGCGTACTCGTCGTCCGTCAGCCATCGGTTGATGTCGATCTCGTGAATGGCGGCGTTGGTGATGCTCAACTCACTGTCGAGGCCGTAGGGCGCGATCTCATTGCGATGGGAGTTCCGAATGATGAGGGGGTCGCCAATGCCCTCCACTCCGAGCTGTCCCTTGAGTTCGACGTAGCCGGGATCGAACCGGCGCATGAAGCCCATCATGATCAGCTGCTTGCCGAGGGCCACCTCGGCGTCCAGGACCGCGTGGGCGTCGTCCTCCGTGGGTGCCAGCGGCTTCTCGCACAGGGTCGGCTTGCCGGCGGCGAGGCAGGCGAGTGCCTGCTCCGCGTGGAAGTGATCCGGTGACGCGATGAGCACCGCGTCGACGTCGTCGGCGTCGATGACCTCCTGGTAGCTCGGGACCGCACGGGCCTCAAGCTCGCTGGCGAGCTCAGCCGCTCGCACCTCGTCGAAGTCATAGATCACCGAGATCTCGGAGCCGGCGACCCGCAGCTCCAGATCACGTGCGTGCGAGGTCCCGATGTTTCCGGCCCCGATGAGGCCCACGCGAATCGTCATGACGGCATTCTGGTGCCCCGCCGGGCCTGATGGACCCCGATAGGCTCGCGCCACCCGCACCCTTCCTCTGGAGTCCATGATGTCCGAGCGCACCTTCCTCGCCGAGCTCACCGGCTCGTTCTCCACATCTGCAGCGCAGAACCCCACCGTCGACATCATGGAGGCGGCCTTCGTCGACGCCGGGCTGAACTTCCGATACATCAACTGCGAGGTGCCTCCGGCCGACCTCGCCGGTGCCGTGAGCGGGGCCATCGCCATGGGGTGGCGCGGCTTCAACTGCTCGATCCCCCACAAGGTCGCCGTGATCGAGCACCTGCATGAACTCGCTCCCTCCGCGGAGATCATCGGCGCGGTCAACACCGTCGTCATCGACCGGGAAAGTGGGGCACCGCGGCTGACCGGGGAGAACACCGACGGTCAGGGCTTCGTCGCGTCACTGAAGCCCGTGCGCGACCCGGCTGGGCAGCACGTCGTCATCCTCGGCGCCGGTGGGGCCGCCCGCGCCATCGCCGTCGAGGTCGCCCTCGCGGGGGCCCTCAGCGTCACGATCATCAACCGCACGCCCGAGCGCGGCCAGGCCGTCGCCGACCTCATCGACACCCGCACACCTGCCGCAGGCCGCTATCTGCCCTGGACCCCCGCCGTGCACATCCCCCACGGCACCGGCGTGCTCATCAATGCGACG
>JAURME010000055.1 GCA_030830865.1 Candidatus Nanopelagicales bacterium | reverse complement strand
GGGGCCCTGTCTAGAGGAGAAAAGGTCATGCGAATTCAGAAGACTCTGGCTCGAATCCACCTGGCAATGAACAGCGATCGCGGTGCCACCGCCGTCGAGTACGGGCTCATCGTGTCGCTCATCGCTCTCGTCATCATCGGTGCCGTCTTTGTTCTCGGCGGCAACCTCACAGGCATCTTTGAGGATGTTTCACAGGGTATTGCGCCGCGGGGGGCGACCGGATAGCTGCGCTGTGATGGGAAGGCTGCGCTAGCAGCGTAGGAGCCGCCTCTGAGGCGGCGCCATCTCCCAGAGGGGGGGAGTAGGGGATGTTCCAGCGTGCGCTCCACGGACGCCGTGTCCACAGTCGCTGCGGCGACGGCGGCGCGGCGGCCGTGGAGTTCGCCATTGTGGTCCCCGTCCTGCTCATCATTCTGCTGGCGCTGATCGACTTCGGCCGGCTGTTCTTCGGCCAGGTGAGCCTGGCGGCCGCCAGCCGCGAAGGAGCCCGGGCCGCATCGGTGGGTCGAGCGGAGGGTGATGTCGACAGCATCATCCAGTCGAGTGCCCCGGGCGTCGCGCGAGTGAGCTCACTGGGGACCACGACCGCCCTAGCTCGTCAGGGCGGCACCTGCAGTGGTGCCGTGGGTGACCAGACGGCGTCGGTCACGGTCTCGGTCCCGTTCGACTGGGTCACACCAGTGGAGCTCCTGCAGTTCTACGACCCTGACTCGACCTTGGGCGAGATCACGCTTTCCTCGGAATCGGAAATGCTGTGCGTGGGCTGAGAGCGCTCCAGGAGCGCACGACGAAGCGAGCAGCCGTGACGCGAACGGCCGATTGGCGCACGTCCCGCGGCCGGGGGTGGCGTGATGACGAAGGAGCCGTCATCGTGCTCGTGGCCATCCTCGTGGCCGGTGGCGTCATCTCCGGACTGCTGGCTCTGGTGGCCGATCTCGGGCAGCTTTACGCGGAGCGCCGCGTGGTGCAGAACGGGGCTGACGCGGCCGCCCTCGCCATCGCACAGGATTGCGCTACGGGCCTGGACGGCTGCGAAGGTCAGTCCGACGCCGAGTCCCGCGCGGAGCAGTTCGCCAATGCCAACGCACCCGACGACGTCACCGCTGTGACTCAGGTGTGCGGGCCTGACGGCGAAGGTCTCACCACCTGCCCGGCGCCGGGCGACCATTGGGCCGACTGTCAGGCGGTGAGCCAGGACATGCCGCACTACGTCCGCGTCCGCACGAGCACGCTGCGCCCGGATGAGGGGACCTTCCTCCTCCCCATCTTCGCCGGCCTGCTGGCCGACGAGGGCAACGCTGAACTCGGGACGGGGGCCTGCGCCCAAGCCGGGTGGGGGCCCCCGTCCACCGCCTACGTGCAGTTCCCGCTCCTCGTGCCCGTGTGTCCGGGGGGATGGGACGAGGAGCCCGTGACGATCGAGGACTTCGACCCGAATGACCCGGTCAACGATGCCTGTGTGCTCGACGGTGTCCAGTACCCGGGCGTCACGAAGGGGTTCGCCTTCGGTAGCTTCCCGGACGCGCCGAAGGACTGCCTGGAGAACGTGCCGGTGAGCGTCGGCGACTTCATCCCCGTGGAGACCTCTGTCACGCAGTGGTGCGGATCCGACGTCTCCGTCCAACTCGACCAGATCCTGGCGGAGGGCGAACCATTCGTGGTTCCTGTTGTTGGTGACCACACGAATCAGGGTCAGGGCCAGTACGAGTTCGAGGTCCTGTCCTTCAAGTCCTTCACGCTGCTCGGCTACAAGGTGAAGAACAAGAGCGGTGGTGAGCCCCCGAACGGCGCCAACTGGGCCGGGACGGCCTGTCACAAGTCCGCCAAGCGCTCCTGCTTCTACGGGTTCTTCGGTCCCGCCGTGACGACCGGCACTCCCGGGGGCGGCCCCGACCTCGGCGTCCGTGCTGTCGGACTGATCCCGTGAGGAGCCAGCCATGACCATCAGACATCCGAAGCAGCACATCCACGAGGGGAATGAGGGGAACCAGCCATGAAACGTCCGGTCCTTGCCATCGTCATCGCAGTCGTTCTGGCACTCGCTGCCGGTGTCATCGTGTTCGTCTACGTCGCCGGGGCCGACACCCGGGCCATGGAGCAGCAGGAGGTGGCCACGGTGGTGGTCGCCCGAGAGGCCGTGCCGGCCGGCATGAGCCTGTCCCAGGCGCAGGCCGATGGCCTGCTCTTCGCGGAGACAGTGCCCGCGCGGATGCGGCCGGCGTCCGCTCTCGGGCCGGTCGATGCGACGAACGGGACTCTCGTGGCGCTCGCCGACCTCCCCGCCGGACAGATCATCCTGGCCACGGGTGTCGGCGCCGAGGTCGCCCAGGACCAGGCCATCGAGGTGCCCGAGGGGGAGATGGCCGTCTCCGTGCTGCTCGATGACCCGTCCAAGGTCGGGGCCTTCCTGCGACCCGGTTCCCGAGTGGCCATCTTCGACACCTACGCGGTGGAGTCGGAGACTGAGAACGCCGACGGCGCGACGGACACGACCACGGTGTTCCAGACACGTCCGCTGCTCGACGACGTGATGGTCCTGGCCGTTGGCGCTGTGACTCGGGCGCAGGCGGACTCCGCGGAGAGCCAGGCGTGGGACGCGCAGCTCGTGACTCTGGCCCTCACACAGGACCAGGCCGAGCGGTTGGTGCACGCGACTCGCACTGGCGCCCTGCACTTCGCCCTGCTGGGCGAGGACACACGGCTGACGCCCAGTCAGGGCGTCACCGACCAGAACCTGTTCGAGTGAATTGAGTGAAGGAGCGAGGGGATCAGTCATGTCGATCGTATTGGGAGACCTCAACCGTGACGTCGAGCGTTTTCGGCTCACCTTGGCCGATGACGTTGTCATGGTCGAGACCCTGCAGTCCCTGACGGGAGCACTCGACGAACGTCCCGACGAGGACCTCGTCATCATCGGACCGGATGTGCAGCTCGACGTCGCATCCGACGTCGCGGAGCGATATCGGCTCGAGCGCCCGTCGCTCGGCGTGATTCTGCTGAGGCGCCGCATCGAGGTGCAATCGATGGCCGAGGCGCTGCGCTCCGGCATCCGGGAGGTCGTGCCGGCCGATGACGCCGAGGCGCTCCTGCAGGCGTGCACCCGGTCGCTCGCCGTGTCCCGACAGCTGCGGCACCTCGAGGCGCGATCAGGTGATGCGGGGCACGGGCGCGTGGTCCTGGTCTTCGGCGCGAAAGGTGGATGCGGCAAGACCACCCTCGCGACGAACCTGGCTGCCGGTCTTGCCTCGCTTGACTCCGGACGGGTCTGCCTCGTCGATCTGAACCTGGAGTTCGGTGACGTGGCCATCGCCATGCAGGTGGAGCCGACCCGCACGATCAGTGATGCCCTCGGCATGCAGGGCGGCCTCGACCGCGACGGGGTGCGCTCGATGGTGATCCCGGTGTCAGACCGTCTCGACGTCATGCTGGCCCCTACCCAGCCTGCGGATGCCGAGTTCGTCACTGCCGGCCTGATCGATGAGGTCCTGAGCCTGCTGGCGGAGATGTACGACTACGTCGTCATCGACTCGCCGCCAGCGTTCAACGACGGTGTCCTCAAGTGCTTCGACATGGCCGACACGTACGTGCTGCTGACCGCTCTGGACATGCTGGCCCTGAAGAACTTCAAGGTCACCCTCGACACCCTGGACGCCCTCGGCTACCCGCGAGCCCGGTGGCGGGTCGTGCTCAACCGCTACGACTCACACGTCGGCCTGACTGCGGAGGACATCGAGCATGTGATCGGTCTGCCGATCCAGGTGCGCCTGCCCTCAAGCAAGGATGTCCCGGCCTCGATCAACAAGGGCCGGCCTCTCGTCCAGGACAACCCCAAGCATCCGTTCAGCCGTGAGGTCCTGGCTCTCGCCCAGACGGAGGCCACCATGTCCGATCGAGCGAGTGCAGCTGACACGCTGCCATCCGCCCGACGTCGTCATCGACTGTTCAGCCCACGGGTGTGAACGTGCGAAACACCGTGAGGGAGGTGTGTGATGGGACTTGCTGAACGTCTGGGCCAGGCGAGCATCTCGATGCCCACGACGACCCGTGAGGGGGGCGTCGTCGGCCGACGGGACTCAGGTGGTGACACCGGAGCGCTCAAGCGCGAAGTGCAGACCTGGCTGATGGACTCCATCGGACAGGAGCTCTATGCCGGTCAGATGGATCCGGCGCGGCTGGAACGCCTCGTCTTCGAGGCCATCACCGAGGTCCTGGCGCGGAATCCGCGGCCGTTGTCGGGCAGTGACCGGGCCCGGCTGGTGCAGGAGGTCGTCGACGACGTCCTGGGCAACGGCCCCCTGGAACCACTCCTGCGCGACCCGGACGTCACCGAGATCATGGTCAACGGCTTCGAGACCATCTACGTCGAGAAGTTCGGTCGGATCCATCCGACCAGCCTGCGCTTCGGTGACGAGCGGCACCTTCGGCAGACGATCGACCGGATCGTCTCGCGGATCGGACGCCGCGTCGACGAGGCCAGTCCCATGGTCGACGCCCGACTGCCCGATGGCAGTCGCGTGAACGCGGTGATTCCACCGGTCGCCATCGACGGAGCCTCATTGACGATCCGCAAGTTCTCCAAGGATCCTTTCACCGCGAGCGACCTCATCAGCATGGGAACATTGACGCGACCGGCGGTGGACTTCCTGCGCGGGTGCGTCCGGGGCAAACTGAACCTGCTCATCAGCGGTGGTACCGGATCGGGCAAGACCACGACCCTGAACGTGATGTCCTCCTTCATACCCGAGGAGGAGCGGGTCATCACGATCGAGGATGCCGCCGAACTCCAACTCCCGCAGCCGCACGTGATGAGGTTGGAGGCCCGCCCACCGAATGTGGAGGGGGCGGGGGAGATCACGATCCGTGATCTCGTGCGCAACTCCCTGCGCATGCGCCCGGACCGCATCATCGTCGGGGAGGTCCGTGACGCGGCTGCGCTCGACATGTTGCAGGCGATGAACACCGGTCACGAGGGATCGCTGTCGACCGTGCACGCGAACAGCCCCCGTGATGCACTCTCCCGCATCGAGACCATGGTCCTGATGGCGAGCATGGACCTGCCGGTCCGTGTCATCCGCGAGCAGCTCGCGAGTGCGATGGACCTCGTCGTCCATCAGGAGCGGATGCGCGATGGCACCCGTCACATCACGCAGATCTCCGAGATCGTCGGCCGTGAGGGCGACACGATCCTCATGCAGGACCTCTTCGCTTTCGATTACTCGCGCGATCCGCGTGCGAGCGTCCTCGGTCACCTGGTCCCCACCGGCATCGTCCCGCAGTTCACCGCTGAACTGCTCGACCGAGGCGTCGACCTGCCTGCCGACCTTTTCCAGCGCTAGGAGGAGTCATGCTGCGCCGCGCGATGATCGCCGCTGCCACGGTCGTGGTGACGCTGCTCGCACCTGCCGTCGCGAGCGCGCAGGCCGACGTCGGTCTGAAAGTCGAGTCGGTGAACGGTCGTGAGATCGCCCTGCTGATGACCCTGCCCCAGCCGGAGGGGACGTACCCGGCGGACACCCGGGTCGACGCGACCGTCAGCATCGGCGGCCGGGTCCTCCCGGCGGACGTCTCGTTGGTCCAGGCGGAGTCAGGTCCGCAGCGGTCCGTCGTCCTCGTGACTGACGTCAGCGGATCCATGGCCGGGGCACCGATGCGTGCCGCCCGCTCGGCTGCAACGGTGTATCTGGAGCAGCTGCCCGAGGACGTCGCGACAGGGCTGGTCACCTTCGCCGACGACGTCACAGTCGTGACCGCTCCTCAGCAGGACCGTGCGGTCATCACGGACGCGTTGGCGCGGACTCGTCCTGATGGTGACACACGTCTCTATGACGCCGTCGAGGCTGCGTTAGCCGAGCTTCCCGCTGGCGGCATCGGTCGCCTGTTGATCCTGTCGGACGGTCAGGACACCGTCAGCTCGGCCACCCTGGGACGGGTGGTCGCGGATGCGCAGACCGCTGGAGTCCCCGTCGACATGGTGCTCCTCGACCCGACACCGGAGGAGCGGGCTGTGGCCGATCGGCTCGCTGGAGGCACCGGAGGCTCGGTCTCGACGGCGGCGACCGCCGATGGTCTCGTGGCGGCCTTCGAGGAGGCGATCAGCGCGTTCTCGACCCGGATCGAGCTGGGTGTGTCGATTCCCGATGATGTGGCAGCCGCGGGGGCAGTGGCCGTCGCCACCGTGAGCTTGGGCGGTGACGTCGTCGAGGAGTCCGTCCTGCTGCCCAACGTGTCTTCCCTCGCCGTCGAGGGCGGCACCGCATCCGCTCCCGCCGACTCCACGGCGAGTGTGCCGCCGCTGCCGGAGCAGGGGACCCCCTGGATGGCGATCATCCTGGGCGCCGTCGTCGTGGTCGTCGGGCTCCTTCTCGTCGTCTCCTCGGTGTCCCACGCCCGTCGAAGGGCTCGACAGCACCGCATTGACCAGGTGTTGGCCTACACGACGAGCGTGCGCCGCGCGGACTCCCGCCGTGAGCCAGCCGATGGTGGGGGAGCCTGGGAGCACCTCGAGCGGAGGTTCCTTCGGTCCACATGGGGCCGCCGGCTTCAGGGCCGTCTCACAGCGGCCGGCTATGACATGACCCCGACCCGGTGGATCACCATGGAGGTGCTAAGCATCCTCGGGCTCACCCTGATGCTGAGCCTGATAGCGCGCTCGGTAGTGGTGGGATCTCTCCTGGCGGTGCCGGTCGGGATCATCGGTTTTCAGGTCTTCCTGCGGTCACGGGTCGGTCGACGTCAACGGGCGTTCGAGGACGAGCTGCCGGACTTCCTGCTCATGCTCTCCAGCGCCCTACGTGCGGGCCTGTCCTTCAACCAGGCCCTCGAGTCCGCTGCCGATGAACAGCGGGGAGAGGTGGGGCGCCAGATCCGGCGCGTGCTCGCCGAGACCCAGGTCAGCTCCCGACTCGACGAGGCGCTCCTGTCCTGCGCCGACCGCATGGACAACGACGACCTCCGCTGGACCGTCACCGCGATGTCCGTCCAGCGTGAGGTAGGAGGCAACCTCTCCCAGATCCTCGACGGCGCGGCAGCCACCATCAAGGGGAGGCGGTCGCTGGCCCGCGAGGTGCGGACCCTGTCAGCGGAGGGTCGGCTCTCGGCCTACGTGCTGGTCGCTCTGCCCCTGGGCGTCCTGACCTTCCTGCTCCTGTTCCGGCGCGAGTATGTCTCTCAGTTGTGGACCGACCCCCTCGGCATCGCGATGCTGATCGTCCTCGCGGTGCTGTTCACCCTCGGATGGTTCTGGATGCGGGCGATCGTGAGGATCCGGGTGTGATGAACGAGATGCTGCTTCCTGTCACCGCCGCCACCCTCGCCGCAGGCGCCGTTCTGGTGCTCGCGCTGGCCTTTGTCCGGCACCGTGAGCATGCCGGCGTGCGCCGATCCCTCGATCTGGTCATGCGCACGGGTGCCGCCCGGTCGATCGACGCACCGACGGTGACGACCTCCGGAGTTCTGCGGCCGATGGTCGAGTCCGTGGCCCGGGCCGTGGTGCTGCCGGCCAACCGTCGGTGGATCAAATCCACCTTGATCAAGTCCGGACAGCTCGGCGATGACGCCGTTCAGCGTGTTCTGGACAGGAAGCTGCTGTGGGGCAGCGGGGGCGCCGTGGTGGGCGTCCTCTGGATCGTCAGGTTCGGGGCGTGGGGCTGGCTCATCCTCCCCCTCGTGATGGGCGTCGGCTACTTCGCCCCGGACCTGGCCTCGTACAACGCCGGGCTGAAGCGCACCGAGCGGATCCGGCTGGAACTGCCCGATGCCCTCGACCTGCTCGACCTGTGCGTCGAGTCCGGCCTGAGCCTGCAGGCCGCCATGGCGAAGGTCGCGGAGGTCCAGCGCGGGCCGGTGGCCGAGGAGTTCGCCCGTGTGCTGCAGGAGATGCGTCTCGGGGTCGCGCGGACCGACGCCATGCAGGCTCTGGCGGACCGGGCAACGCAGAAGGATCTCCGCCAACTGGTCTCGGCGATCATCCAGGCTGAGTCCCTGGGAATCCCCATCGCCGGGGTGCTGAAGGAGCAGGCGCGGGAGATGCGCTCCAAGCGCAGCGACCGGGCGCGCGAGCTGGCCCAGAAGGTGCCCGTCAAGATCCTCGCACCGCTGATGCTGTGCTTCCTGCCGGGCCTGTTCATCATCATCCTCGGGCCCGCGGCGATCACCGCCGTCGACATCTTCATCCGCAACTGACCTCCGAGCCGTCTCCGCGAGTGGCCCAAGGAGACTCGAGCGCCCCATCGGCGCAGGTCACGTGTGCCGCTGACGGGGATTCCGGTGCGCGCTGGGTAGGTTGACGACGTGGCAACGAAGAAGACGACGGCGGCCGGTGGGTACTCCGCGAAGGACCTCGCCGTCCTCGAGGGTCTTGAGGCGGTCCGCAAGCGGCCCGGCATGTACATCGGGTCGAATGACGGACGAGGCCTCATGCACTGCCTCTGGGAGATCCTCGACAACGGAGTCGACGAGGCCATCGCCGGACACTGCTCGCGCATCTCGGTGACCTTGCACCCTGACGGTTCCGTGGAGGTGTCTGACAATGGCCGTGGCATCCCGGTGGACAAGGAGCCGAAGACCAAGCTCACTGGCGTCGAGGTGGTGCTGACCAAACTCCACGCCGGCGGCAAGTTCGGCGGTGGGTCGTACACCGCCAGCGGCGGCCTGCATGGAGTCGGTGCCTCGGTGGTCAACGCTCTCTCGGCCAGACTGGACGTCGAAGTCGATCGGGCGGCGAAGATCCACACGATGTCGTTCCGGCGCGGCGTGCCCGGCTGCTTCGACGCGGACGGACCGGATGCAGCCTTCCAGCGCAAGAGCGGCCTCGTCGTGGCCGGGACGTGTCCGAGGACTCGTACGGGCACCCGCGTTCGGTGGTGGGCCGATCGTCAGGTCTTCACGAAAGACGCCGAGTACGACAGGGATGCCTTGCGTGAGCGTGCGATGCAGACCGCGTTCCTGGTACCAGGGCTGATCATCTCCCTGCGCGACGAGCGTGATCCGGGCGACGTGTGGGAGGAGACCTTCCAGCACAAGAGCGGTATCGGCGAGTACGTCGACTACCTGTCCCGGGGTGAGTCCGTCACCCCGGTGGTCCGTCTGACCGGGGAGGGTCACTTCACGGAGACGGTTCCCGTTCTCGACGCGAAGGGGCACATGACCCCGGAGGAGGTCCAGCGCGACCTCGCCGTCGACATCGCCCTCAGATGGGACACCGGCTACGAGACCACGGTTCGGTCCTTCGTGAACATCATCGCCACGCCCAAGGGCGGGACTCACGTCTCGGGCTTCGAGCGCGCCATCGTGAAAGTGCTCAATGACCAACTGCGCTCAGCCAAGATGCTCAAGGCCAGTGAGGACAACGTCACCAAGGACGATGTCCTCGAGGGCCTCACGGGTGTCATCACGGTGCGGGTGGCCGAGCCCCAGTTCGAGGGCCAGACCAAGGAGGTGCTGGGCACCCCAGCCGCCTCCCGGATCGTCGCCCATGTGGTGACCAAGGAACTGACATCGTGGATCACCAAGCCGCCGCGCGGGGACAAGGCAGCGGCCAAGGCGCTGCTGGAGAAGGTGGCCAACGCGATGCGGGCTCGGGTTGCCGCGCGCACCCAGCGGGACACCCAGCGACGCAAGACGGCCCTCGAGTCCTCGTCGCTGCCCTCGAAGCTCGTCGACTGCCGCAGCAGCGACGTCGAGCGTTCCGAACTCTTCATCGTGGAGGGTGACAGCGCCCTGGGTACCGCGAAGACGGCCCGCAGTTCGGACTTCCAGGCTCTGCTGCCCATCCGCGGCAAGATCCTCAACGTCCAGAAGTCGTCGTTGTCCGACATGCTCAAGAACGCGGAGTGCGCATCGATCATCCAGGTGATCGGCGCCGGTTCGGGCCGAACCTTCGATCTGTCGGCGGCCCGGTACGGCAAGGTGATCCTCATGTCGGACGCCGATGTCGATGGCGCCCACATCCGGTGTCTGCTCCTCACACTCATCCACCGCTACATGCGGCCGTTGCTCGACGACGGTCGCGTCTATGCCGCGGTGCCGCCATTGCACCGTATCGAGATCGTCAACGCCGGATCGAAGGCCAACGAGGTCGTCTACGCGTACTCGGATGCCGAGATGCAGGCGATCGTGAAGGACGCCGAGAAGCGGGGTAAGCGGATCAAGGACCCGGTCCAGCGGTACAAGGGCCTGGGCGAGATGGACGCCTCACAACTACGTGAGACCACGATGGACCCTGCGCACCGGACCCTCCGCCGCATCACGATGACCGACGTCGAGGGCGCCGGGAGCGTCTTCGACCTGTTGATGGGCAGTGAGGTCGCCCCGCGCCGCGACTTCATCGTCGAGGGTGCGGCCTCCCTTGATCGTGAGCGCATCGACGTCTAGCGCGCGGGAGCGGCCACCAGTTCGGAATGGTGGTCCATGCCGGCCGTCTTGCGCAGCCCGCGTCCGCCGGTGATCGCGAGGACGACGAGGAACACCGCCGCACCGACGAGGACGATCATCGTGCCCGACGGGACGCCAGCGAAGTAGCTGAGGTACATGCCCACGACTCCTGAGGCGGCACCGACGATCGTGCTGATGACGAGCATGCGGGAGAACGAGTCCGTCAGCATCCGTGCGACGACGGCGGGGATGACGAGCATGGCGGCCACAAGGGTGACACCGATCACGGTGAGGGTGGCGAGGATGGCCAGCGAGAGGACCACCATGAGTGCTGCCTCGAGTCGGCGGACGTTGACGCCCGAAACCTCGGCGACGTGCGGATCGAAGGTGGTGAACAGGAGAGCGCGGTAGCGCATGAGGACGAATGTCAGTGTCAGGATGCTCACTGCGACGAGGCCGATGATCTGCTCCACGCTGATGCCCAGGATGCTGCCGAACAGGGCGTTGTCGAAGGCAGGTCCGCTGGTGCCGAACTTCGAGAAAAGGGCCACACCCAGCGCGAAGGAGGCGGTCGTGATGACCCCGATGGCAGCGTCGGCTCCGACTCGCGAGCGCCTGCTGACGGCGTTGATGGCAAGGGCCGAGGCGACGCCCCAGAGGCCTGCGCCGAGGATGTAGAACTGGGCGGCGAACAGTTGGACGGCCGCGAAGCCTCCGAAGATCGAGTGGGACAGCCCATGACCGATGTAGCTCATGCCGCGCAGCACGATGTAGACACCGATGAGGCCGAGCAGGGCGCCGGAGAGGGTGGCGACCAGGAGGCCCTTGGTGAAGAAGGCGTAGCCCAGTGGTGCGATCAACTCCTCCATGTCACTCGTCTCCCACTGCGCGCATGGTCCGCGCCTCGTCTATGACGACTCGCATGCCCAGATGCTCGAGGACCTCCATGCGCGCCCCGAACGTCGCCTCGAGCACCGGGGGAGTGAGCACCTGTTCCGGTGAGCCCTCGCCCACGATGCGGTGGTTCACGCACACCAGATGCGGTAGATGAGCGGCCATGCCGTTGAGGTCGTGGGTCGTGAGGATGATCGCCAGGCCGTCGGCGTTGAGATCACCGAGTAGGTGCAGCATGTCATGACGGGTCGAGACGTCGACGCCGCTGGTGGGTTCATCGAGCAGCAGGAGTTCGGGGTCGCGGAGAAGGGCTCGTGCCAGGAACATGCGCTGCTGCTGGCCTCCGCTGAGATCCCGGATATGGCGGTGGGAAACTCCCGCGATGCCGAGGCGCTCCAGGACATCACGGACAGCGGTGCGCTCAGCGGAGGTGGTCCGCGGCCACCAGCGCGACTGCGGCCGGGACATCAGGACGCACTCCTCGACCGTGATCGGGAAGTTCCAGTCCACTGTCTCCAGCTGTGGGACATAGGCGACGCGAGCGCCCTTGGCGTGGGTGGCTGTCCCCGACATCGGGGCGAGGGTGCCCAGGAGCAGCCGGAGCAGTGTGGTCTTCCCGGCTCCTGAGGGCCCGACGATGCCGGTGAAGTCGCATGTGTGGACGCGGAAGTCGACATCGGTGAGCACGGTGTGGTGGTCGTAGCCGGCGCTGACGTCCTCCAGGCTCGCCAGCACGGTCATGTCGTCGCTCATGGGTCTCATCACCGGCTACTGCGGATAGACCGCGGTGTCGGGGGTGTCGAGAGTGACGTCCATGGCCTCCAGCGTCGTGGGGTCTCCGCCGAGCCCGCGGATCATGGTGGCGTAGTTGTAGCGCATGAGACCGAGCCATGAGTGCTCGGCGTCACCGGGAGCCCCGGGGAGATCGTCGTCACGCAGCGATTCCTCGTACCGCACACCAGCAGCACTTCCGATCTCCTGCAGCACCGCAGAGGGGAACACCTCTGAACCGAAGATCGTGGGGAGACCCTCGGCCTTGACCTGCTCGATCAGGGCCGCGACCTCGGAGGGCGCGGGATCCGCGAAGCTGTCCGGCTGCACAGCACCGATCACCTGCCATCCGAAGTCCTTCGCGAAGTAGGCGTAGGCATCGTGGTAGGTCAGCAGCTTCAGGTTGCCCTCGGGCACGGTGGCCTGATCGGTGCGCACAGCGTCGGCCAACTCCTCCGCCTTGGCCCGGAATGCAGCGAAGTTGCCCTCGTAGTACTCGGCGTTGTCCGGATCCAGCGTCATGAGTTCGTCGCGGATGACTCCCGCGTACGCCACCGCATAGGTGGGATCGGTCCACAGGTGGGGGTTGGGCTTTCCCTCCTCCTTCGGGAAGGAGAAGTCGAAGATGTAGTCCTCCTCCGGGAGCACTGCGGTGCCGATCTCCACGATCCGGCCATCCGGTCCCATGTTCGCCTCGGCTAGAGCGATCGTGGGGTCCTCGAGCTTGAGGCCGTTGACGAGGATGAGGTCGGCGTCTGACAGCAGTTCAGCCGTGCGTGGCTCGGGTTCGAAGGTGTGGCTGTTGGTGCCCTCGGGGACGATTCCCTCGATACGTACTCGGTCGCCTCCTACGGCCGCTGCGATGGACGTGATCGGGGAGACCGTCGTCGCAATGAGGGGTCCGGTGGCTGCCGCGGCATCTCCCTCTCCAGACCCTGAGCACGCGTTCAGCACGAGCAGCGACAGGGAGGCGAGTGGAATGGTGACGGCGCTCGTGCGGAGACGTCCACGGCGAGACCAGAGCACGGGTGGAGCCTAGGGGTGAAGCGACTTTTCTGCAAATTAGTTGCAATTACATAGTTTGGGCAGAAAGCAAGACCGTAGGCGCGTGCGCGATTCCGCACCGCCGAACGTAGAGTCTCGCCATGGCCCTCGTCCGAGCAGCAACCCCGCATGAGTTTCCCCACGACGCCTTCGGCGATCTTCTGACCGCCAATGCCGAGTACGCCCAGGCCTACGCGTCCGCCGACCTGACAGGGTGGGCGGCGAAGGGTCTGGCCGTCATCACGTGCATGGACTCCCGCATCGATCCGCTCGCCGTGCTCGGTATGAGGCCAGGGGATGTCAAGATCCTGCGCAATGCCGGCGCACGTGTGACTGACGACGTCCTGCGAACGCTCGTCCTGGCGACCTACCTGCTCGGCGTCGATCGCGTTCTCGTCATGCCGCATACGGGCTGCAAGATGGCCAGCGGTGAGGAGGAGGACATCCATCAGGCGATCTGGGAGCAGGCCGGCGTCGACACCCGCAGCGTCGAGATCCGGACCGTCGTTGACCAGCAGGCTGCTCTGGTCACCGACGTCACCCGTATCCGCGCCTACCCGCTGCTGCCGGATCATCTGGTCGTGGGAGGGGCCATCCTCGACCTCGACACCGGACGGATCCTGCCGCAGGATGTCTGATCTGCCCGAGTTGCCGGGATCGGCAAGGACAGGAAGTATCGACGGGTGAGTCTGGGAGGCACGGAGATCAGGCGCGCGAAACTCCGCTTCGGCCTGCTCACCGTCGCCGTGTCCCTCCTCGTCTTCCTCATCCTGCTCCTGACGACCCTGTCCAATTCCCTCATCTCGTCGCTCGTCGGCGCGCTGGAGGGCCTCGACACCGACGGCCTCGTCTACGCGGCGGCCGCTCAGGACACCATCGCGGCCAGTCGACTGGCCCCCGAGACCGAGGGTGCTGTGGCCGCAGTACCAGGGGTCGCGAGTGTCTCAGTCATCGGAACCTTCACCACCCGCGGTGAGGTCGCAGGTACCGATGAGGACATCCAGGTGTTCGGATTCCGCCCGGGGGAACCGGGCCAGCCGACGGCGCTGAGTGACGGCTCCCTGCCCGCGAGCGGCTCGGAGGCGGCGGTCGACGGCGTCGCGGCGGTAGGGGACACGGTCGTGATCGGCGGCCGGGAGCTGAAGGTCGTCGGCACTCTGCGAGGCGCCCGCTTCAATGCATTGCCGACGGTCTATGTCACGTGGGGGGCGTACGACGAGGCGCTGCGGGCGGCCAACCCGGGCCTTCCCTTCGTGCCGGTCAACGCGGTGGCGTTCACCGTTGACGATCCGGAGGACGTCACATCCGTGGCCATGGCGATTGAAGGAGCGGTTTCTGGCACCCGTGCCTACACGCTCAACGAGGCGGTGGGCTCCATCCCCGGCATCGACTCGATCACCCAGAGCTTCGGAATCCTCGTCGGCTTGACATTCATCATCGGCATCGTCGTGATCGGCTTCTTCTTCCTCATCCTGACTGTTCAGAAGATGCGCACGTTCACTCTCCTGCGTGCCATCGGCTCATCCACCGGTCGGCTCGCCAGTACGGTCGCGCTACAGATCACGGTGGTCGTCGTGCTGGCGTCGCTGATCGCACTCGCCCTGACGGTTCTCGCTGTCCGGGGCATCGACACGGGCATCCCCGCGACGGTCGACCCGGCAACGGTCATCGGAACTATCGGGGCAGTGCTCGTGTTCTCCTTGCTCGCCGGTCTGCTGAGCATCCGGCGCATCGCGCGGATCGATCCGGCCTCAGCCGTCGGGAGTCGCTGATGCTCGCTCTCAGGGAACTGCAGCGCGGTCGTGGGCGCTTCGCTGCGATCGTCTCAGCGCTCGGGCTTCTCGTGTTCCTCGTTCTGATCCTTGGCGCCCTCGCCGATGGCCTGTTCTACGGCGCCACCGGTGCCGTGCGTTCGACGACTGCGACTGCCTACGCGTTCGACGACGAGGCCGAGGGGTCGTTGGTCCGATCGCGGTTGACGCGGGATGACGTGGCCGTGCTGGCCTCAGCTCCGGGCGTCGTGAGCGCGGGTCCGGTGGGAGTGCTGCTGACGGGCGGAACCGGGCCTGACGGCGACATCAGTGTGGCGGTCTTCGGCATCGACTCTTCGACCGCGGGCGCGCCGTCGACCTTGACCGAGGGACGGCTCCCCGGGCCGGAGGAGCGGGGTGTGGCAGCTGCCGACACCCGTCTCGCCGACGAGGGCATCGGGATCGGGTCCGAGATCGAGGTAGGGGGCATCCCCGCCACCGTCGTGGGCATGGTGGAGGACGCCTCGTATCAGCTCCAGCCCACGGTGTGGACGGTGCTCGACACCTGGCGCGAGATGAGGGACGCCGTGCGCCCGGAACTGCGTGGTCAGCCCGACGCCATCAATGCCGTGGCCCTCGTCACTTCTCCTGGAGCCTCGCTGGCGGACATCAGCACGACGCTCCCGGAATCCGCCGTCCTCACGGCCGAGGCGACCGGGCTGGCCATCCCGGGCGTCGAGCAGCAGGCATCTACCCTGAACGCGATCATCTACACGACCCTTGCTGTGGCCGGTTTGGTCGTTGCGCTGTTCTTCGCGCTGCTCGTGCTCGAGAAGCGGGAGCTCTTCGCAGCCCTGAAGGCTCTGGGATCCTCCACCTGGCGGTTGGGCTCCGGCGTCATCGCCCAAGCCGCAGTCTCGTCGTTGCTCGGTGTCATCGTGGGAGCCGTCGTCGCACGGCTCTTCGGTCTGGTGATCCCACCGAACGTGCCGACACTCTTCCGGATGGACACTCTCGTGACCATCGCCGTCTTCACCATCATCGCCGGCATCGTCGGCGCGGTGTTCTCCCTGCGCCGGATCGCACGCATCGATCCCGCGACCGCCATTGGAGGTGTGCTGTGACCAACGATCCCGTGGTTGAGGCGACGGATGCCGTGCCTGACGGCCCGGGGCCGACCCCGGCCGACGACGCCGCGCGGCACGATCACGCACTCCTGCGTGTGGAGTCGGTCTCCAAGGTCTACGGATCCGGGCATACCGAGGTCACCGCGGTCGCCGGGGCCACGCTGTCGGTGGACCAGGGCGAGTTCGTGGCGCTGCTCGGTCCCTCGGGGTCCGGCAAGACGACCCTCATCTCCATCATCGGGGGCCTGCTGCAGGCCAGCAGCGGGACGGTGCACCTCGGTGACGTTGACGTGACAGCCCTGTCCAGCCGGGAGCTGACCCGCTTCCGCGCCGAGCGGGTCGGCTTCGTGTTCCAGTCGGCCAACCTCGTGCCGTTCCTCACCGCCCGGGAGAACCTGCTCTATGTGACCTCACTGGTCAAGGGTGGGTCCCGCACCCAGGCGAAGGCACGTGCAGACCAGTTGCTCGAGGAACTCGGCCTTGCCGACCGTGCCGGCAATCTGCCCGAGCAGCTGTCAGGTGGTGAACGGCAGCGTGTCGCCATCGGCCGGGCCCTCATGAACGATCCTGATCTCGTGCTGGTCGATGAGCCCACAGCGGCGTTGGACACCGCCCTCGGACGTCAGGTCGTGGAGATGCTGCGCCGCGAGATCAAGTCCCGCGGGAAGACCGGGATCATGGTCACGCACGACCTGCGCATGGTCGAGTACACCGACAGGGTCTTCGAGATCCTCGACGGGTCCCTGACGCACGTCGAGGAGCCCAGCGCCCTTGGCCACTGAAGGGCGGCGATACGGCAGAATCGTCGGGTGATGCGGGAGTCGTGGCGGACCAGCGTCCGGCTGGCCGCACGCGAGGCGAGCAAGGGTCTGCGCTCCCAGCCGAGGATCCAGACAACCTGGGCCAGCGCCGTGCGGCGCTCCTTTGTCGTGGTGGCGTTCATCGTGATCGGGCTCGCCCTGGGCGATCTGGCGCTGGTCGTCGGCGGGGCCTTCGGTGCCCTGCAGGTCGGTTACGCCGACGTCGGACTGCCCTTCGGTCGCCTGATGCGCTATCTCGCCGTCAACATCGTGGCGGTGGGAGTCGCGGTGTTCGTGTCCGCCAGCATCGGCGGCACCTGGTGGACGATGCCATGGCTCGTCGCCTTGGCCCTGGCGGCCGGCGCCCTCGCCCGCGGCTCATCCGTCGGGATGACAGCGCCGTTCAATGCTCTCGTTCTCAGCATCGTCTTCAGCGGCGTGGCGCTGCCGCCGGGCGGAGCGGTGAACGTGACCATGTGGGTCGTGGCCGGGGCTGTAGCACAGTCCGTCGTCTGGCTGGTCTCGTGGCGCTGGGCCCGACGCTCACACGTCGATCTTGCCCTCGCCAACGATCTGGAGTCGATCCGCCGCATGACGCTGCGCAGGTCCGAGTTCGGTGTCGAGGTGGCCGAGTCCGCTGGCGTCGAGAGTGCACTTCAAGGTGCCCTGCGGTCGGCCCGGCTCCCGGAGGACATGACTCAGGCGGCCGTCGAGGTGGCGTCCTGGGCTGCGCTGGTCCGGCGAGCCACGATCACGTGGATCGATGTGGCTGATCCCAGTCTGCAGGAGCGAGAGTCCCTGGGCGCGACACTCCACGCTGCGCAGGGTTTGCTTCTGGGACGGACGCGACAGGAGTGGCAGTCGCCTGCGGTCTCAGGGGAATTCGCGTGTGTCAAAGAACTATATGCAACTCTGGTGGGGCTTCAGGGTGCTGTGGAGCGATGGCGAGAGCACTCGTCACCGGGGGCGAGCAGCGCACGCGTGACAGGTCCGGCCGGGTCGCTGTGGAATCCGAGGTCGCTCGCATGGAGGCACGGCATCCGAGTCGCCGTGGCCGTGGGGATCGCGCAGGCCGTGTCCCTGCCGCTCTCTTCGGAGCACTCCTTCTGGATTCCACTCACCGTCGCGTTCATCGTGAAGCCGGACTGGGCCTACACGCTCATCCGAACCCTGCTGCGCCTCGTCGGAACCGTCATCGCCGTGATGCTCCTCGGGTACACGGCGTTCTGGCTGATCGACCATCCGGTCATCTACGTGATGGTGTCCTTCCTTCTCGTTCTCGTGACGCTCCGCTGGACGAGCGGCAACTACGCCGTGGCGGCCTTCGCCATCACCGGGTTCATCCTCCTCATCGACAGCACGCTCGACCGCGGGCCTGACCTCCCCGTCGAACGGCTTGCCTTCACCCTGGCCGGCTCGATCATCGGCCTGTCGGTCGCTTTTCTGCTGCCGGCATGGGTGAGCCGGGACGTTCCGGCGACGGTGAGGGACGTGGTGAGGAGCTTGCGGGACGGAGTCGAGATCATCCTGCCGGCATCGGGGGCTTCTCGAGCCGCGGACACCTACGTCGCAGGCCTTCGTATCCGTGACTCCCTGGAACGTCTGCGCATGGTGGCCGTGGGCACGGCACTGGAGCCCCGGCGACGTTCAGTGTCGACGGCAGCACTGCTGGATCTGCTCGACCGAGGTCAGATCGTGCTCGTGCGTCTGTGGGCCCTGGGCACCTATGAGTTGATGAGCGCTCGAAACGGTGCGGGAGCGCCGGTGCCCTCGGAGGAACTCCATCGCATCGAGGAAAGCCTTGACCGCTCATGCCGGGCAGTGGGCGTCACAGACGACGCGAGTCCCGAGACCTCACACGAGGTCACTTCACCGCTGCCGATGGCCATGGCGAGGGCCGCCGACCGCGGATTCGTGGTCCAGGCCACGCCACTCAGCCCAGCCGAGGTGCAGAGGGTCGCCCTCCTGGCCACGGAATTCGAGCGCGATGTGGTCCGGCTCGGTGACAGTGCGCGCCATCTGGGGCTTCCATCGACCTGAGTCAGGGTGTCGGGAGAGAGCCCTGCCGGGCGTGATCGAGCAGGATCTCGCGGAGTGAACGCTCGACCGGCGCGGGCGGCACCTCAACCTCCACCCAGCCGTCCCCGGTGAGCCGGGTCCCATAGACCTGGATGCGGACGTCCGACCGACCCTGACGCTCGCCATCGTGAAGGCTGAACCGCCACAGGTGCGAGGGGCACGTCACGCAGCCGTCCTTGATCACGCCGTCGCTCAACGATGCCCCGTTGTGCGGGCAGACGTCGGAGACGGCGTGCGGTTCGCCGGCGATCCTGGTCAGCAGGATCGGCTGATTCTCCAGGACGACCCGGTGGGCGCGACCCTCGTCCAGTTCGTCCAGAGGGACGACCCGGAAGACGTCCACGGTCGCCTCAGGCGTCCGGACGGAGGACGGAGATCGGCACTCCGCCGATCGCCCACTCGTCCGAGTCAACCTCGTACAGGGCGACTCGGATCCGCTGCGGATCACCGCCGAGGACCTCGGCAGTGGCCTCGGTGAGTCGCTTCATCAGCTCGTGCTTCTGCTCGACGGTGCGTCCCTCGAGCATCGTCACCTGAACGAACGGCATGTGTCCTCCTGGACTCGGTGGTGGATCAGCGGCAGGCCAGCTCGACCGTGCCCAGCCGGTCGAAACGAGCCACGACTGTATCGCCCGGCTCGACGGCGATGGCCTCGGTCAGGGCGCCTGCCATGACGATCTGTCCCGCCTCGAGCCCGCGACCTCGAGTGGCGAGCTGCCGAACCATCCACGCCACGGCCGATGCGGGATGCCCCATGACAGCAGCGCCGGCCGCCGTGGCGACGAGCTGACCGTTCTTCTCGAAGGAGCAGCCGACGAGGCGCAGATCGATCCCCATCGGATCACTCCCGATGCCGCCGAGAGTGAACCCGGCGCACGAGGAGTTGTCGGCGATGACGTCCATGAAGGTGAACTTGTAGCCGGTGAAGCGGGAGTCCAGGACGTCGATGGCGGGAAACACGAACTCCGTGGCCGCGAGCACGTGCGCGGCCGATACCTGAGGACCCTCGAGGTCGCGACCCAGGAGGAAGGCGATCTCGGGTTCACACCGTGGCTGGATGAAGTCACCGCGCACCAGCTCTGCGCCCGTGTCGATCTGCATGTCGGCGGTGAGGATGCCGTAAAGGGGTCGGTCCACGTTCATCTGCAGCTGCTTGGCCCGGCTCGTCAGTCCCAGCTTGCCGCCGATGATGGTTGCCCCCTCGTTGACCCGGGCATGGACCACTGCGTCCTGGACGTCATAGGCGGTATCGAAGTCCAGATCCGGATACGTGTTGGTGAGCGGCGGGATACCGGTGCGGTTGCGTGCCGCGTCGATCAGGGTCCGAGCGATCTCGTCCTTGGGGAGGTCGGTCATGCGGTGGTGTCCTTTCCGGCCTTCTCCTGCTCGGCATGCTTGGTGACGAGTTCGAGCGCGACGTCGATGATCATGTCCTCCTGGCCGCCGACGACCTTGCGCTCGCCGAGTTCGAGGAGGATCTCCGCGACAGGGACGTTGTAGCGCTCAGCGGCACGCTGGGCGTGGAGCAGGAAGCTGCCGTACACGCCGGCGTACCCAAGGATGAGCCCGGCGCGGTCGATGACCTGCTGGCGGGGCATGAGGGGCCGGACGACCTCCTCGGCGAGGTCCATGAGGGCGAACGGGTCGACCCCCGTCTCGATGCCGTACTTGGTCGAGACGGCCGCGAGGATCTCGGTGGGGCAGTTTCCGGCTCCGGCACCCAGGCCCGCGGATGTGCCATCGAGGTTCTTGGCGCCCTCCTCGTACGCGGCGATGGAGTTCGCCACGGCCATGGACAGGTTGTTGTGGGCGTGCACGCCGATCGGGACATCGATGTTCTCCACCAGGGCATTGACCCGACGGCGGACGTCCTCAGTGGTCATCGCCCCCGCGGAATCGGCGATGTAGATGGTGTCAGCGCCGTAGGACTGCAGGAGCTTCGCCTGCTCGACCAGGCCCTCGGGGGAGTTGGCGTGCGCCATCATCAGGAAGCCGATCGCCTCCATGCCCAGGGACTTGGCGACCTTGATGTGCTGCTCGGTGATGTCGGCCTCGGTGCAGTGCACCGCGATGCGGGCGACCTGCACGCCCATCTCGTTGACCTCGCGCAGGTCGTCGGCCAGGCCGATGCCCGGCAGCAGAAGGCACGCGATCTTCGCGTTGGTGGTGACCTCGCAGGCCCGCGCGATGAGCTCCTTCTCCGGGACTGCTGAGAATCCGTAGTTGAAGCTCGACCCTCCGATGCCGTCACCGTGGGCGATCTCGAAGACCTGCACCCCGGCGGCGTCCAGGCCCTGCACGATCTTGATGACGTCGTCGGCGTAGTACTGGTGGCTGATGGCGTGAGAGCCGTCGCGCAGCGTGGAATCGATCAATCGGTAGTCCGCGCTCATGTCACGCACCTGCCTTCTGGTCGGCCTTGTGGTGGGCGATCGCCTCACCGATCCGCTGGGCGGCGGCGGTCATGATGTCCAGGTTCCCGGCGTAGGGCGGCAGGTAGTCACCGGCGCCCTCCACCTCTAGCAGCACAACGGCCCGATGCGGGACCTCCCCGCCGGGGGTGAGGTAGGGGCCCTCCTCGATCACCGGCGGGTTCTTCAACCGATACCCGGGCACGTACTTCTGGACGTCCTTCTCCATCGCGTAGATGGACTCGATCACGGCGTCATGGTCAGTGCCCTCGGGCAGGCCACCGAACACCGTGTTGCGCATCATGATCGGCGGTTCCGCCGGGTTCAGGATGATGATCGCCTTCGACGTCTGGGCGCCGCCGATCTCCCGCAGCGCGGTGCTGGTCGTCTTGGTGAACTCGTCGATGTTCTGCCTCGTCCCGGGGCCAGCGGACCGGCTCGACACCGTCGACACCATCTCCGCATACGGCAGAAGATCGATCGCACGGCGGATCGCATAGACCATCGGCGTGGTCGCCTGGCCTCCGCACGTCACCATGTTGATGTTGGGGGCGTCCAGATGCTCAGTCAGGTTCACCGCAGCGATCACCTTGGGCCCCACCGCCGCCGGCGTCAGATCCACCGCCACGATCCCGGCTTCCTTGTACCGCTCGGCGTGGGCGACATGCACGTAGGCGCTGGTCGCGTCGAACACCATGTCAATGTCATCAGCATGGTCGACGATCCAGTCCGGACCCTCGTGCGGACCCTCGATCCCCAACCGACGCGCCCTCGCCAGACCATCGGACTGCGGATCGATGCCCACCAGAGCCACCAGTTCGAGCGGAGTCACACCCGACCCCGACGCATCCGTGCCCTTCATCAGCTTCATCATCAGGTCGGTACCGATGTTCCCCGAGCCCAGAATCGCGCAACGCATCAGTTCGACCTCTCCTACTCGCTGGCCATGCGGATGGTGATCGGACCAAGCCGATCGAATTCGGCGCGGAACACATCGCCGGGGGCGACCGGGACCATGGCGTGCAGGGCACCGGTCATGATGATGCTCCCCGCCGGCAGCGTGACGCCCAACGGGGCCACGGTGTTGGCGAGCCACGCGACCGTGGCCATGGGATCACCCATGGCAGCGGCGCCCGCCCCGGTGGCGACCATCTCGCCGTTCTTGGTGAAGACCATGCCGATGAGGCGCGGATCGACATCAACGATCGGAACCATCGTGCTGCTGATGGCGATGGCGCCGTTGCTCGCGAGGTCGGCGACCGTGTCGGCGAGCTTGATCTTCCAGTCTGCGATGCGTGAGTCGACGATCTCCAGGGATGCGACGAGTCCGGCGGATGCACGGCGCGCATCCAGGGGTGTGCAGTCAGGACCGCTGAGGTCCGAATCGAGGACGACGGCGATCTCAGCCTCCATGCGAGGGGCGATGAAGGCATCCACCGGCAGGACCGCACCATCGCTGTAGACGGTCGACGCGAACACCGGGCCGAAGTCGGGGGAGTCGACCCCCAGCAGCTCCTGCATGGGTCGTGACGTCAGGCCGAGCTTGTATCCGGCGATCGTCTCGCCGCGCTCCAGGAGGGCCCTTGTGAGGTGAGCCTGGATGGCATAGCCGTCGGCCATCCCGAGTTCGGGCTGTGCATCCGTGAAAGGAGGGATGGGGACCCCGGTGTCGCGGGCCTGCAGGAGCGCTGCTGCATGCGCCCGGGCCTGCTCGTCGGTCAGATGCGCACTCACGGACTCTCCTCGCTGTCGTTGCCAAGCACCGGCGTCGGCACCAGGGATGTGGATATCACGATCTGGGGTCGAGCGTCCGCTGCGGTTTCGCACCGTGGAACCCCAGTCGCCGACTGATGGTGCCGGCGGCCTCGACGGTGAGGTGGGCCATGCGCTGCAGGGAGTCACCCTGGACCCGCTGGATGGGACCGGCGACAGAGACCGCGGCAACCACCTCGCCGAGGCCGTTGCGCACGGGTGCGGCGATCGCACCTGCGCCCATCTCGGTTTCGTTGATCTGGAGCGCCCATCCGCGTCGGCGGACGTCCTCCAACTGTGAGAGGAGCGCCGCCCGATCGGTGATCGTGTACGGGGTGTGGGCGGGAAGGTCCCAGCCCTCGAGCAGCTCGCGTAAGGCGTGGGCCGGGAGCCAGGCGAGCAGCACCTTGCCGGTGCTGGTGCAGTGGGCGGCGTTTCGATGGCCGATCCGCCCGAACAGCCGTAGTGTGTGCGGGCTCTCACGTCGCTCCACGTAGACGACCTCCCGGCCGTCGAGCACCGCCACCTGCACGGTCTCGCGGGTGGCGTTGCGCAGGTCGTCCAGGACGGGAGTGCAGGCCTCGTGGAGGTCGGTGTGCATGGACACCGCATTGCCGAGCTCGTAGATCGCGAGCCCGAGCCGGTATGCCCCCGTGGTCGGATCGCGCTCGAGGAGGCGTTCCTCGGCGAGGGTGTGCAGCAGGCGATGGGCCGTGCTCTTGCCGATGCCGAGGCGTCGGGAGAGCTCAGTGACCCCGATCTCGCGGGTGCCGGTGGAGAACTCCTTCAGCAGCCGTGCAGCATTGCGCACGCTCGACAGAGTCGAGTGCTCGCGCCGCTCCGAGGGCTGGTCCGTCAGGGCGTGGTCAGCCCGGTCGGTCACGCCCGGCTTCGCAGGGACCTGACCAGCCCGGCGCGGGCCTCCGCAGCAGGCGTGTCCACGAGGGGGAGGGCGCTCAGTTCGTCGTCG
>JAURME010000008.1 GCA_030830865.1 Candidatus Nanopelagicales bacterium | reverse complement strand
GTCGCAGACAGCCTGCCGGTCGGTGTGCCGACCGATGCGCCGGACGCCTCCTGACGGCTATGCCGTCGACATCATGACGGTTCGGATCACCCGGTCTGCGGCCTTGCCGTCGTCGTACTGGCAGAACCGGTCTCGGAACGCCGCGCGGGTCGCCCTCGCCTCCTCCCCGTCATAGGCACCCGTGGCCAGCATCTCGGTGAGCTGGCGCTGGTTGCGGGCGACGAGGCCGGGGGGCGCGGCCAGCAGGTCGAAGTAGGTGCCGCGTGTCTCCCGATAGGTCGGCCAGTCATCGGCGTAGGTGATCATCGGCCGGTCCAGCAGCGCGTAGTCGAACATCGTGGAGGAGTAGTCGGTGATGAGGACGTCGGCTGCCAGGTAGCACGGCAGGATCTCGGCAACCTTCGAGCCGTCGATCACCCGGCCCTGCTCGATGAGTCTCTTCATCGCCGAGCCGGCCGTCGCCGTGTGGTGTGCGCGCACGATCATCACGGTGCCCTCGCCGAGACTGTCGAGGAGCGATGCAACGTCGATGCGCATCGATGTGTCGCCCACGGACTCCCGGAACGTGGGCGCGTAGAGAAGTGCCCGCGTGCCAGCCGGGACCCCGAGTTGCTCGCGGGCCGCCGCGACGTCGTCATCCGTCGCGTTCACCAGCGCGTCGTTGCGCGGGTAGCCGGACTCCAGCCACTCGTACCGGCAGGGATAAGCGTGTGACCACATCTCCGTGGAGTAGGCGTTGGAACTGATGGCGTAGTCCCAGCGATCGCTGCGACGCAACAGATTCTCGAACTCTCGCTGGGACTGAGCCTCGTCGATCGCGACGACCTTGCCGCCACTTCGTCGGGGCTGTCGGACGGGATCGACCGCTGTGCTCGCGACGGTGGAGGCCATGACGTCCAGGCCGACGAGCTTCAGGGGTGTGCCGTGCATGGTCTGGATGTGCACCTGGCCGGGCCGCTTGACATACGAGCCCGCGAAGTTGACGTTGTTGACGAAGTACCTCGCACGCGCGAACAGCATGAACCGCTTGAAGCTGCCGGGAGCGACGTGTTCAGTGCCGGGGGGCAGGAGCTCCGCCTTCGCGTCATCGATCAGCCACGCTCCCCGCAGGTGCGGAGCCGTGATCGGGAGCTGCTCGAAGATCGCCCGCGGGTTGCAGCCATAGCCGCCGCCCCAGTACTCGGAGAACAGGACGAGATTGTCATCGATGGGGACGACCCACCGGAGCACCTTGTAGTACAGCCGTCCGATGGACCGCACGCGCTTCAGGGCACGGCGCGCCGGCCAGTAGACGCTGCCGATCCCCCGGCGCACCGGCTTGCGCCACGAGTCGACGCGGTTGTAGACGCGGAATGCCCAGTACGGACGCTCGAGGAAGATCCGGGCTCGGAGGTTGCTGGCCTTGTTCTGCTTCTTGACCGCTGACCAGTCCTGGGCGTGCTTGCGCACTGACTCGCGGGCCTGGGCATAGAAGTCCGGGCGCATGGCCTTGGGAACGCGGTCGTTGTGGCTGAGGATCGTGACGTAGTGGTTGACCATGACGTCGTATAGGTGCTTGCGCGCCGTGACGTCGACGTCGCGTCGGTCGAGTTCGGCGAAGACCTCGTCATAGCGACCGAAGATGTCGAAATGGTGCGGGCTTCCACTGCCGAGGATGCTCCCGGCCCGGCGCTGGCGGTAGAGCAGGACGACCCTGTTCAGGGACACGGCCGTCCGCGCGCTCAGCAGCACCGTGTACGTGAAGTGGATGTCCTCGTAGTAGCCCCGGGGGAACGAGACGTCCAGGGACGTGAGGAAGTCCCGGCGGTAGACCTTGTTGCACGCGATGGGCAGCAGGTTGAACAGTCGCAGGTGCTCACGCGGGACGAACACCGACGGTGACAGCGCGGCGAGGATCTCGTCTGCCCAGGCGACCGCGGTGCGCCCGTCCCACCAGACACGGGCGTAGTTGTAGATGAGGAGTTCGGGGAATTCGCCCACCTCGAGTCGGTCGGCGATGGCAGCGAGCGAGCCCGGTGCGAGGGTGTCATCGCCGTCCAGGAAGAGGATGTACTCCCCCGTGGCTGCGGCCACGCCGGCGTTGCGGGCCCCACCGAGACCTGCGTTCTCCTCGAGGTGGATCACCCTGACGCGAGCATCCTCCGCCGCCAGCTCATCGAGGATCTGACCACTGATGTCCGGCGAGCAGTCGTCGACCGCGACGATCTCGACATCGTCGAAGTCCTGGGTGAGAACGGAGTCGATGGCTGCCCGGATGTAGGCCTGGACCCCGTAGGCGGGCACGATCACCGAGAACAGGGCCACGCCGTCGGAGCCTACACGTCGCACGAGCCGCGCCCTGTAGGGTCGCGGGGTGCACGCAGTGACGAATCCGGTCCTCATCGGGGGCACCGGCCGCAGTGGTTCGACCATCCTCGGCCGGATCCTCGCCCGCCACCCGGACCTCTACCTCACCGATCCGGAGGAGGTGCGGTTCCTGGCCAACAACCCGGGGATGGCGACCGCCCTGGGCATGAAGAACGCCGGGTTCCCGCGCAGTCTGCGCGCCAGGAACCTGGCCCAGAAGGCGATCAAGCGCTCGCAGGGCGCCTACTTCAAGCGCCCGAACAACAGCGGACTGCAGAAGTGGCTGACCATCGACGAGATGCGCGAGCTCGGCGACCGCTACCTCGAGCGCTTCGGCAAGGAGCCGCTGGAAGCCACCCGCGAGTTCACGTACGCGGTCATGGACAAGGTCGCCGCCCCGGCCGAGGGGCGGCGCTGGGTCGACGGCACGCCGGCCAATGCCCGCGTCACCGACCTCATCGAGCCGATCTACCCGGACTGCCAGGTGGTGGCGATCATCCGCGACGGCCGCGACGTGGCGGCGTCGTTCGTCGAGCAGACGTTCGGCCCCAACGAGATCCTCGAGTCCCTCCGTGAGTGGGGTCGACGAAGCCTGCGGATGCACCAGGCCGTGCAGCGCTGCCGTCCGGGCCGCATCCTCACCATCGACATGCTGGACATGGTGCAGAACGCCCGCGAGGAGAGCCTGCAGCAGGTCTGCGAGCACCTCGACATCCCCGTCGACCCGGGGATGATGCAGTGGTTCGCCGAAAACGTCAGCGTCGAGCGCGCCCACGTGGGTCGCTGGCGCACCCAGTTCGACGCGGAAACCACGCAGAAGATCGAGGACCTCTACGCCTCGATCGTCGCGGACCTGCGCAGGCAGGGCGTGAGGATCCCGCTCGCGACCTGACTCAGTCCGAGCGCCACTCGTCGCGCTCCGCGCGGTTCTCCAGCAGGTCGATGTCCTCCTCGACCTGCTCGTCGGTCTCCTCCACGACCGAACTGCGCCCGACCAGGTCCAGGGCCTCGGTGACCGTGCCGTCGAGCACGATGCGCCCCCCGTCCAGGACCAGAGCCCTGGTGCAGAAGCGCTCCATGACGGGCGCGTTCTGACCGGCGACCAGGAAGGTCACACCCTCAGCCTGCAGGGACTCGACGTGCGTCCACCCGACCTCGCGGTACTGCTCGTCGCCGACGATCAGTGAGCCCTGGGTCGCGAAGATGCGAGCCTGCGTGGCCATCGAGACGGTCCAGACGACGCGTCGCCGAAGCTCCGGCGGGCACGCGCGGGCGTAGGAGTCGATGACCCGGCCGAGCCCTGCTGTGGTGACGATCCAGTCCATCCGCTCGTTGATCTCATCGGGCGACATCCCCAGGAGGATCCCGACCACGAAGATGTTCTGCCGCACCGTGAGCTTGGCGTTGATGAGCCCGGCACGACGAAGGATGGGGATGACCTCGGCGTTGCGCCGCACGTGACCGTGGTCGGGGATCAGCGTGCCGGCCACCAGGCGCAGCAGCTCCGCGGTGTGGCCGCGCTTGGCGCGATCTATCACCGCGACGCGTTCACCGGGCGCGACGGTGAACGAGACGTGCTCAAGCACCGGCTCATTGACCCGGCTGGTCTCCTGGGCGAGCCGCTTGAGCCGAGCGCTGCGCCCGCCACCCTTGCGCCGTCTCGTGCGAGGCATGGTCAGCGAGACGTCGTCGAACTCCACTGCGAAAGAGAGGTGGGGATCAATGTGAACGCGGGCCATCGCTCACGCCTCCTTCAGGATGCGGTGCTCAAGGCGGCGGAAGGTGATGATGCCGGCGATCAGGAAGAACAGTGAGACCCCGAAAGACAGGGCATAGCCGAAACCAGGCACATGCTCGTCCGGCCACCAGCCCACGCGGTAGAGCGACAGGATGCCGGCGAGCGGATTGAGCGCGGCCGCAGAGCGCGCGCCCTCGGGGACCAGGGCCAGGGAATACAGGACCGGGCTGAGGTAGAAGGCTGCGCGCAGGATGATGCGCACGATTCGGGCGAAGTCCGGTACCAGCACCGAGATCGACGCCACCAACAGCGACAGTCCGTACATCAGCACCAGCTGGATCACGAAGGCCAGGAAGAAGAACCCGATCTGAATGTCCGGGAAGGACCAGGTGATCAGCATCGCGAACAGGATGAGGGGCAGCGAGAACAGGAAGTCGAAGGTGCGGGTGATGAGAACCCTAACCACGGAGAACTGCGTTGGCAGCACGCTCACCGGGAGCGTCCGCGAGAACCCCAGGAAGGCCTTCGTCGACGACGAGATGCCACTGGTGAACCACCACCATGGCAGGATCGCAACCGTCAGGAACAGGTAGTACGGCTGCCCGCCCATCTTGCGGCCGCCGAGAAGGATCTCGAAGACGAACCACATGGTGACGCTCATGCCCAGCGGTTCGAGGATCGCCCACAGGTAGCCGAGCTTGAGCTTGCGGTACTTCTGGGACAGGTCCCGGCGGACGAGCAGGAACATCGCCTGCCGCGATCGCCAGATGGTCACCTGAGCACAATACGGTCACCCGACCTCAACCCCCGCGAACGGCCGCCCGTTGCGCGGCTCCCTAGGTCGAGCGCAGGAGGCCCGCCCACCGATCCAGGATCGGATCGAGTCGATAGGCCTCCGCAGCCGCGCGAGCCCGCTCCCCCATCGCCCGCCTGAGTTCCTCGTCCCTGAGCAGCCTGTCGAGTTGATCCGCGAAGTGCTCGACGTCGCCGCGGACTGCGAGCAGCCCGGTCACCTCGTCGGTCAGGAGTTCCCGGACACCGGAGGACGCGTCGGAGGCGACGGCGGGAAGCCCGCAGGCCATCGACTCCAGGAGAGCCAGCGGAAACCCCTCGACGAGTGAGGGAAGCGCCAGGACCGAGCTGCCGAGCAGGTAGCTCATCGGGCTCTGGGTGGGTTCGACGAACTGTGTGCGCGGAAGACCCATGGACCTGATGTCGTCCTCCAAAGGACCCGACCCGATGAAGCGCAGCCGCCAATCCTGGTGAGCGGGAGCCACGATCTCCCACGCACGCGCCAGCAGTCCGGGCGCCTTCTCGACCGACATTCGGCCCAGGTAGGTCACGACGCGGTCCATCAGGGGCGACGGCTGCTCCGGCCAGAACGCCACCGGATTCGGCATCGCCATGGTCGCGCCAAGCCCCCACGACGCGAAGGCATCCGCGTCGTCCTGTGTCAGGGCCAGGACGAGATCGGCATCGGAGTACGACGCGATCAGTCGCTCGGCGTCCCCGGAACGCTCAGCCGCCTCGGCCGAGGAGTGGTACTGCCCGATGACCTGCCAGCCCTCGTGCGGCACCCGATCGAGGATCTCCTTGCACCACACCTGTGTCGTGATGACGGTGCCCGTGCCGAGGCGGGTCAGCACCTCGCGCAGGCCCGCCACGAGGACCTCGTCCGCCCGCGCGCGCTCGTCCGCCTCCTGGGCGGACGGGATGGGGGT
>JAURME010000007.1 GCA_030830865.1 Candidatus Nanopelagicales bacterium | reverse complement strand
GCGTCGAGCACGATCTCGCCGTCATGCGGCTGTTCCACTCCGTGGCCGTACCCGGCCCGCCTCAGGGCCTCCGAGTTGACCCAGACGGTGTGGTAGTCCGTCGCCCTGATGACAACCGGGCGATCCGGCACCTCAGCGTCGAGCCAGGCGGCATGGAAGATGCCCTCCGGGGCGAGCGTGTGGTCGAACCCCTCACCGCGAACCCACTCGACCTCAGGGTGGGCGCGAGCCCACACTCCGACGGATCGAGCGATCGCCTCGGGGCTGTCCATGTCCCGGACCAGGGCGAACTGCTGCTCCAGGCCACCGAAGATCGGGTGGACGTGCCCGTCACCGAATCCGGCGCAGAGGAAGCCGCCAGCGCAGTCCACGACCTCATCGGCATCCATGGATCGGGCCGTCTGACCCAGCGCAGTGATGCGCCCGGCCTTGACGTGGACGGCGTCGGTGCAGAAGTAGGAGCCGTCGGGCAGGCGTCGGCCCGTCCAGACGGTGACGTTCTCAAAGCGCGTCGCGGGCATGTCTCTCCAACGTGAGGGGCCGTACGGGGGTGGGGCGCTGACGCCCCACCCCCGTACGTGGGGGATTGTTCGTGTGCCGGGACTACTTCTTGAAGCCGGTCCAGACTTGGTCGTACAGGTCGATGGCCTCCACCGAGCAGCCGGGAACCGGGTTCGCCACCGACTTGAGGTCCTCGGGGATGATCACGGCGTCGTTCGTCGCGAGCGCCTCATCCATGTAGGCGTCCGAACCCGTGATGCCGTTGTCGTATCCGACGAAGTTGGTCGCCTCGCCGATGTTCGCCGGATCCATCATCCAGTTGATGAAGATCTTCGCGTTGTCGACATTCTGGGCGCCCACGGGAACCGCGAAGTTGTCGGACCACAGGGTGATGCCCTCCGTCGGGTAGGCGTACTTCAGGTTCGCGTTGTCCGCCTGGGCACGGGTGAAGGCACCGTTCCACATCATGTGCATCGTCTGCTCACCCGATGCCATGCGGCCGATGACTCCGTCGGAGTTGATGACTGCCACGTTCGGCTTCCAGTCGGCGAGCAGCTTCTCGACCTTGACGTAGTCGTCGCGGTTGACGGAGCAGGGCTCAGCACCCACCGCACGCAGTGCGGCGTGCATCACCTCGACCTGATCATTGAGCGTGCCGATCTTGCCGGCCGCCGGGCTGTCGGCGTCGAAGAACTGGGCCCATGACGTGATTTCCCCACCCGTCTTGGTCGGGTCGTAGGCGATACCCGTCGTGCCGTACATGTAGGGCGCGGAGTACATGCGGCCCGGATCGAAGTACACGTCCATGAACTCCGGCTTGATGTTCGCCCCGTTCGGGAACGCAGCCGGGTCGACTTCCTCGAGCAGGCCGAGCTCCACCATCTGGGCGACCATGTAGTCGCTGGGGACGATGACGTCGTAGTTGGCCCCGCCGGCCTGAAGCTTGGACAGCAGTGTCTCGTTCGAGTCGTAGTTGTCCAGGGTTACCGCGATACCGGTCTCCTCCTCGAAGCGCTTGAGTACGTCCGGGGAGATGTAGTCCGTCCAGTTGGCGAGGTTGAGCGAGCCGCCGTTGGGAGTCGGGAAGTCCGCGGCGGGTGCCGCAGCCTCTGCCTCGGCGGGCGCCTCGGCCTCAGCCGGCTCGTCCGCCGGCGTCTCAGCTGTATCGGCGGCAGCCTCCTCCTGCGAGGCAGCTCCGTTGTCCATGGTGGTCTCGCCACCGCAGGCGCTCAGCGCGAGCACCCCTGCCAGCCCGAGGGCCACGAAGGATGCGCGCATCCGTCCTGATCTGACCTTGACCATTGCTACCTCTTTCTTCTCGATATGACGTAGGAGATGGAGACGATGAGGACGCTGACCAGCAGAAGCAGCGTCGAGAGGGCGTTAACGCCCGGGGTGATGGCATTGCGGATCATTCCGAAGATGTAGACCGGGAGGGTCGTGCCTCCGGGACCCGCCAGGAAGTAGGACACGATGAAGTCGTCAAGGCTGATGATGAAGGCGAGCAGCGCACCTGCCACGATCCCGGGCACCAGGAGAGGCAGCGTGATGCGACGGAAGATGCGCCACTCGTTGGCGCCGAGATCCGCGGCCGCCTCGTACACCGACAGATCGACAGACCTCAGCCGCGCCCGGATGGGCAGCAGCGCGAACGGGATGCAGAATGCGGTGTGCGCGAGGGTGATCGCGTCCACGCCCAGAGAGAACCGCACCTGGACGAAGAGCGAGAGGGTCCCGATGGCGAACACGATCTCGGGGATGATCAGGGGCGCGCCGATGAGCCCCCAGGCAAGAGTGCTGCCAGCCCGAGCCAGACGGAGCATCCCGATGGCCAGCCCGAGGGCGAACAGGACCGACAGCGCCGTGGCGACAGTGGCGACGCGGAGTGAGTTCATCAGCGCCCGCTGGATGTCGTCGTTCTGCAGGACATCGACGTACCAGTCGAAGGTGAAGCCCTTCCACACGGTGACGACGCGGTTCTCGTTGAACGAGTAGCCGACGACGAACAGCAGCGGCAGGTAGAGGAAGCCAAAGACGGCCGCGGACATCACCCCGAAGAGGGGGAAGTCCTTGAGCGCCTCGCCTGAGCCGCGTGCCCGTCGGATCACAGCATCGCCTCCCAGGTGTTTGAACCACCCGTTCGCGATACGCGCTTCGCGGTGACGGCGAAACCGACCAGCACCAGCATCGTGATGATCAGCAGGAGGACCGACAGGGCTGCGCCCAGCGGCCAGTTGCGCGAGGCTCCGAACTGGGCGGCGATGACGTTGGCGATCATCGAGGTCTTGCCGCCGCCGAGCAGTTCCGGCGCGAGGAAGGAGCCGAGCGCAGGCACGAAGACCAGGAGCATGCCGGCGATGACGCCTGGGCGGATTGACGGCAGCACGATCCGGCGCAGCACCGTCCACTTGCCGGCGCCGAGGTCGTAGGCAGCCTCGGCGAGCCTGAAATCGAAGCGCTCGGCGCTCGCGTAGATCGGCAGGATCATGAAAGGCAGGAACGTGTACACGAGGCCGGTCACGGTCGCGAACGGCGTGTAGAGCATCGGAATCGGCTCGCCGATGAGACCCAGCCACCCGAGCGTGCCGTTGATGGGTCCGTTGTCGTTCAGGATGATCACGAAGGCATACGTGCGGATGAGGAGACTGGTCCAGAATGGAATCGTCACCAGGAAGATCAGAGCGGTGCGTCTTTCAGCCGGCCGGGTCGCGATCCACAGGGCGATCGGGATCGACAGCGCCAGTGTCACCCCGGCGGTGACGAGAGCGAACACGAACGAGTTCAGGATGATCTGCAGGTACGTGGGGTCGAAGGAACGACCACCGGCGAGCGACTCGCTGAACAGCAGGTCCGCGTAGGCCTGCGTGCTGAACTCCCACTTCACTCCGACGCCCAGCTTGGCCCTGCTGAGGAAGGAGAAGATGACGATGATGATGAGGGGCACAAGGACGAGGGCGACAAGGTAGACCAGTCCCGGCACGGCAGCCCAGACGCTGCCCTGCCCAGCCTTGCCGCGAGCCCGAGCCATCAGTCGGTCACCCAGCGCACAGATCCGGCGGGGAACTCCAGCCGGAGTGCCTCGCCTACGCGAGGCGGCTCGGCGACATGGCTCGACGTGCGGATGGCGCAGGGATGCTCACCGACGAGCACGTCGATGTGGAGATCGCCCCCGACGAAGGTGACATCGACGACACGCGCCTGCCCCTGCTCGTCCCGGCTCCACAGGATGTTTTCCGGGCGCATCGCCACGAAGCCGGGCTGACCTGACGTCAGTCCCTCCGTTCCGCTGAGCAGATCGGCCTCGAGGACGCCGAGCGCATCGACGTCCGCGCGGTCGCTCAGGAACGTCGCGGGGAGGACGTTGGCCTCACCGATGAAGTCGGCGACGAAACGCGTGCGAGGGCGTAGGTAGACGTCGCGAGGCTCGCCGACTTGGGCTATCCGGCCGGAGTCGAAGACGGCGACGGTGTCGGCCATCGCCATGGCCTCCTCCTGGTCGTGCGTGACCAGGACGAAGGTGATGGACGTCTCCCGCTGGAGGCGCTTGAGCTCCATCTGCATGCCTCGCCGGAGCTTGAGATCCAGGGCGCTCAGCGGCTCGTCGAGCAGGAGCACCTCCGGCTTCTTGGCCAGTGCCCGCGCCAGGGCAACGCGCTGCTGCTGTCCGCCGGACAGTTGGGAGGGGCGCCGACCGCCAAGTCCCTCGAGACGCACCATGGCGAGGGAGGACTCGACAGCCTTCGCGATCTCGGCCTTCGGCACGCGATCCATCTCGAGGCCGAAGGCGATGTTTTGAGCCACGGTCATGTGCGGGAACAGTGCATAGGATTGAAAGACCGTGTTCACCCGACGCTTCCACACCGGCTCATCGTCGATGCGCTCACCGCGCAGTCGGATCTCTCCCGCATCAGGAGTCTCCAGTCCTGCGATCGACCGAAGCAGCGTGGTCTTCCCGCAGCCCGACGGTCCGAGGAGGACGGTGAAGCTTCCCTCGTCGATCTCGAGACTGACGTCATCAAGGGCTCGCACGACCCCACCCTCGGGCGTCGCGAACTCCTTGGTCACGCCTCGGATGCTGAGTGCCGCCGTCGAATCCGCCATGCCACCGTCCCATCCGAACTGCTTGCGATGCTGTCCGATCGCTGGGAGACTAACAGCGTTAGGAAATGAGGACTAGCCATTTCACCAAGAAGCAGCGGATCTTCCCCAAAACGCAACACGGGCGAAACACGGCGACACCCAAGGCCGGGGATCACACGGGACCAGATCGCCGTGGCTGCCCTGGGGATCCTCGACGGGTCGACCGACGCCACGGCGTTGACCATGCGTGCTCTCGCGGCACGACTCGGCGTCCAGGCGCCCTCGCTCTACGCCCACATCGACGGGATCGACGACGTCCTCGACCTGGTCCACGAGTTGATCAACTCCTCGATCGACCTCTCCCCGCTGCTGGAGGGGACCGACCTGGAGGATCTCCGGGCCTTTGGCCGCAATTACCGGGACTCCTACCGCCGCCACCGCGTCGCCGCGACGATCATCTCTGCGCGCAGCCTCAACCAGGACCACGCCCTCCGCGTCTACGAGGCCATCGCCGCGTTCCTCGCGCGCCGTGGCCTCCCGGACAACCAGATCATGCCGCTCATGGCGATGCTCGACAGCGTCGTCCTCGGATCAGCGGTCGAGCCCTTTGCCGACGGCTTCGTCGAGACGGCCCGCACGTACGGGCGCCAATACCCCACCATCGCCGCCGGACTGCGCAGCACGCGGCGAAAGACGATCGACGACGCCGGCTTCGAACTGGGCCTGGACGCCTTCCTCGCGACGGTGGAACGACTCACACCACAGTGACGCCCACTTCACCGGCAGCGCGGATGAGGTCGGCGTCCATCGTCGCCAGGGGCCAGCCACCGCGCATGGCGACGTCAAGGTGGCTCGCATCGTAGGTGGTCAGCCCACTGCTCATCGCGAGTTCTATGACTCCAGATGGGGAAGCGTCGTCGACTACCGCAACCGGAAGCGCCAGATGCCCGGCACCACCGGAGCAGACTCATCCAGGACCTCGACCTTCTGCCACGCGGGCCCGGAGTCGGCCGGTGTCAGGAACCAGTCCAGCGCCACCGAGGCATCGATCACGACACCGTTCACAGGCGCCCCTCGCGGTTGCTGCGATCGATCTCCTCATGGGTGGTGGAGAAGCCTGACTCAGCGAGTTGCCGGTAAATCTCCTCGGCCCGGCTTCACAGCTGTGCCGACGACGACTGACGGGCCGGAGGGACGAGTCGAGCCACGGGTCGACCGTGCTTGGTGATGGTGATCATTTCTCCCGCGGCCGCACGAGCGACGAGGTCCGACAGGTGGGTCTTGGCCTCGAACAGGCCGACGCTCACGGGCTCGTCATGCGAACGGGGGACGTCCAGTGCAGCAGGCATGCCAGCGCCGTACGCCCCCCGGTCGAGAGAATCAACCAGAAGACTGGTTGATCTACTTCGTCATGATCTCCCGCATGAGGGCGGCGGTGGCGGACGGGGTCTTGCCGACCTTCACACCGACGGCCTCGAGAGCCTCCTGCTTGGCGGCCGCGGTGCCGGCGGAGCCGGACACGATCGCGCCCGCGTGACCCATCGTCTTGCCCTCGGGGGCGGTGAAGCCCGCGACGTAGCCGACGACCGGCTTGGTGACGTTGTCCTTGATGAAGGCCGCGGCCCGCTCCTCGGCGTCGCCACCGATCTCGCCGAT
>JAURME010000054.1 GCA_030830865.1 Candidatus Nanopelagicales bacterium | reverse complement strand
TGGATGGCGAACTCGCCGACGACGGTCTTGCCCGACCCGGTGGGGGCAGCCACCAGGACCCCGGAACCGGACTCCAAAGCCTCACAGGCCCGCCACTGGAAATCATCGAGCTGGAAGCCGTACTGCCCGGCGAACACGGCGACCTCGGTGCGCTCACGCCGGCCGCGTTCCCGGGCTGCGGCATAACGCTCGGCCGGACTGAGGGAGGGCCCGTTCACGCCTCGGGATCCAGGGGCGACATCTCGTCGTCGTCGTAGGACGAGTAGTCCGGCTCCGATGCACGACGTCGGGCTCGACGTCGATCGTTCAGAACACAGATGCCGACCGCGATGGCGACGAGGAGCAGGATCGGCCCGGCCAGCAGCAGCAGGTTGATCGGGTCTCCTGTGGGCGTGGCTACGGCGGCGAAGAGGACGATGCCGATGATGATCCAGCGCCACCAGCTGATCAGCCGCTTCCCGGTGAGCAGACCGGCGAAGTTGAGCACGACGACCAGAAGGGGCAGGAGGAACCCGACCCCGAACACCAGGACGGTGCGGATGAAGAACGAGAGATACCGGTCGACGGAGACGATGTTCTCAACGTTGTCGGGGGTGAAACCGAGGAGGACCTCAAGGCCGAGCGGAAGCACCGTGTAGGCGAGGAGCACCCCGCCGAAGAACAGGGGTGTGGCAACAGCGACGAAACCGATCGCCCACCGGCGCTCATGCCGATGGAGGCCCGGAGTCACGAAACGCCACAGCTGGTAAAGCCATACCGGTGCAGACACCACCAGCCCGGCGACCGCGGCGATCTGGATCTGCAGGACGAAGGGATCGGCCACGCCGGTCAGTGCGAGCGTGACATCGCGACCCTCTGCCTGTGCCTGCTCCACGGCACCCTGGAAGGGCGCGCTCAGGAGTGCGAACAACTGCGGGTAGTAGATCCAGCCCAGGACCATTCCCAGTCCGATGGCGATACCGGACTTCACCAAGCGCGAGCGCAGCTCACGCAGGTGTTCGGTGAGTGGCATGGCCGCCGCTGGCTCGGCTCCACGCTCCTTCAGCGCCACAGCGCCCGTGGGTGAGGTCAGTTCTCGCGCTGCTCGGTCGGAACCGAGTCAGGCGAGGATGATTCCTGAGCCGGGGGAAGCGCCGGATCCGCAGCGGCCGCCTCGACGGCCGGGGCGTCGGCTGCGCCTTCCGCTCCTGCGTCGCCGGCCATGCCCTTGGTCTCCGCCTTGAAGATGCGCAGGGAGCGCCCCAGCCCCCGAGCGGCGTCGGGAAGCCGCTTGGCCCCGAACAGCAGCAGGATGAGGGCAACGATGATGAGCCACTCCCAGCCCTTGAGGTTCGGCATGTGATGTCTCCTCGTGTCGTGCTCGTGTGGTTCTCGTGTGCGCCTCGTGCCGGCTGGCCGGGGCGATGACCCTGTCTCCTACCCTACGCGATCAGGGTAGGCCCGGTTCGCTGCGAGGGCAGTCTCCCTCACCGCCGTGACGAGATCAGGGGGACTCTCAGCGGTGCCGGTGCCTCGCAGGGACAGTACGAGCCGTGCCGCCCACTCCAGCGACAGCATGGGCACGTCCACTAGGAGTCGCCCGTGCTCGTCCTCGCCGACCGGGCGGCCGTCATGGACATCGGCGACCCACCGAGCCTCGGGCTCGAGGGCAAGACGCGCCACCGCAGGGGTCTGTCCCCCCTCTGCTGTCGTCTCGGGGGTCTCCTCCAATAGTTCTGCAGGCTCTGCCTGGATGATGCGGTCGAGCCGGAAGGTCCGCAGCGCCTGAGCAGAAGAACACCAGGCTTCGAGGTAGACCAGCCCGTCAACGGCTCGGATGGCATGAGGCCTGATCACTCGCTCCGTGACATCATCTCGCGCAGCACCGGCATACCGGATCCGCAGACCGATCCCCTCCTCCATCGACCGTTCAACACTCTCCGCCACGGAAGGATCGACCGCGACGTCGATGGTCGGCAGCGCTGACTCGGGCAGTGCCTCGACCACGGCCGCTTCAAGTTTCGTCGCCGCAGAGAGGATGTGCTCGCGGCCACCGAGACCGGGAACCTGCGCCAGCATGCGCAGCGAGACGAGCAGGACGAGCGCCTCGTCGGGGGTCAGTCGCATGGGCCGGTCGAGGGTCTGTGGATCCCTCACATGGATGACCCCGTCATCCCAGAAGTCGATGTCGACGAGTTGGTCGGGTCCGTATCCCGGCAGGCCGGACACAACGAGCAGCCAGAGGTCTCGCTCCAGGTCTCCTGCGGAGACCCCGAAGTGTGCCGCCGCCTCCTCGATCGTCACCCCGTCGTGGGCGATCAGCCAAGGAACGAGGGCGAGAAGACGGGTAAGCCGTGCGCCGGCCGTCTCGATCACGACTGCCCTCCCCCATGCGAACGTGCCAGGGCCTGCCAGGCCTCACCGACCGCCGCGACCGCCTCGGGGGGACCGAGCACCGTGGCATGACCCGCCGCGGAGCACACGAGCGACACGAAGGCCTCCGGCGAGGCCACCTCGACATCGAACTCATCAGCCGACCATCCGGTGTCCGCAGGCGACGCCACCCGACGAAGGGCCGCCCCCTGACCCGGCTCAACACGAACCCGTGCCGCGAAACCGGCATGCTCTGTGGCCCCGACACTGACCTCACCCTCCTCCGGAGCGCGACGCTGCCGGGAGGTGAGCGTCACTGACCCCTGGATGCGGGACACCCGAAAGGTCCGCAGGTCTTCCCGGTCGTGGTCGAAGCCGACCAGCATCCATCGCCCCTCGCGGGTGGTCAGGCGCCACGGGGACACGGTCCGTCGACCGGGCTCATCGGACGAGGGCACCCGATAGTCGAAGGTCACGACCACCCCGGATCGGATCGCCGACATCAGCGGCAGGAGCGCAGCGTCGGACGTGGTGATCTGCACTTCCCCCGCGAGATCGGAGGGCACCCAGGTCCGGGGATCGACGGAGACGCTCTGGAGTTTGCGCACCGCCGTGCCGGCAAGGGGTGCAACCTGCGCATGGCTCCAGACCTGTGCGGCCACGACGATCGCCGAGCGCTCCTCCAGGGTCAACTCCATCGGTGGCATCGCGTAGGACTCGCGGACGATGCGATACCCCTGCACCTCGCCGAAGTCGTCGACGACCGTCTCGATGGGGATGCCCATGGACCGGAGTTCGTCCTTGTCGCGTTCGAACATCCGCTCGAAGGAAGCCTCGGACCCTGCCTCCCCGTACCCGGGGACCTGCTCCCGGATGACCGATCGCGGGACTGCCCGCGCCGTCGACATCAGGGCGAAGACCAGGTTGAGCAGGCGTTCGGCCCGGTCGACGCGCTCGGACATGGTGATGACTAGCCGACGTTCACCAGATCGATGACGAACACGAGGGTGCGACCGCCCAGGCGGTGCATCGCCGGATCCTCCCCGTACGCCAGCGCCGGCGGGATGACCAGTTGACGGCGGCCCCCGACCTTCATACCCGGGATGCCCTCCTGCCAGCCCGCGATGAGCCCGTTGAGCGGGAAGCTGATGGTGCTTCCCCTGTCCCAGGAGGCGTCGAACTGCTCGCCGGTCTCGAAGTCGACGCCCACGTAGTGGACCTCGACCTGACCGCCGGCGACGGCCTCGGCACCGTCGCCCTCGACGATGTCCGTGATGACGAGCTCGGACGGCGCCGGCCCCTCGATGAAGTCGATCTCAGGCTTGGTGCTCATGACGCTCCCAGGTGGATGGCAGTGGACGGAAGATGGATCAGGACGCGACGTCGAGCAGTTCGATGACGAAGGCCAGGGTCTCGTTGGGGGCGATGCCGGGCGCCCCGGACTCGCCGTAGCCGAGGGGGCCGGGGATGACGAGCAGGCGCTGTCCCCCGACCTTCATGCCGGGGATGCCCTCCTGCCACCCGGGGATCAGTCCATCCAGGGGGAAGGAGATGGGCTCACCCCGTGACCACGAGGAATCGAAGACATTCAGACCGTCGAGGCCCGCACCGCAGTAGTTGACGGTGACGGTGTCACCCGACTGCACCTCAGCACCGTCACCGGTCACGAGGTCGGCTATCCCGAGCTCCTCGGCGGCGAGATTCACGGTGGCGATCGTGAGGCTCGGGACCCCGGCAGCGTCGAACGAGGCCGAGACGTCCCCGATCGTGGTGGCATCTGCCGGTGGCCCGTCGGAGTCGGAGACCTGCATCGTGACGCAGTCCAGGGAGACGTATGGCGAATCCGCCGCGACCGTGGTGTCGTCCGTGACGATCTCCTCGTCGACGGTGATCGCCGGATCCTCCGCCGCCACCCGATCATCGGTCTGCGGCCCGCAGGCCGTCAGAACAAGGGCCGCGCTCGCGGCGAGCAGGGGCAGGGCAAGGAGTCGACGGGATGCCATGCGTCGAGCCTAACCCGACGCCCGTCACATGCTCGCCATCAGCCTCTCGACACGCTCGTCGGTTGCTGCGAACGGGTCCTTGCAGAGCACGGTGCGCTGTGCCTGGTCGTTGAGCTTGAGATGGACCCAGTCCACCGTGAAGTCCCGATGACGCTCTTGGGCACGACGCACGAAGTCACCCCGCAGCTTGGCTCGGGTGGTCTGCGGTGGAACGGTCGTCGCTGACTCGATCTCCTCATCGGTGATGACGCGTTCGACGAGTCCGCTCCGTTCGAGCATCGCGTACAGCCCGCGCTGCCGATTGATGTCGTGGTAGGCCAGGTCGAGTTGACCGATGCGGGGTGACTCCCAGGAGAGGTCATGCTTGGTCATGTAGCGCTCGAGAAGGCGCTTCTTGATCGCCCAATCGACCTCCCTGTCGATAAGAGACGAGTCCTCGGCTTCGACGGCCTTCAGGGTGCGTCCCCACAGCTCGAGGACCCGTGCGACCGTGCCGGACGGCTCGTCGACCAGACCACGTCTTTGAGCGAAGTCATGCGCCTTCTCGAAGTACTCCCACTGGATGGACAGGGCGGACAGCTCCCGACCCGTCGTGAGGCGGACCTCGCGCTTCCCGGTGATGTCGTGGCTCATCTCCCGGATGGCCCGGATCGGGTTCTCCAGAGACATGTCGCGCATGACCACCCCTGCCTCGAGCATGCGCAGGACGAGGTCGGCCGAGCCCACCTTCAGCAGGGTTGTGGTCTCACTCATGTTGCTGTCGCCGACGATGACGTGCAGGCGTCGGTATCGGTCCGCATCGGCATGGGGCTCGTCTCGGGTGTTGATGATGGGCCGGGAGCGGGTGGTCGCACTGGACACCCCCTCCCACATGTGATCGGCCCGCTGGCTCAGGCAGTACACGGCCCCACGCGGCGTCTGCAGCACCTTGCCCGCCCCGGCGATCAACTGACGCGAGATGAGGAAGGGGATGAACCTCTCCGCAAGATGCGCGAAGTCACCGCGCCGTTCGACGAGGAAGTTCTCATGGCAGCCGTAGGAGTTGCCTGCTGAATCCGTGTTGTTCTTGAACAGGTAGATGTCACCGACGATGCCCTCGTCGGTCAAGCGCTGCTGGGCGTCGTCGACGAGGTCCTCGAGGATCCGCTCTCCGGCCCTGTCGTGGGCGATGAGCTGAGGCACGGCATCGCACTCGGCGGTGGCGTACTCAGGATGACTGCCCACGTCCAGGTACAGACGCGAGCCGTTGGTCAGGAAGACGTTGCTGCTTCGTCCCCACGACACCACACGCCGGAAGAGGTAGCGCGCGACCTCGTCTGGGCTCAGCCGTCGTTGACCGTTGAAGACGCAGGTGACGCCGTACTCAGTCTCGATCCCGAAGATCCGGCGCTCCATGCGTCCACGTTACGTGGTGTAAGGGTGTAGTGCCCGGTGGATCAGGCTGACGGTTCAAGAAGTGTCGCGAGACGACCGTTGTCGAGACGCGCGAAGCATCGTCGTGGACGCGATCGCTCCAGGACCGCTACCTCGAGATCGTCCGGACCCAACTGACGCGGACTCTCGTCACCATGAGCGGCGAGGGAGTCCACCGCGAGCCGGATGGCCTCCTCAAGGGTCATCTCCTCACGCCAGCCCTCGGCGAGCCCGGCGTTGATGGCGTCGGCCGAGCCGCCCATCGCCACGTATCCGCGCTCGTCACCCACCGAACCGTCGAACATGAGCCGGTAGAGCTGATCGTGAGCGGCTTCGACACCGACTTCGGCGACGATGATCTCGACCTCGAAGGGTTTGGCCGTCTCGGTGAAGATCGAGCCGAGGGTCTGGGCGTAGGCATTCGCCAGACTGCGGCCTGTGACGTCCGACCGGTCATAGGAGTAGCCCCGAAGGTCCGCCAGCCGCACCCCGGCGACTCGAAGGCTCTCGAACTCGTTGTACTTGCCGACGGCCGCGAAGCCGATGCGGTCGTACAACTCGCTGATCTTGTGCAGCGCCTTCGATGGGTTCTCCGCCACGAAGGCGATACCACCCTCGTATTGCACGACGACGACACTGCGGCCGCGCGCGATGCCCTTGCGCGCGAAGTCCGCCTTGTCGCGCATGACCTGTTCGGGTGAGACGTAGAACGGCACGGTCATGATGCGTCCCCCGCCTGCCGGGTCCGACGATCGGCAACGATGCGTTCCACGACGGGGCCGACCTCGGAGTCGGTCAGGATCCGCGACCCGTCGGGATCGACCACAGCGACGACCGGATAGATACCCCGAGCGAGATCTGGTCCCCCGGTCGCGCTGTCATCATCCGCGGCGTCGTAGAGGGCCTGGAGGGCAACCGAGACGCCATCGGATGTCGGCGCATCGGGCCGGAACAGCTTCTTCATCGAGCCCCGTGCATAGGCAGAGCCCGACCCGACGGCATAGAAGTCATGCTCCTCGTAGCGACCGCCTGTCACGTCATAGGAGAAGATCCGGCCCCGCGATGCTGCCGTGTCGAAGCCGGCGAACAGGGGCACCACCGCAAGACCCTGGAGTGCTAGTCCCAACTGTCCGCGGAGCATGCTCGCGAGACGGTTGGCCTTGCCGTCGAGCGACAGCGGGACTCCCTCGATCTTCTCGTAGTGCTCGAGCTCGACCTGGAACAGGCGGACCAGCTCCACCGCCAGACCGGCGGTACCCGCGATGCCGATGACGCTGAAGTCGTCAGCGGCGAACACCTTCTCGATGTCGTGCTGGGCGATGATGTTGCCCATCGTCGCGCGCCGGTCGCCTGCCATGACGACACCGTCTGCCGTGCGTAGCGCCACGATGGTCGTCCCGTGCGGGGCGACGGCCATGGCGTCGACGCCCGGCGTGCGCAGCCGGTCCGGATGCAGCGCGGCGAGGAACTCTGAGAAGGAGGCAGTGCCGGCGAGCCCGTACGCCGACGGCAGTCCCGCGGGTGAGGTCACTGGCCGCCCTTCTGAACGAATGACTTCACGAAGTCCTCGGCGTTCTCCTCGAGGACCTCGTCGATCTCGTCGAGGATGGAGTCGATGTCCGCGTCGAGATCCGAGGGGGCTGCCTGAGGCAGGGATGCGTCCTCGACCGTGTCGTCCTCGATCTCCCGCCGACGGGACTCCGCAGATTCACGCTGTGCCATGCCCACAGGCTACCGCGCCTCGCGCAGGAGGCCATCGACGAGCGCAGCGGCGTCCGCCGCCTCGTCGAGCAGCGTCCCGACCGCGTCCGCGGTCCCCCGCAACGGCTCGAGGATCGGCACCCGCAGCAGCGCATCACGGCCGGGGAGGTCGAAGACGACGGAGTCCCATGAGGCGGCTGCCACGGACTCCGGAAACCGGCGCAGGCACTCTCCACGGAAGTAGGCACGCGTGTCGCGGGGCGCGTCTGTGACGGCGCGGGCGACCTCCTCGTCACTCACCAGCCTGACGAGGAGTTCTCGCTCCTCGAGTCTCAACGCCAGACCACGCTCTGAGCGGACGTCCGAGTACTGCAGGTCGATGAGCTGGAGTCGCGGTGAGTCCCATCCCAGACCCTCGCGACGGCGGAAGCCCTCCAGGAGGTTCCTCTTGGCCAGCCAGTCGACCCGGTCGGAAGCGGCCGACGGATCGATGCTCAGATCAGCGAGCACACGCCCCCATTCATCGAGTACCGCACGAGTGGCCGGATCCATCGACGGAGCGCAGAACGCCTCCGCGAGCTCGTACAGCTCCTGCTGGATCTGCAGCGCCGTCCGGCGGCGGCCGCCCGTGAGGACCAATTCATGCGCGAGATCGGTGTCGTGGGACACCGCGTGCATCTCGCGGACGGGCTCGACCGGCCACCACTCGTGTCCCTCGAGGAAGCCTGCTTCGAGCATGGCCAGCACCAGGGCCGTGGTCCCGAGTTTCAGGTAGGTCGCAGTGTCACTCAGGTTGGCGTCACCCACGATGACGTGAAGGCGTCGGTAGCGCTCTGGATCGGCATGGGGCTCGTCGCGGGTGTTGATGATGGGTCGCTTCAGCGTGGTCTCCAGACCCACCTCGACCTCGAAAAAGTCGGCGCGCTGACTGATCTGGTAGTCCTTGACGCGACCATCCTGGCCCAGGCCCAGACGCCCGGCCCCGGTGAACACCTGCCTCGTGATGAAGAACGGCGTGAGGTGCCGGATGATCGACGGGAAGGGAGTGCGGCGCTCCATGAGGTAGTTCTCGTGGCAGCCGTAAGACGCACCTTTGTTGTCCGTGTTGTTCTTGTACAGCACGATCGGCTCGCCTGTCTCGGTCGCGAGGCGCATGGCGCGCCGCATGATCTCGACACCGGCGCGATCCCACAGGAGGGCATCCCGCGGGTTTGTCACCTCCGGTGTGGACAGCTCGGGGTGGGCGTGGTCGACGTAGAGACGGGCGCCGTTCGTGAGGACGACGTTCGCCAGACCCGACTCGTCGGTCAGCTGCGTGGGATCGGCGTCCGCCCGTGACATGTCGAATCCACGGGCATCGCGCAGGGGCGTCTCGAGGTCGTAGTCCCATCCTGACTGCCCGTGCAGCCGTGGAAGGACGGCCTGAGCGTAAGCCTGCACGATGCGGGAACTCGAAGCCGTCGGGTTGACCTCCGGATGCCCCGGCACCGTGATCCCGTACTCGGTCTCGATGCCCATCACGCGATGGACGGTCATCTACAGGTACTGCCCCGTGTTCGTGACGTTCTCGATGGACCGACCCGGCTCGGACCCCTTCTTGCCCTGGATCAACGTCCGGATGAAGACGATGCGCTCTCCCTTCTTGCCGGAGATGCGCGCCCAGTCGTCGGGATTTGTCGTGTTGGGCAGGTCCTCGTTCTCACGGAACTCGTCGTGGCAGGCGTCCAGCAGATGGTGGACCCGGATGCCCTTCTCCCCGGTGTCGAGGAACTCCTTGATCGCGCTCTTCTTGGCTCGAGCCACGATGTTTTCGATCATCGCCCCGGAATTGAAGTCCTTGAAATACAGGATCTCCTTGTCGCCGTTCGCGTAGGTCACCTCAAGGAAAGTGTTGTCCTCGGTCTCCGCGTACATGGTCTCGACGGCTCTCTGGATCATCTCCTGGCACGCCGCAGAGGTGTCATTGTTGTGCTGCGCGAGGTCATCACGGTGGATGGGAAGCGTGGACACCAGGTACTTGCTGAAGATGTCGTGGGCCGACTCGGCGTCGGGCCTCTCGATCTTGATCTTGACGTCCAGTCGACCGGGCCTCAGGATCGCCGGATCGATCATGTCCTCACGGTTCGAGGCCCCGATGACGATGACGTTCTCGAGTCTCTCGACTCCGTCGATCTCGCTGAGGAGCTGAGGAACGATCGTGTTCTCGACGTCACTGGACACGCCGGTGCCACGGGTGCGGAACAGCGAGTCCATCTCGTCGAAGAAGACGATGACCGGCAAGCCCTCCGACGCCTTCTCGCGGGCACGCTGGAACACCAGCCGGATGTGACGTTCGGTCTCGCCGACGTACTTGTTGAGCAGCTCCGGTCCCTTGATGTTCAGGAAGTACGACCGCGCCTCGGCGACGCCCGTGCGTTCGGCCACCTTCTTCGCGAGGGAGTTCGCAACTGCCTTTGCGATCAGCGTCTTGCCGCATCCCGGCGGACCGTAGAGCAGGATCCCCTTGGGCGCCTTCAACTCGTGCTCGGCGTACAGGTCCGGGTGCAGGAATGGCAGCTCGACCGCGTCCCGAATGGCCTCGATCTGGTCGCGCAGGCCACCGATATCGGAGTAGCGGATGTCGGGAACCTCCTCAAGGACAAGCTCCTCCACCTCCGATTTCGGGATGCGCTCGAAGACCAGGCCCGCCCTGATGTCGCACAGGAGCGAGTCGCCCGCACGGAGGCGCTCCCCGAGCAGGGGCTCGGCCAGACGCACGACCCGCTCCTCGTCCGTGTGGCCGACGACAACCGCCCGGCTACGGTCTCCGAGGATCTCCTTGAGCGTGACGATCTCCCCGGTCTCCTCGAACTGCAGGGCCTCGATGACGGTGAGTGACTCGTTGAGTCGCACCTCCCGGCCCGGGCGGAGGTCGCTCGCCTCGACTCCAGGGCTGACGCTCACGCGGAGTTTGCGCCCGGATGCCATGAGCGTGGCACTGCCGTCGTCGTGGACCGACATCACGGTGCCGAAGGTGCTCGGGGGTGTGCCCAGCCGGTCGACCTCGTCCTTCAACGTGACGATCTGCTCCCGGGCGTCACGGAGGGTCTGGGTGAGGCGCGCGTTGTGGTCCCGTTGGGTCGCGAGCTCGCCGCGCACCTCGGTCAGGGCCGCCTCCAGCTCGTGGACGCGTGCTGCCCAGCCCGGTGAATCGCTCATGGTCGCTCCGTCCTTCAGCCCACGGGACCTCGGGTCATCCGACCCGCTGTCACTGTAACCCCGATCCGGCTCGAGCACGTGCTGGAGGACTACTCCTCGGGCACGTCGCGAATGCTGCCGGGGCCCGTGTAGTCCTCTCCGTAGGCGCCAGGGGCGGGACGCCGCTTGCGCGGGGGCAGGACCGTTCCCGGGGCGAGTCGCCGAGAGGTGATGAGGAACGCCGTGTGCCCGTTCATCCGGTGATCCGGACGCACAGCCAGACCCTCAAGGTGCCACGTCCGCAGCAGGGACTCCTCCGCACGCGGTTCGGTCCAACCGCCCTGAACCCGCATGGTCTCCACGAGGCGGGACATCTGCGTCGTGGTCGCGACGTAGCACACGAGCACGCCGCCCGGGGCGAGAGCCGAGGCGACGCTCTCCAGGCATTCCCAGGGCGCGAGCATGTCGAGCACGACGGCATCGAGGTCACGTTGGATCAAATCGTGGGCCATGTCCCCGAGCGTCAGGGTCCAGTTGACCGGCCGGTGCCCGAACCACTTCACCACGTTCCCCGTCGCGACCTCGGCGAACTCCGGGCGTCGCTCGTAGCTGTACACCGCACCCGCGTCGCCCACCGAGCGCAGCAGCGAGCAGGTCAGTGCACCGGACCCGACGCCGGCCTCGGCGACCCGGGCACCGGCGCCGAGGTTGGCCAGCCCCACGATCCGGGCCGCATCCTTCGGGTAGATGACCTGTGCACCGCGTGGCATGGACAGGACGAAGTCGTCGAGGATGGGGCGAAGTGCCAGGAAGCTCGTTCCATTGCTCGACGTGACGACGATGCCCTCCGGTCGGCCGAGGATGTCGTCGTGGGGCAGGGACCCGCGATGTGTGTGGTAGGACGCGCCCTGCGTCAGCGTGATGGTGTGCATCTTGCCCCGCGGATCGGTCAGCTGGACGAGATCGCCGACCGCGAAGGTCCCCCGACGGCGGGAACCACCGAGGGCGGCGCGATCGCCGGTACCGGCCGTGTCATCGTCATCGGGCACCCGCAGAACGCTACTAGGCTGCGCCGATGTGACCGACGTCGCGGCAGCCGCTCCCTTCCCCGCCTCGCTGTCACCATCGCGCGCCGGGGATTTCACCACCTGCCCTCTCCTCTTCCGCTTCCGATCCATCGACCGCCTCCCGGAGGAGCCGTCCGCGGCTGCCGTGCGAGGAACCCTTGTGCATCGGGCGCTGGAGTGGCTCTTCGACCTCCCCTCCCAGGAGCGGACGCCCGACGCCGGTCTGCGCCTGCTGGACGATGCGGTCGAGGAACTCGGCCGCACCTCACCGGCGGAGCTCGACGCGCTCCGCCCGGAGCCAGGCGCCGTGCCCGATGTCGCGGCAGGTCACTTCATCGATGCGTACTTCGCGATGGAGGATCCGCAGCGACTTGAACCCCACGCCAGGGAGGTGGCGGTCCACGCCGACGTGGAGCCCGGCCTCCACTTGAGAGGTTTCGTGGACCGGGTGGATCGCTCGCCCGACGGCCTCATCCGGATCGTGGACTACAAGACGGGTCGAGCACCCTCAGAAGCCTACGCCGGCAAGGCGATGTTCCAGATGCGCTTCTACGGGCTCACCTGGTGGCGCATGACGGGCGAGGTGCCCCGACTCCTCCAACTCATGTATCTCGGGAGCCGTTCCTTGCTTCGCTACGAGCCTGAGACCAGGGAGCTCGAGTCCACGGAGAGGCGCGTGCTCGCATTGCGCGATGCCATCTCCCGCGCAGCCGATTCCGGGGAGTTCACGCCGTCACCGTCGAAACTGTGCGACTGGTGCAGCCACCGGGCCTTGTGTCCGGCATGGGGAGGCACCCCTCCCCCGCTGCCCGATCGCGCCGACTGGCCCACGGCGATGTCCAGCCGGCGGACCGACGGCTCGGACGTAGAGGAGCCGCCCGCCTGACTCGCGGCCGAACGGCAGGCGAACGTGTCAGCAGGCCGGTTCTGCGTGTGCCCACAGGCTGGGGATGTCCCACCCCTCAAGGCTGGCCAGTGTCGCTGTGCCGAGATGTCCCACCTCAGCCAGCTGCGGGACGGCCACGACTCGGCACCCTGCATCCCGAGCCGAGACGATGCCGGTCGGTGAGTCCTCAAGGGCCAGGCAGGCGTGGACTGGGGCGCCGAGACGCGCGGCCGCCGTCTGGTACGGCTCCGGATGGGGCTTGCTGTTCCTCACCTGGTCACCCGAGACGACCGTGGTGAAGGGGTGATAGCCCAGGTCGCTCTCGATCCGGCCAGCGACAGCGCTGATCAGTCGCTGCCACGAGGCGGACACGAGAGCGGTGGGCAGGTCACGCCGACGGCACTCAGCGAGGAGGTCTCTGGCTCCGGGTCGCCACTCGGGGGGCTCGCTCAGCAGACGATGCTCCATCCCAGCCATCAGCAGATCCCCGATCTCCTCCTGGGTGAGATCGGTGGCGGCGCGTTCGCGCATGTAGGCCGTCACCCGCTCCAGTGGGCCACCCAGGCACATCACCTGGTCCTCGTCGTGCCAGGTGGCGCCGAGACCGGCCATGACCTCGCGTTCGGCATCGAGCCACAGGTGCTCCGTGTCGACGAGCGTCCCGTCCATGTCGAACAGGACGGCTGACGGCAATTCCGCCTCAGCCGTCATGTGGCGTTGAAGTACTTGGCCTCGGGGTGGTGGGCGATGATCGCGCTCGTCGACTGCTCAGGATGGAGTTGGAACTCCTCCGACAGCTCCACGCCGATGCGCCCCGGGTCCAGAAGCCCCATGATCACCGTCTGCTGCTCGAGGTCGGGGCAGGCCGGGTAGCCGAAGGAGTACCGCGACCCCTGGTACCCCTGCTTGGCGATCAGGTGATCCATGTCGGCACTGTCGCCTCCGGAGAGCCCCAGCTCTTCGCGAACGCGGGCATGCCAGAACTCCGCCAGCGCCTCGGTCAACTGCACCGACAGACCATGCAGCTCGAGGTACTCGCGATAGGCATCCTTCTCGAAGAGCTCAGCGGTGGCGTTCGATGCCGCCTGACCCATGGTGACGATGGTGAACGCAACCACGTCGAGCTCCCCGGACTCCTTCGGCCGGTAGAAGTCCGACAGGCACAGGTGACGGTCCCGGCGCTGACGGGGGAAGGTGAGTCGGGCCCGCTCCTCACCGGCTGAGGGTCCGTCACCATGGACGATCACCAGGTCGTCGCCCTCGGAGTAGCACGGGAAGTATCCGTAGACCACCGCCGGCTCGATGATCCCCTGGGTGTGGACGCGATCGAGCCACTCGCGCAGGCGAGGCCGCCCCTCGGTCTCGACCAGTTCGTCATACGACGCGCCGGCCTCGCCCCGTCCGGGTTTGAGCCCCCACTGGCCGAGGAACAGTGCACGCTCGTCGAGATACGGCAGGTAGTCCGCGAGGGCGATGCCCCGCACGACCCGATCCCCCCAGAACGGCGGCCTCGGCACCGGGACGTCGATCGCGACGTCGGACCGCGCCGGAAGGTCGACCGGGTCCACCTCGGAGCTCCTCCCCGCGGCCTTGACCCGGCGCTCACGGCGCTCAGGCAGCGCCGCACCGGGTTCTCCCCGCTTCACGGCCATGACGGCGTCCATGAGTCGCAGGCCCTCGAAAGCGTCACGGGCGTAGCGCACCTCGCCCTCATACACCTCGGCGAGGTCCTGCTCCACGTAGGCACGGGTGAGGGCCGCGCCACCGAGGATGACCGGGAATCGAGGAGCGACGCCGCGCGAGTTCATCTCCTCGAGGTTCTCCTTCATGATGACCGTGCTCTTGACCAACAGTCCGCTCATGCCCACGACATCGGCGTTGTTCTCCTCGGCCGCCTCGATGATGGTGCTGATCGGCTGCTTGATGCCGATGTTGACAACCGTGTAACCGTTGTTCGACAGGATGATGTCGACGAGGTTCTTGCCGATGTCATGGACGTCGCCCTTGACGGTGGCCAGCACCATGGTTCCCTTGCCCGCCTCGTCGGTCCGCTCCATGTGCGGTTCGAGATAGGCCACGGCGGTCTTCATCACCTCGGCGCTCTGAAGCACGAAGGGCAGTTGCATCTCACCTGATGCGAAGAGCTCACCGACCACCTTCATTCCCGCGAGAAGGGTGTCGTTGACGATTTCGAGGGCGGGACGCTGCGCCAATGCTTCGTCGAGGTCAGATTCCAGCCCGGAGCGCTCGCCGTCGACAATACGGCGCTCCAGGCGCTCGAACAGCGGCAGCGCCGCCAGTTCCTCGGCCTTGGAGGCGGACAGCGATCGCGCCTCCACCCCCTCGAACAGCGCCAGGAAACGCTGCAGGGGGTCGTACTCGACCGTGCCGTCTTCGGCGTAGCGGCGTCGGTCGTAGACGAGATCAAGGGCGACTTCCCGCTGCTCGTCGGCGATCTTGGACATCGGGAGGATCTTCGAGGCGTGCACGATCGCCGAGTCCAGTCCGGCCTCCATGCACTCGTGAAGGAACACCGAGTTGAGCACCTGACGGGCAGCCGGGTTGAGTCCGAAGGACACGTTCGACAGACCGAGAGTCGTCTGCACCGTGGGGTGCATCCGCTTGAGCGTGCGGATGGCGTCCATGGTCTCGATCGCATCGCGCCGGGTCTCCTCCTGACCTGTTGCGATCGGGAACGTCAACGTATCCATGAGGATGTCCGAGGCGTCCATGCCCCAGTTCTCGGTCAGGTCTCTGATGAGGCGGTCGGCCACGCGCACCTTCCACTCGGCCGTGCGCGCCTGCCCCTCCTCATCGATCGTCAGGGCCACCACGCCGGCGCCATGCTCGACGACCAGAGGCATGATGCGACGGATTCGCGAGTCGGGACCGTCTCCGTCCTCGTAGTTCACCGAATTGACCACGGCTCGGCCACCGAGCATCTCCAGGCCCGCCTGGAGCACGGCCGGCTCCGTGCTGTCGAGGACGATCGGCAGCGTTGAGGCGGTGGCCAGCCGGCCGGCCAGTTCGCGCATGTCGGCCGCGCCGTCGCGCCCCACATAGTCCACGCAGAGGTCGAGAAGGTGGGCACCATCGCGGATCTGCTCGCGCGCGATCTCGACGCAGTCCTCCCAGCGCTCATCCAGCATCGCCTCGCGGAAGGCCTTCGAGCCGTTGGCGTTGGTGCGCTCACCGATGGACAGGTATGCCGTGTCCTGCCGAAAGGGCACTGCCTGGTAGAGCGACGACGCGGAGGCCTCGTGCACAGGCGTACGTGGCATGAGTGCATGACCGCGCACGCGCTCGACAACGGCAGAAAGGTGCGCGGGCGTTGTGCCGCAGCACCCTCCGACGAGACCTATCCCGAACTCCCTCGTGAACGCTTCGTGCGCGTCGGCCAGTTCCTCCGGTGACAGCGGGTAGTGGGCACCGTCTGAGGTGAGGACCGGAAGGCCGGCGTTGGGCATGCATGAGATGCCCACGGTGGCGGACTTGGACAGGGTTCGAAGGTGCTCGCTCATCTCCGCCGGACCGGTGGCGCAGTTGAGGCCGATCATGTCGATGCCCAGGGGCTCCAGAGCGGTCAGGGCCGCCCCGATCTCGCTGCCGAGGAGCATCGTGCCCGTCGTCTCCACCGTGACCTGCGCGAACACCGGGAGGTCGACGCCGGCCGCGGCCAGCGCGCGCTTGGCGCCGACGATGGACGCCTTCGTCTGCAGAAGGTCCTGTGAGGTTTCCACGAGTATGGCGTCAGCTCCGCCCGCAACCAGACCAGCCACCTGCTGCTCATAGGCATCCCGAAGGACCGCATATGGGGCGTGACCGAGACTGGGGAGCTTGGTGCCCGGGCCGACCGATCCCAGCACCCATCGTGGGCGATCGGGACTGGACCACCTGTCGGCGCTACGACGCGCGACCTCCGCGCCGGCCTTGGCCAGCTCATAGATGCGCTCGGGGATGTCGTACTCGCCGAGGTTGGCGAGATTGGCACCGAACGTGTTGGTCTCGACGCAGTCGACTCCCACCTCGAAGTACGCGTCGTGAACGCTCTCCACGAGTTCAGGCCGAGTGACATTCAGAATCTCGTTGCAGCCCTCGTAGCCCTGAAAGTCATCCAGGGACGGGTCGGCGGCCTGAAGCATCGTCCCCATGGCTCCGTCTGCCACGACGACCCGCATGGCCAACGCCTCCCTCAGGGAGCCTGGACCGTTGACCGGATGGGGCGAGGCATGCGTGGTGTCGACTGGGGGCACGAGAGTGAAGCCTACCTGCGCCAGGATGCGTCGAAGCCTCACGGACACCGCCTCATCCACGCCGTAGGGTGGAGGGGCAGCAGCCCCGTCACGCGGCGGGCGAAGCCCTGAGCGGGAGGACATCGGCGTGATCGAGCTCGACGAATTCCCGGTACTTGTCGACCCCGTGATGGTGGCCGCCTTCGAGGGCTGGAATGACGCCGGAGAGGCAGCGTCGGGCACCATCGCACACCTTCGGTCGGTGTGGGACGCCCAACCTTTGGCGGATCTCGATTCGGAGGAGTACTACGACTACCAGGTGAACCGCCCGATGATCGCCCTGGACGAGGCCGGCGTTCGTGAGCTGACCTGGCCGGCGACACGGGTGTTCGTGGCGCGCGTGCCCCTGTTTCCGCGGGACCTCGTGCTCGTGCAGGGTGTGGAGCCGAACATGAAGTGGCAGCAGTTCACGCGTGAGGTGCTGGGCCTGGCTGCCGAACTGGACGTCTCGACGGTCATCACGCTCGGGGCCCTTCTCTCGGATATCCCGCACACCCGGCCGGTTCCGGTCACGGGAAGCACCTCTGATGCCGCCCTTCAAGCGGATCTCGGCCTGGAGCCATCCACCTATGAGGGGCCGACCGGGATCGTGGGCGTACTGCAGGACGCCTGCCAGCGGTTCGGCATCCCCGCGATCTCGCTGTGGGCGGCCGTCCCCCACTACGTCGGTCAGCCTCCGTGCCCCAAGGCGACCCTCGCCCTCGTGCGCAAGATCGAGGACATCCTGGACATCCCGGTGCCGCTGGGCGAGCTCGTGGAGGAGGCCCGAGCCTGGGAGGCGGGCGTGGATGACCTCGCAGCGGAGGACGATGAGGTGGCCGAGTACGTCAAGCAGCTGGAAGAGGCTCGTGATGCCGTTGAGCTGCCCGAGGCCAGCGGAGAGGCCATCGCGAAGGAGTTCGAGCGCTACCTTCGGCGCCGCAGTTCTGACGGCTGACGACCGACGGGCGCGGTGGCCGTCACCGGAGCCGGCGGTAGAGCTCGATGGACGCGTCCGTGGCGGGATCGAATGCCGGAGCAGAGGCGTCCTCGATGGTCTCGAGGATGCCCATCGCCACCTTCTTGCCCAGTTCGACACCCCACTGGTCGAACGAACCGATCCCCCAGATTGCCCCCTGTACGAACACGCTGTGCTCGTACAGGGCCACGAGGGCACCGAGAGAGAACGGGTCGAGCCTCTCGATGCTGATCACCGAGACCGGTCGATTGCCGGGCATCACCTTGTGCGGCACCAGCCACGCCGGTGTGCCGTCCGCGGCGACCTCTTCCGGGGTGCGCCCTCGTGACAGCACGGCCGCCTGGGCCAGTGCATTCGCGACGAGCATGTCCTGTTGGTCGGTCAGGGGGTTCTCCGATCGCGCCACGACGATGATGTCCGAGGCCACCGTGCTGGTCCCCTGGTGCAGGAGTTGGTAGAAGGAGTGCTGCCCGTTCGTGCCGGGCTCCCCCCAGAAGATCGCCCCTGTCTCGTAGTCCACCGGGGTGCCATCGAGGCGCACACTCTTGCCGTTGCTCTCCATGGTGAGCTGCTGCAGGTACGCGGGGAACCGTGCGAGGTACTGCGAGTACGGGAGCACGGCGGTCGTGCCGATCCCGAGGAAGGTCCGGTTCCACACGGCCACGAGGCCCATGAGGAGCGGCAGATTCGACTCGGGAGGCGTGGTGGCGAAGTGCTCGTCCATCGCGTGAAACCCGGCCAGCATCTGCCCGAATCCATCCGGGCCCACGGCGATCATCGTGCTCAGTCCGATGGCGGAGTCCATCGAGTACCGACCGCCGACCCAGTCCCAGAACCCGAACATGTTGGCCGTGTCGATCCCGAACTCGGACACCTTCTCGGCATTGGTGGACACCGCCACGAAGTGCCTCTCGACCGCACTGTCCCCGAGCGATTCGACGAGCCATCTCCGCGCGGCATGGGCGTTCGTCATCGTCTCGAGCGTCGTGAAGGTCTTCGATGCGACGATGACGAGGGTGCTGGCCGGGTCACATGAGCGAAGCGCCTCGACGAGGTCCGTCGGATCGACATTCGACACGAAGTGGAAGGCCAGGGACCGATCACTGAATGCCTCAAGCGCGATGTGCGCCATGGCCGGCCCCAGATCGGACCCGCCGATGCCGATGTTGACGATCGACGTGATGCGCTCACCCGTTCCACCAAGCCAGGCTCCACTTCGGACTGACTCAGCGAAGGCCGCCATACGTGCCAGGACGTCACGGACCTCGGTCGTCACATCGGTGCCGTCGACCATCTGTGGTGCGCCTGCCGGGCGGCGAAGGGCCGTGTGCAGCACCGCACGATCCTCGGTGACGTTGATGTGGACTCCAGCCAACATGTCATCGCGGCGTGCGGCGACGTTGCGCTCGACGGCGAGATCAAGCAGAGCTCTAAGGACATCATCCGTGATGCGCTGGCGGGACAGGTCCAGGTGGACACGTGCCCCGGCATGGGTCAGCGCCTTCACCCGATCTGGGTCCTCGTCCAGGAGTTCACGGATCGTTGACTCCGATGTCGCGGCGAGAAGTGCCAGCCGCTGCCACGCCCGCGTCTGAGTGGGATCCGCATGCACGTCGTCGGGACTCATGGGTCCAGCCTTCCACTACGGTGAGTTCGTCCGTCAACGAAGTCCCCCACGGGAGGCGTCATGTCATCATCCGACCGACCGATCACGCTCGGAATGGTCGGCCTGGGCCGCATGGGTGCGAATCTGGCGCGCCGCGCCATGGCCGGCGGCCATGCCTGCGTGGCTTTCGATCCGAATCCTGACGCGGTGGCTGCACTCGTGGCCGATGGCGCGACCGGGGTCGCCTCGCTGGCCGACCTCGTGACCGAGCTGCCGAGTCCCCGCACGGTATGGGTCATGGTTCCTGCCGGCGACATCACCGGGTCCGTCGTGAACGACCTCGTGCCCCTGCTGTCCAGCGGCGACTGCATCATCGATGGCGGCAACTCCTACTACCGCGATGACATCCGTCGAAGCGGTCTGGCGGCTGAGTACGGTATCGACTACCTCGACGTCGGAACCTCCGGCGGGGTCTGGGGGCTCGAACGGGGCTACTGCCTCATGATCGGAGGCCCGGATTCGTCGGTCTCTCGCCTCATCCCCCTCTGGGACACCATCGCGCCGGGTGTCGAGACCGCCGAGCGCACCGCCGGTCGCACCGGGGTTCCCTCGCCGGAGGAGCACGGCTGGCTGCACTGCGGTCCCAGCGGAGCTGGCCATTTCGTCAAGATGGTCCACAACGGTATCGAGTACGGGCTCATGGCCGCCTACGCCGAAGGTCTGAACATCCTCAAGCACGCCAACGCCGGGACGGTGAGCCGTGATGCCGATGCCGAGACCGCACCGCTGACGGATCCACAGTTCTACCAGTACGACTTCGACATCCCGGCCATCGCGGAGGTGTGGCGTCGTGGCAGTGTCGTGGGCTCCTGGCTGCTCGATCTGACGGCGTTGGCGCTGCAGGAGTCACCGTCCCTGGAGGAATTCAGCGGGCGCGTCTCGGACTCCGGGGAGGGACGCTGGACGTCGATCGCGGCCATCGAGGTAGGCGTGCCCGCTCCGGTGCTGACGTCAGCGCTCTACGAGCGGTTCGAGTCCCAGGGCAATGGGCTCTTCGCCGATCGGCTGCTCAGCGCGATGCGCAAGCAGTTCGGTGGCCACGACGAGAAGAAGGGATGACCTGAAGGCCTAGAGCCGCACACCGAGGAGTGCGTCGACCATGGCCCGGAACTGCTCGGGCGCCGACTCGTCTGATCCACCCGAGCCCAGGGCGGCCACGGCCCAGTCATCCAGGTCATCCAGCGCTTGGGGGGTGCGGAGGTCGTTCGCCAACGCCGCTCGCACGCGCGCGACTACGGGTGCGATCTCCGGCCCGGAGGGCAGGTCCGCCGCCTGTCGCCACAGGGTGAGCCGTTGGGTCGCTCCCTCGAGCCCCTGGGGCGTCCACTCCCAGTCCGAACGGTAATGGTGAGCCAGCAGGGCCAGGCGGATCGCCGTCGGGTCGATGCCCTGATGCCGAAGTTCGGAGACGAAGACCAGGTTGCCGCGCGACTTGGACATCTTGTGTCCCTGCCACGCCACCATGCCGGAGTGAACATAGTGGTGGGCGAAGGGGCTCTCTCCGGTGAGTACCTGCGCCTCCGCTGCGCTCATCTCGTGGTGGGGGAAGACGAGGTCGCTGCCACCCCCCTGCACATCGAAGCCCATACCCAGGTGGTCGAAGGCGATCGCCGCGCATTCGATGTGCCACCCCGGACGACCGTGACCAAGTTCGGTGTTCCACGCGGGCTCGTCGGGGCGTGCCGACTGCCACACGAGGCAGTCGAGGGGATGTCTCTTCCCCGGACGGTCCGGATCTCCGCCACGCTCGCCGAAGATCGTGGCCATCTCCTGGCCGTCGAGCTTCGATAGCGAACCGAACTCCGCGTCGTCGTGCACGGAGAAGTACAGGTCCCCGTCCACGGAGTAGACAGCACCCTTGGCCTGCAGGTCCTCCACGTATCGGGCAACGGACGGGATGGACTCGACTGCCCCGATGTAGTCACGGGGCGGAAGGACGTTCAGCGCCTGCATGTCCTCCCGGAACAGCGCGGTCTCGCGCTCGGCGATCGCCCTCCAGTCCTGACCGGTCTCGACGGCTCTCTCCAGAAGCGGGTCGTCGATGTCGGTCACGTTCTGCACGTAGTGGACGTCATGGCCGGCGTCCCGCCACATCCGATTGACGAGATCGAAGGTGACGTAGGTGAAGGCATGGCCCATGTGCGTGGCGTCATACGGTGTGATGCCGCAGACATACATGCGTGCCGTCTCGCCCGGCTCCGTCGCGCGAACGGTGCCCGTCCGGGTGTCGTGCAGACGCAGCTGCTCGCCCGTGCCGGGCAGACGAGGAACCAGAGGCATGGGCCACGACTTCACCCGCTCACCCTAGTCGGCGTCGGACGCCGGATCAGAACACCGGCCACGGCACGGCGGGCCAGTGCGCGGACGGAAGCGGGAAGCGGCCGGAGTCCACCAGATCGCCGACGCGTCGGCGCAGCGCCTCCCGTTCGTCCACCGACAGGAAGCGTTCGACATCGACCAGGCCGGACTCCAGGGCAGCTGCCAGGGCGCCAAGGTCGTCCTGGATGTCATCGGGGAACTGAGCGCCCGCCCATCCCCACAGAACCGTCCGGAGCTTGTCCTCGTCGGAGAACGTCACCCCGTGGTCGATCGCCCACAGTCGTCCGGACGAGTCAGCAAGCACGTGTCCACCCTTGCGGTCGGCATTGTTGACGATGGCGTCGAAGGCGGCCATCCTCATGAGATCGGCACGTGCGGCGTGAGCCAGCACGACAGGCCGGTCGGCCTGGTCGCGGGCCTCCAGGATGACGAGCCAACCTTCGGGAACCGCCGACGGGCGAACGACGTCGACCGGACGGTCCTCGTCTACCTCATGGATCCACAGTTGCACCATGCCGGGTCCCACGGGAGTGTCGTCACGCCAGACGGTCGGAGGGACCAATCCCCAGCCGAGCGCCTCGCTCATCGCATACGCGGCCACCTCCCGACCTGAGAGGGTGCCGTCAGGGAAATCCCAGAGAGGCCGTTCTCCCGCCACCGGTTTGATGACGCACTGCGCCTGCCTCTTGCCTGACGAGACCCGGGCACGAAGCGTTGCGTTCGATGCACTGAGCAGCCGCCCCTCGATCTCCAGCACCCCCGACTGGAGCAGGTCGACGTCCGCCCTCCCGCCTTGCGAGGGACTCGCGGGATCCGGCCTCATCCTCGGCGGCGGTAGCCGTTGGCCCGGGGACATACGTGTCCGTCCGGGTCCAGGGGTTGACTGCAGAACGGACAGGCCGGACGTCCGGCCGCGACGACGGCCCGGGTTCGCTCCGCGAAGGAGCGGGCCTGTCCGGGTTCGAGCCACACCCGGAGCGTGTCGGGCCCCTCTGTCTCGTCATCGCCGATGTCCGGAATCTCAGCGGCCTCCTCCTCGGTCACCGCGTGCGCCTCGATCACGACACGGAGGTTCGCCTCGTCCCAGCCCAGCGCCATCGCCCCGACCCGGAACTCCTCGAGGATGGGAGCGTCCAACGGGTCGGTGTCCGACGGACCGGTCGTGCCCTCCGGGACGATGTCGTCATGTCCCCGGTCGCGCACCTCGTCGAGCAGCTGATCGACACGATCGGCGAGCGCCTGAGCCTGCGCCTTCTCGAGAGCCACGCTGGTCAGATGACCGGCCTGTCGGGCCTGCAGGAAGAACGTGCGCTCCCCCGGCATTCCCACGGTTCCCACGACGAACCTCTCTGGTTTCGTGAAGTCGAACACCTGTCGGGTCATGCGCCCGATCCTCCCCCGATCGCGGCGTCGCTGCCCCGCCGACGTCCCCGCTTTCGCTGCGGGCGAAGAGCATCCACCTGCCCCCCGTTGTCGTTCATGCGCTCCACGAAAGGTCGGAGCTCGGTGTACCGGACCACGCTCAGAGATGCGGGGTCGACCTGGATGCGCTGGAACTGGTCCAGATGGATCCCTAGGGCATCGGCCAATATCGCCTTGATCACGTCTCCGTGACTCACGACGGCGTAGGTCGCGTCCTGACCCAGGTCGGCGTTCCAATCCCGGATGGCCTCGACGGCACGATGCTGAACCTCTCGAAGACTCTCCCCTCCCGGGAATGACGCAGCACTCGGGTGGGACTGGACGACCTTCCAGTGCGCCTCCTTGGCGAGTTCTGCAAGAGATCGACCCGTCCAATCGCCGTAGTCGCACTCGACGAAGCGATCGTCGGTCCAACGGTCCACATCCTGGCGATCCGCGAGCAGGAGGTCGGCTGTCTCCATCGTCCGGTCCAAGGGCGATGAGACCAGCGTCGTGAGGGGAACCGATGCGAGGCGTTGCCCCAACGCGGTGGCCTGCTCACGTCCGCGCTCGTCGAGGAACACGCCGGGAGACTGGCCGGCGAGAACACCGCTGGCGTTGGCTCCGGTGCGGCCATGGCGGATGAGGAGCACGGTGGTCATGGGGTTCAGGGTAAGGCGTTGACCCGAACGGGAATCATCAGGCAGACAGCACTCCGGTCGCGAGAAGCACGAGGACGAGGACGCCGAGAGCGAGTCGGTAGATGACGAAGGGCACGAAGGACCGCGTCGTCAGCCAGCGCATGAGCCAGGCGATGACGGACAGGCCGATGCCGAAGGCGATCACGGTGGCCAGGAGGGTCGGACCCCACGCCACGGTCGCCTCGTCACCGATCTTCCGCGCCTCGAAGAGGCCCGACGCCAGGACTGCAGGGATCGCGAGCAGGAACGCATACCGGGCTGCCGCTGCTCGCGTGTAGCCCATGGCCAGACCGCCGGTGATGGTCGCACCCGAGCGCGAGACGCCGGGGATGAGCGCGAGGGACTGCGCCAGGCCGTACACCAGTCCGTCCCGAACCGTCAGGTCCCGCTCGGTCTTCCGACGCGTGCCGAGCGCGTCAGCCACACCGAGGAGAAGACCGAACACGATCAGCATGGCGGCCGTGAGCCACAGGTTGCGTGCGACCGTCTCGATCTGGTCCGCGAAGAGAAGTCCCAGGACACCAATGGGAATGGTGCCGATGATCACGAGCCATCCCATGCGGGCATCCGGGTCGTGACGGGCATCGGCGGAGACGATCGACCGTGCCCAGGCCCGCAGGATCGCCGCGATCTCACGGCGGAAGTACAGGATGACCGCCAGTTCCGTGCCGATCTGCGTGACCGCCGTGAAGGCAGCGCCCGGGTCCTCCCAGCCGAACAGTTGGGACAGGATCAGCAGGTGTGCACTGGAGGAGATCGGCAAGAACTCCGTCAGACCCTGGACGACACCCAGGACAATCGCTTCGAACCAGCTCACTCCGCGAGACCGGACTCGTCGAGGATGTCGACCATCTCGCGCAGGGTCGCCACCCGCTCCTCGAGCGCTCCTGCGTACAGTGCCAACGTCAGCGTCGTCACGCCTGCGTCGGCGTAGGCCGACAGGCGATCGCGCACGCGATCGTGCGGCCCGAGCAGCGATGTGCGGTCCATGAACTCGAACGGCACGGCGGCCATCGCGGCGTCGTAGTCGCGTGCGAGGTAGCTCTCCTGGATCCGGTCAGCAGCCTCCTCGTACCCGAGTCGGCAGGCCAGTTGATGGTAGAAGTTCCGGTCCTTGCTGCCCATGCCGCCGACATACAGCGCCGAGTAGAACCGCACGGGATCGGCGCACCTCTCCGGGTCGTCACCGAGGACGACGGGCACGGTGGGCACGACATCGAATCCGTCCATCGTCAGCCCGACCTTCGCCCGGCCCTCCCGAAGCGGCTGCATCAGCTCCCCTGCGTGCTCGGGTGAGAAGAAGATCGCCAGCCACCCGTCGGCGATCTCCCCGCAGAGCGCGAGGTTGCGTGGCCCGATGGCAGCAAGGTAGATGGGCAATCGGTCCCGAACCGGGTGCACGGTCAGGGTGAGGGCCTTGCCGGGTCCGTCGGGCAGCGGGAGGGTGAAGAACTCCCCGTCGTAGCGGACCTTCTCCCGCGCCAGGGCCATCCGCACGATGTCGACATACTCACGAGTCCTGGTGAGCGGCTTGTCGAAACGCACACCGTGCCAGCCCTCGGAGACCTGCGGGCCCGAGACTCCCAGGCCCAGGCGGAACCGGCCACCCGACAGCGTGTCGAGCGTCGCCGCAGTCATCGCCGTATTAGCGGGTGTGCGACCGGGGATCTGGAAGACCGCCGACCCGACATCGATGCGCTCGGTCTGCGCGGCGATCCAGGCGAGGACGGTGGCCGCATCGGAGCCGTACGCCTCGGCAGCCCACACCACGGAGTAGCCGAGCCGATCGGCCTCACGTGCCAGCTCGAGGTTGTCGGCGTCGTTCCCGGCGCCCCAGTATCCGAGGTTCAGTCCCAGTCTCATCGCACCCTCCATGTCGGCACCGCGAGCCTAGCCCGACGTCGTCGCCCGCCGGAGTACGGTGCCGCCATGGAGACCAGACCGCTCGGGCGCTCAGGCGTGTGGGTGGGGCGTCTCGCCCTCGGCACGGCCACGTGGACGCGCGGGACCGATGAGTACGACGCCCGGGATCAGCTCGCGGCGTTCATCGATGCAGGCGGTTCCCTGATCGACACCTCCGATGCGTATGCCGACGGCGGGGCCGAGGCCCTTCTCGGTGAACTGCTCGAGGAGTTCGAGGTACGCGATGACGTCGTGCTCGCCACAAAGGCCGGGGCCATACCCGGACCGGGCCGACGAGTGGACTGCTCCCGTCGCCACCTCATGCGCGCGCTCGACGAGTCCCTCGCACGACTTCGTACCGACACCATCGACCTGTGGCATCTGCACGCCTGGGATCCCTGGACTCCCCTCGAGGAGACGCTCGCAGCAGCCGATGCGGCCGTGTCGTCCGGCCGTGTCCGCTATGTGGGCATCGCGAACTACTCCGGGTGGCAGACCGCGAAGGCTGCTACCTACCAGCAGACTGGCCTTGGTCGAGCGCCCCTGATCACCGCCCAGATGGAGTACTCGCTGCTCGAACGCGGGATCGAACGGGAGATCGTGCCCGCGGCGCAGTCCCTGGGTTTGGGCATACTCCCGTGGTCCCCCCTGGGCCGCGGTGTGCTCACGGGCAAGTACCGCCACAGCCTTCCCCTGGACTCCCGCGGTGCACACGCCGACACGGCCGGCTTCGTGCAGGCCTACCTCGACGAGCGCGGCCGACGGATCGTCGACGCGGTAGCCACCGCAGCCGAGGGACTCGGAGCCTCACCGGCCGAGGTGGCACTCGCCTGGCTGCGTGACCGTCCCGGCATCGTGGCTCCGATCCTGGGCGCACGCACCGTGCAGCAGCTGCTGGCGGCCCTCGCCTCTGAGGAGCTCGAACTGCCGGACGAGATCCTCATGGCACTTGACGACGTGTCGGCTCCCGCTGTGGGCTATCCCGAGGCCGGTTGGGCCCAACGGAGGTAGGCGTCATGGAGCATCGGGAGACCACATGGGAGTACCGCGAACTCACGATCTCCCGCGATGTCTCCCGTGAGGCAGCCCGTCAGCAGCTCACCGGAGAGGCCGACACCGGACGATGGGAACTCGACCGCCTCGTGCGCTTCCCGGATGGCCGTCGACAGGTACGGCTGCGTCGCCGGATCTACCGGGTGAGGCGCACTGCCTGACGTGCCGTCAGCACTCCCTCAGGAACCGGTCCAGCACGTCGGCACCGAAGAGCAGACCGTCGACGGGCACGCGCTCATCCACTCCGTGGAATAGCCGCCAGTAGTCCAGGTCAGGGGGCATCCGCAGCGGGCTGAACCCGTAGCACTCGATGCCCAGCCGCGCGAAGGACTTGGCGTCCGTTCCGCCGCTGATCATGTACGGCACGGGATGGGCTCCCGGATCCGCGGCACGCAGAGCCGCACCCATACGGTCCACGAGTGGGGAGTCCAACGGCGCCTCCAGAGCGATGTCCTCGTGCTGGGACGTCACCTCGACCGAGTCCCCGACCAGCTCCCGGATCGTCTCCTCGAACTCGTGCTCGTAGCCCGGCAGGACTCTTCCGTCCACCCCCGCGGTCGCCTCACCCGGAATCACGTTGTGCTTGTACCCGGCGGAGAACATCGTGGGATTGGCGGTGTTCTGCAGCGTCGCACCGACCAGGTAGCCGAGGGTGCCGAGCCGTTCCAACAGCGCCCGGGGATCATCCGGCTCCAGCTCGACTCCGTAGACGGCGGACAGCTCAGTGAGGAACCGGTCCACGGTCTTGGTGCGCCGGATCGGCCACTCGTGGCGACCGATTCGGGCGACTGCCTCCGCCAGCGCGGTGACGGCGTTGTCGGGGTGGATCATCGACCCGTGTCCCGCCCGCTCTGCTGCGCGCAGGTTCAGCCAGCGGATGCCCTTCTCCGCGGTCTGGATGGGATACAGCCGCACATCGTCGCGCACGGTGACCGAGAAGCCCCCGACTTCTCCGACCGCCTCGGACACTCCCGTGAAGATGTCGGGACGGTTGTCGACCAGCCAGTGACCGCCGTGCGAGCCACCGGCCTCCTCGTCGGGCAGGAAGAGGACCACGATGTCCCGTCGAGGGCGCACGCCTGACCGTGCCCAGCCCCGGACGACGGCGAGGATCATCGCGTCCATGTCCTTCATGTCCACAGCTCCGCGCCCCCAGAGGAAACCGTCCTCGATGGCTCCGCCGAAGGGATCGTGCATCCAGTCCGAGGCGACGGCGGGCACGACATCCAGATGCCCGTGCAACAGCAGGGCCGGGGCGTCGGCGTCGGATCCCGGTATCCGCACCGTCACCGCGCGTCGCCGGTCAGATGATGTGCGGACGACCTCCGGCTCGAGCCCCACCTCCCGGAGCCGCTGGGCGACATAGTCGGCGGCCTCGGCCTCCCCCACCGTTTCGGCGCTATCACCGAAGTTGGAGGTGTCGATGCGGATGAGCTCCTGCGTCAGCGTCACGACCTCATCGAGGGACGCGATGGCGGTCGTCGAGGCCTCGGTCATGTGTCCATCCTGCCGGGTCGTGCAGGTCGGCGCATATGTATAGTTGCGACGCACTCGTCCGGGTGGCGGAATTGGCAGACGCGCTAGCTTGAGGTGCTAGTGCCCTTTACGGGGCATGGGGGTTCAAGTCCCCCCTCGGACACAGGTCAAGGGCGGGCGACCATCAGGTCGTCCGCCCTTCGTCCTTTCCGGCCTGCCTGCCCGATGATCAGCCTCGGACGTACCCGATGATCTCAACGGCGGCCTTGGTCGTGACATCAGAGGCGAGGGCAATCAGGCCTTCATCGCCGATGTCAGCAACGATGATCGTGGAACGCTGACCCTTCTTCGGAATCACACCGGAGCGGGTGCCGAGGTCAGCCCCACCGACCGGGTAGGCGGCGAACCGACCCGCAGCCCCCTTGCCCTTCGCTGTCACCCTGAGGATCACGGCTGTGGCCTTCGACGTCTTCCGGGGCACCGGCCCGGTGCCCCGTACTTTGACGACCTTCACCTCATCCGGGGAGAAGGTTCCCTTGGTCAACTGAGCCGCCTCGGTGCCCACCGCAGGATGCTCTCCCCCGGCGATCGTGTAGCCGAGGACGTCGACCCTGACCTTCACCGGACCCTTCGTTGTGGCGGCCAGCTGCACCGCGCCATTGGCCACCGGCACCTGGATGAGCGATGTCTTCGCCTTGCGCTTGGCCACCTTGACCGCGACGGCCGACTTCGCGTCGACCATGCCGATCCGAAGCCTGCCCTTCTTTCGGGAGTCACGAGTCGTGACCAGGACGAGCGCCGACGATGCCTCCAGGGGCACCGGCGCCAGATTCACTGTGCGCACCTCACCGGGTGCGAGCGGCGCATCATCGCCCGCCACGTACGCCTCCTGGGACCCGATGGCCATGAAGGCGTCGTCGTCCTCACCCGGTTGAGCGGGAGCGGGTGGGCGAGGCGGTGGAGTTGGCTCCGCCGGAGGCGCGGGGGTGTCGGTCGGTGTGGCGTTGGGCACTGTCGAGCCCGCGGCCCCCGCGCGGGTCAGCGAGACATGGATGTGATTGCGGTGACAGTAGTTGTCGTACTTCTTCTCTGGCTTGCTGAAGCAGCCCTTGAGTTCGGCCCAACCCCGTCCTTGGTCGTACCCCCGCCACATGCGGTCGTGCCACCCGATGTACATCACACCGAGCATGTCGGCGTTGCCCGCCACGCGGCCGGCGGCGTCAGGACCGAGCAGCCAGTTCAGGAACGCCTCGGCCTTCGCGCGCTGCGCGGGCTCCCGGACATCGACCATCCAGTCGATCGCACGCCCCTCCTTGTGCTCACTCTGACCACCCACATCACAGCCACGGGGAATGCCGATGTACTCACCGGCGCCATACGTGGCCTTGATGATCTGCTCAAGTCTCACGGCACCCGGCTTGGGCGTTGGATCACACGAGTTCTGCCCCTCGTAGGAGACGGACAGGAATTCCGCGACGGGGAGATTCGCTGGCATCGGGGCACTGAGCCCCTCCCCCGGGACAGGAGCGCCGTTGGCGACGCCCGTCCAGTTCGTCGGCTGCCAGTCGCGACCGACCGCGGCAAGAGCTGGCGGGATGCCGACTGCCGTCACCGCAAGGCAGGCCGCCGCGGCGAGGAACCACCGGGGCCGGGGAAGCACCCCAGCAGTCTTACATGTCAGGGTGCGAAACTGTGGGAGGCTGCACGGTGCATGCTGAAGGCGCAGCGTCGTGCTACCGCGGGAGTATCCGGGAGGTGTGCCCATGTCCGTTGGGGCCTCAAGCACGGTCCACGACGGCCCCAAGGGAATGCGCACCCGCATCGCGCCCACTCCCAGTGGTTTCCTCCATGTCGGCAATGCCGCCAACGCGCTCGCCACTGCCTGGTGGGCAGCATCGCTGGACGGCACCATTCACCTGCGCATCGATGACCTCGATTCTGATCGGGTGCGCCCGGAATACGTCGACGACATCCTCGATGTGCTCAGGTGGCTTGATGTCGACTGGAAGACCGGTCCGCGGTCCTACCAGGACACCTTGAAGGCTCGTGAGGACCGCGTCGCCCGGAGCCGCACCTCACTTCAGGAGGCGGTCGACGCCGGACTGCCCGCCTACGCCTGCCGGTGCAGTCGCCGGCAGATCACAGGGATTCCGACCGCCGGCTGTCCGGGTGGGTGCCGCGACCTGGGGCTGACGTTGATCCCCCACGAGACCGCTCTGCGCCTCGCCGTCGATCCCGGTACCGTCGTCCGAGTCGAGGACGCTGATGTCGACCTCGCCGCCGCCATGGGCGACTTCGTCCTCTGGCGCCGAGATGACCTCCCGGCCTATCAGTGGTCCTCCGTCTTCGAGGACGAACAACACACCATCACTCACATCCTGCGAGGTCGCGATCTCATCGAGTCCACCGCTGCGCAGTCTCATCTGGCGGCGCTCGTCGACCTGCCCTTCGTCCAGCGCGCTGAGGTCCGACATCATGATCTGGTCCTCGACGAGTCCGGGCGGAAGCTGTCGAAGTCCCAGTCCGGAAGATCGCACGGCCTGTCGCGGACTCCCGCGACCCGACGCCGGATCATCGAGACCGCCACGCAGATCGCACGGGCGAACGACATTCCATGCCCGTAGTCAGGCGGCCGGATACGGTCGTCGCATGGACACGGTTGCCGATCTTGCAGATGCCTGGCTCACGACGATGCTCGACGGTGAACCACTCGAGGCCACACTGCTCGGATACCCCGGACGCGACGCCCAGCTGGCCGACTTGTCCGTGGAACATGAGGAGTCCCTGGCGAGCAGCTTCGCCGTGCTCAGCGCACGCGCGCAGGTCATCGATCCGGCGACGCTGTCTCACGAGGATCGCATCACCCGCGAGGTGCTCATCGCCCTCGATGAGGCGGGCCGGCACGCGCGGGCGGCAGGGACCATCGAGTTCACGGTGGCGGCCTTCCCCGTCAGCCCGGCATCGGTGCTGCTGGCGTACCTTCGCATGGTGCCGGTCGCGACCGACACGCAGGCGCACGACTACGTGCAACGACTGTCGGAGATCCCCCGGTACCTCGAGCAGGCACTCGAGCGCCTCGAACGCGGCCGCGTCGCCGGACTCACCCCGGTGCGTCGCCTCGTGGAGGCCGCGATCACGCAGATCGACGCCTTCCTCCACGACCCCATCACGGTGCTCGGCAATGCGCCTGGCGAAGCGCTGTCCGACAGGGAAGCATGGATCACGCGGCGGGACGACGTGATCCTCGACCTCGTCGTCCCCGCATTCCGGACCTACCGGGAGGCTCTGACGCTCGAGGTCCTCCCGACCAGTCGCGCGGACAGCTCGCCCGGACTCGCACACCTGCCCGAGGGCCGTAAGCGATACGCAGACCTCATCCGAGTGCACACGACGACGATGCGATCAGCCGAGGATCTCCACGAAGAGGGCCTGCGCCTCGTCGCCGGAGTCCACGACGAGTTCCGCGCCCTGGGCCGGGAGACCCTGGGCACCGAGGACCTCCACGAGATCTTCCGTCGACTCCGAGAGGACCCGGACCTGAGGTGGGACAGCGCACAGCAGATCCTGGATGCTGCGGAATCCGCAGTTCGTCGCGCAGAGTCGGCCGCTCCGCAGTGGTTCGGTCGCGTTCCCCGGTCGGCATGCGCCCTGGCCGCGATCCCCGAGTTGGAAGCGGCAGGGGCCGCGCCCGCCTACTACATGCCCCCGGCGGTGGACGGATCCCGTCCGGGCACCTACTACTCGAACGTGAACGACCCCGGTGACCGCACATCCTTCGACCTTGAGGCCATCGCCTTCCACGAGGCCGTTCCCGGGCATCACTTCCAGATCGCACTCGCCCTGGAGAACGCGGACATCCCCGCGCTGCGACGACTCCCCCTCTTCACCGCCTACATCGAGGGTTGGGGGCTGTATGCGGAGAGGCTTGCGGATGAGATGGGTCTGTACTCCACGCCCATCCAACGGCTGGGAATGCTGTCTGCCGACGCCTGGCGTGCGGCGCGCCTCGTCGTCGACACCGGACTTCACCACTACGGGTGGTCACGTGAGCAGGCCGTGCAGTATCTCGTCGACAACACGGCAGTCGCGCCGATCGACGTCGAATCCGAGATCGATCGGTACATCGCGTATCCCGGTCAGGCCCTGTCCTACATGACCGGCCGACGGGAGATCGAGCGTCTGCGCGAGCGCGCCCAGCAGGAACTGGGAGGCGCCTTCGACATCGGCGCATTCCACGACCGGGTACTGGCCGACGGCGCGCTCCCCCTGACGGTCCTCGACTCGGTCATGCCCGGAGGCGGTTCCGCTCGCTGAGGCTCAGCCGCGCGCTGCGAGCCGCGCCTGCAGGGCTGCGCGCTTCTCCTCGAACCGCGTGGCCTGAGCATCCTGATCGGCGACAAGGGCGGCGAGTTCGTCGCGGGCCCTTTCCCCGACCGGTCCGAGATCATCACGTTCGAAGACCTTCCATGCCCGGAGAACCGGCATGACGACGTCGTCACGGTGCAGTCGGAGGTCGTAGATCCCCTCCACGGCTATCTGAACGGCCATGCGACCGAAACCCTCGATCCCATGCCCGGGCATGGCGAAATCACGAACGGAAGCGAGAACGGCCTCCATGGTCTGATCAGGGGTGAGCTCGAACGCCGAAGCAATCACGTTCCGGTAGAAGAGCATGTGCAGGTTCTCGTCCAGCGCCACCCGTGCCAGGAGTTGCTCGGCAATGGGATCGCCAGTGGCGGCACCTGTATTGCGGTGTGACACCCGCGTCGCGAGCTCCTGGAACGACACGTAGGTGAGGCCGGCGAGGAATCCGGGGTTGATCGCAGTGAAGCCGGACTCCATGTGACGCATCCGGGCATCCTCAAGTGCTCGCGGGTCCACAGAGCGAGTGACGAGCAGGTAGTCACGGATCGCAGCCCCGTGCCGCGCCTCCTCCGCTGTCCAACGCCCCAGCCATGCGGCCCAGGCACCGTCTGTGCCGACGTTTCTGGCGATCTCGGTGTGATAGCTGGGCAGGTTGTCCTCAGTGAGCAGGTTGATGATGAGGCTCGTGCGAGCGGCGTCCGAGAAGCGCGTCTCATCTCCCGTCCACTCCCGGCCATCCAGAGGTCCCTCGAAGTCCTCGCCCTCGGACCACGGCACGTATTCGTGCGGGTACCAGTCCCGGACCATGCCGAGGTGTCGGGCGAGTTCGGTCTCGACGGTCGGCTCGAGTTCGCGCATGAGGTCGCCGTCGGACACGGTCTCGGTAGTAGCGGTCATGGGGCCACTGTGGCACATGGACGGGTCACGCCACAGGCCCTGTGCATGGGTCGCCGTCAGGGACGCTCGAGGACTACTGTGGAAGTGCCGGAACCTCCGGGAGGCCACGAGACGGAAGCAGGTGGACACCATGAACGACAGGGTTGCCGGAGCTGCCTCCCCGTCCGAGGTGGAAGCTGAGACCCGTGACTTGACGGATCCCACGGGCGATGCTGCAGACCAGGCCGAACGACTGACGATGATCATGGAGGCGGAGGCCACGCGCAACGCGCTCAACGGCGGTGGCGGCGAGGGCTCCCTTGAGGGTCTGGTCTATCCCCTTGAGGACATTGAGGCCACGTTGGCGATGGAGGACGCCGATGACGCCAGCGATGACCCGATGCATGCGGGCGGCCTGACGCCCCAGGCATGGATCCCCGCCGAGGAGTCAGCGATCCACATCGTCGACGAGGATGATCCGGATCAGGACTCGTACTACGGCGACGAGACCGATGCGGAGCGAGCCGACCCCTTTCGGGACCAGTTCGACGGTCGTCCCCGGGACCTGACGCCAGAGGATGAGACGCTGCAAGGCATCGATCCGTACGACGACTGAGGTCAGTGCAGCAGCCCGCAGTGCGCCAGGGCCATGCGGACGAGTCGTCCCTGACCGCCGGTCATCTCCTCCTGGAACTGCGGGCTGAGTGCCTCCTCCGGTGTGACCCACACCAGGTCCAGCGCGTCCTGGGACGGCGTGCAGTCGCCGTCCAACGGGACGATGAACGCCAGGGAGACCGCATGCTGCCGCGGATCGTGAAAACCCGTGACGTCGGGATCCGGAAAGTACTCGACCACCGTGAACGGCTGGGGCGATGGGGACACCCGCGGCAGGGCCATCGTCCCGAGGTCCTTCTCCAGGTGCCGGAGGAGCGCATCGCGGACTCGTTCCCCGTACAGCACACGGCCGGTGACGACCGCGCGGGAGAGCGAGCCGTCGGGCATGGCCCGCAGAAGCAGCCCGATCTCACTGACCTGGCCACGGGCATCGGTGCGCACGGGGACAGCGTCGACGTAGACGATGGGTAGGCGTTCGCGCGCCGAATCCAGCTCGTCGTCGGCCAGCCACGATCCCCGGGTATCCAGCATGTCGCTCACACTGCGACCCTACCCATGCGTGCGGCAGTGTGCGTCGATCCGTCACTCGCGCGCCGATCGGCCACCCGACCTATGCTCTCCGCATGACGCACAGCACTCCAGCGGCCGACGGCCCCGTGCGCCCTGACGGCTCGTCGTACCCGTCCGCCCGGACCGAGGAGGAGTGGCGCGTCGAGCTCAACCCCGAGGAGTACAGAGTCCTGCGGGCAGCGGGGACCGAGGCCCCATTCACCGGGCGGTACACCGATCACCACGGCGTCGGGACCTACCGATGCCGTGCCTGCCAGGCCGAACTGTTCCGCAGCGACGCCAAGTTCGACTCACACTGCGGCTGGCCGAGCTTCTTCACTCCCTTGGCAGGCGACAGCATCGTGCTGCTCGACGACTCCTCCCTGGGCATGGTGCGCACCGAGGTCAGGTGCCGTTCCTGCGGGAGCCACCTCGGCCACGTGTTCGCCGGCGAGGGATACCCCACCCCAACGGACGAGCGCTACTGCATCAATTCGGTCTGCCTCACCTTTGAACCGAGCGTCCAGGAGTGAACGGGCCACTATGAGGCGGCGCCCGATCCCTACATGCCGGCACTGATCGACAGGACGCCGGCGATCGCGACGCAGACCCCGACGTACTGGATGGGCCGAAGCCGCTCGCGCAGAACCACGGCCGCAAGGACGGCGGTCACGACGGGGTACAGGTTCCCCAGCACCGCAACCGTCGTCAGCATGCCCATCGTGGTGGCATACCCGTAGGTCACATTCGCGGCGACGTCGAGCAGCCCGATGGCCACGAGCGCAGGCATGTCCACGCGGCGGGCTCCACCCAACGTCCGGACGCGAAGCCACACCAGCACCATCAAGGCGACCGTCGTGATCCGCATCCCCGTCATCGTCATGAGGGGACTGTGCGCACTCCCCTGTGCCATGAACACGAACATCCCGCCGAAGGCGAGCGCGGCGATCGTCGCCAGCAGAAGGGGGCGCGCGGACTCCGCTCCCGACAGCTCGGGTCCGCTCGCCAGGAGGATGCCGACCAGTGCCAGCGCGATTCCCAGTGCTTCGATGGAACCCGGCCGCTCTCCGCCGATCATGCCGACGACGATCGGGACGAGGACTCCGAGTGATACCAGGGGGGACACGATTCCCATGGGCCCGATGGCCAGGGCTCGGTAGAAGGCCACCATGGACACCAGGCCCAGGAGGCTCGCGCCGACCGCGTAGGGCCAGTAGGCCGGATCGTCGTCCCACGCACCCACGGCGATCACGACGACCACCAGGGCCACGAAGCCGACCACCTGCGACAGTCCGTACACGGCAAGCGCCGGAAGACGCCGCGAGGTAGCACCGCCGAGGAAGTCCGAGGCCCCCCACATAAGACTCGAGACGAGGGCGAGCAGCGCGACCACGGCGCCACCCTAGGGGCCACCCGGCGTGCCGAGGCTGCCCGGGCGACCTCAGGACGTAGCCTGCATATGTGCGAAGCATTGCTGCGGGTACGGATCGCTTCGAGGAGGCGTTGTCTCAATTGGCCGACGTCCGATGCCGACCTGAATTCACGCTCGAGGAGGCCCCGGCTCCGCAGCGGCTCGCCCCCTCCACTGTCGCGATGACGGCGGAGATGGCAGACCCGGACTCCGACCTCGCCTCTGGCCGGTTCGTGCTGCTGCACGACCCCGACGGGGTCGAGGAATGGGAGGGATCCTTCCGCGCTGTCGTGTTCGTGCGGGCCACACTCGAGGCGGACCTGCTCGACGACCCCCTGCTGCACGATGTCGGCTGGAGCTGGGTCAGCGAGATCCTTGATGTCCGCGGATGCCACGTCACCCAGGTGGGAGGCACCGTCACCCGGACCTCCGGCCGCTCCTTCGGAACGATGATCGATCGACCTGCTGATGGCTTCGTCGAGATCCGCGCGTCCTGGACGCCGGCAGAGGACGAGTCGGGCGCCCTCCTCGACGACATCGGATCTCACGCGGAGGCCTGGCTGGAGCTCATGGCCCAAGCGGCGGGCCTCCCTCCCCTGCCCGCGGGAGTGCCCGTGATGGACCAGCGTCGACGGTCGAGGAGTTGACCACCGAGCACCCGGACACCGAGCCGGACATCGAGCCGGAGAAGGAGCCGTTCGAGCCGCGCGATGGCGTTCCCTCGGTCATCGAGACACCTGAGGCGCTGCAGGCCTACTGCGACGACCTCGCTCAGGGGTCCGGCCCCGTTGCGCTCGATGCCGAACGGGCCTCCGGCTATCGCTACGACCAACGCGCCTACCTGGTCCAGGTACGCCGCGAGGGGGCCGGCACCGCCCTCATCGACCCGGTTCCCTTTACCGACCTGCTGCCCCTGCAGGAGGCGATCGGCGATGCCGAATGGATCCTGCATGCCGCAACGCAGGACTTATGGTGCCTCGCCGAACTCCACCTGCGGCCGGCGTCGCTCTTCGACACCGAGTTGGCCGGCAGACTTCTGGGCCGTGATCGCGTCAGCCTCGCCGCACTCACCGCCAGCGAGCTCGGAGAGGTGCTCGAGAAGGGCCACGGAGCGACCGACTGGTCGGTGCGGCCGCTGTCGGACGCGCAGTTGAGGTATGCGGCCCTTGACGTCGAACTGCTGATCGAGCTGCGAGACGCGATGGAGGCCGCTCTCGTCGCGGCCGGTAAGGACGGCATCGCGGCCCAGGAGTTCGAGGCCCTCCTGGGCTTCCAGCCTCGCGAGCGCGGTGAGGATGAGTGGCGACGCACCTCCGGCATCCACAAGGTCCGCAAGCCGCGCCAGCTCGCTGCTGTGCGGGAGCTCTGGTCGGCCCGCGACGACCTCGCTCGGGAGCGAGACATCGCCGTGGGGCGCCTGCTGCCGGACTCCTCGATCATCGTGGCCGCGCAGTCGGACGTGACATCCAAGGGCGCCCTCCGGGATCTTTCCGGATTCCACGGTCGGGGCGCCCACAAGTACCTCACGCGATGGTGGGAGGCCCTCGAACACGCCAGAGGGCTCCCGGAGGATCAGTGCCCGGGCGCTCCGCCTCGCCCCGACGGTCCCCCGCAGGCACGGCTGTGGGCCGACCGAGACCCCGCGGCCTTCGCCCGGCTGAGCGCGGCCCGATCGGCTCTGGCGGACGTGGCAGAGGAGCTCCAACTGCCGGTCGAGAACCTCATAACCCCGGACACGGTCCGTCGACTGTGCTGGACTCCCCCGGAGACCGGCACCGAGGCATCCGTCGTCGCCTTCCTCGAGGATCAGGGGGCGCGGCACTGGCAGATCCAGGCATGTCTCCCGGGGCTCATGAGCGCCTTGGCAGCCGAGGAGCACTCCGAAGTTACCGATCAGTAGCACAACAAGTTACTCGCGGGTAATATCGACCCATCAGGTCCGTCGACCCCAGGGAGTGAACGTGGCGCGCTCGGTTTCGGAAGTGGTCTTCGTCGACGGGGTCAGGACTCCCTTCGGCAAGGCCGGAAGTGCCCTGGCACAGACACGAGCGGACGACCTCGTGGTGACGGTGTTCCGCGAGCTCCTGCGACGCAACCCGACTCTCCCCCCGGAGAGGCTGGACGACGTCTCCGTCGCGGCCACCACCCAGACGGGAGATCAGGGCATGACGATCGGTCGCACCGCCTCGCTCCTCGCTGGCATCCCCCAGACCGTGCCCGGCTATTCCATAGACCGGATGTGCGCAGGAGCCATGACGGCTGTCACAACCCTGTCGTCGGCGATCATGGCCGGCGCCTACGACGTGGCCCTCGCCGGTGGCGTGGAGAGCATGTCCCGCCATCCGATGGGTGACGGCATGGATCCCAACCCCCGCTTCCTGTCCGAGCGACTCGTCGACACCGATGCCCTCGTCATGGGCGCCACCGCCGAGAACCTGCATGATCGCTTCCCCCACCTCACCAAGGAACGGGCAGACGCCTTCGCGTACGCCTCTCAGCAGAAGACCGCGCATGCCTACGAGCAGGGCTGGATCCAACCCGATCTGGTGCCGATCGCGACGAGGTCTCAGGAACTCGGCTGGGGACTGCTGTCCGTCGACGAGTCGATGCGTCCGGAGACCACACTCGAGGGCCTGGCGACCCTCAAGACGCCCTTCCGCCCGCATGGTCGGGTGACGGCGGGCAATGCATCGGGCCTCAATGACGGTGCCACCGCGGCCCTCCTGGCCTCCGAGGCGGCCGCCGACGAGCTTGGACTGACGAAGAAGATGCGCATGGTGGGCTTCGCCTTCGCAGGCGTCGAACCGGAGGTCATGGGCATTGGACCGGTCCCCAGCACCCAGAAGGCACTGGACCGCGCAGGTCTGTCCATCGCCGACATCGACCTGTTCGAGATCAACGAGGCTTTTGCCGTCCAGGTGATCGCCTTCCTCGACCACTTCGGCGTCGCCGATGACGACCCGCGCGTCAATCCGATGGGTGGCGCGATCGCCGTCGGCCATCCCCTCGCCTCCAGTGGCATCCGGCTGATGAACAACCTCGCCCGCGACTTCGAACGCGATCCGTCGGCCCGTTATGGCATCACGACCATGTGCGTCGGCCTCGGCATGGGCGGCACGGTCATCTGGGAGAACCTGAACCACGACGGGAGCACGGCATGAGCGACCCCACCGCGGTCAACCCCGATGAGGTCGTGACCCACGCACGCGTCCGTCGCGTCACCCTTCCCGACGACGCAGGCGTGATGGCGCTCATCACCGTCGACAACGATCGCGATCACACCCGGCCCACCACGTTCGGACCGGCTGGCCTGGCGTCCCTGGATGCGGCTCTCGACGAGGCGGCCGCCATGACCGACATCAGCGCCGTCGGCGTGACGGGCAAGCCGTTCATCTTCGCTGTGGGTGCCGACCTCTCGGCCATCGGCCTGGTGGACGATCGGGAGGTCATCCTCGAGTTCGGCCAGATGGGGCACAACGTGTTCCGACGTCTGGGCGAACTCGACGTGCCGTCCTTCGCCTTCGTGAACGGTGCCGCCATGGGCGGCGGCACAGAACTCGCCCTGCACTGCACCTACCGGACCATGTCCTCCGCTGCCGCTGCCATGTCGCTGCCCGAGGTGTTCCTCGGGCTGATCCCCGGCTGGGGTGGAGCCTGGCTGCTGCCCAACCTCATCGGCCCGGCGAACGCGCTCGAGGTCATCGTGGCCAATCCCCTGCAGCAGAACAAGCAGATGAAGCCCAAGGATGCCCTGCGCCTCGGCGTCGTCGATGTCGTCCTCGACTCGGCGGACTTCCTCGAGCAGTCGTTCCGCTGGGCCGCTGGCGTCCTCAACGGCACCGTCGAGGTCCGTCGGGCCGAGATCGACCGTGACTCCTGGGACGGTGTGGTCGACTTCGCACGGGCACTGCTCGACGACCGTGTCCATGGGGCCACGCCGGCGCCCTATCGGGCCCTCGACCTCGTCCGCGCTGCAAAGTCGGCGACACGCTCCGAGGGCTTCGACGCCGAGGATGTGGCCCTCGCCGACCTCGTCATGGGCGAGGACCTCCGCGCGTCGCTGTATGCCTTCGATCTCGTGCAGAAACGTGCCAAGCGTCCGTTCGGTGCCCCCGACAAGTCCCTCGCCCGACCGGTGCGCAAGGTCGGGGGGGTGGGGGCAGGGCTGATGGCCAGCCAGCTGGCCATGCTGTTCGCCAAGCGGCTGCAGGTTCCCGTCGTCATGACCGATCTTGACGACGATCGAGTGCAGAAGGGCCTTGACTACGTCCGTTCCCAGATCGAGGGGGACGTGGCCAAGGGCCGCATGAGCGAGGACCGGGCGAACCGGATCACCGCTCTCGTGACCGGGTCCACGGACACCTCGGTCTTCGCGGATGCGGATTTCGTGATCGAGGCGGTGTTCGAGGATCTCGAGGTGAAGCGCACCGTGCTCCAGAGCCTGGAGAAGGTCGTCAGCGCGGAGTGTGTCCTCGCCACCAACACCTCCTCCCTCTCCGTCACCGCCATGTCGGAGGGCCTCGCGCACCCCGAGCGGGTGGTCGGCTTCCACTTCTTCAACCCGGTCGCAGTGATGCCCCTGCTGGAGATCGCACGCGCTGCAAGCACGGATGATGCGACACTCGCAACGGCCTTCGCCGTCGGCAAGACCCTCAAGAAGACGTGCGTACTCGTCAAGGACGCGCCAGCGTTCGTCGTCAACCGACTTCTCACCCGCTATCTGAACGAGGTGATCACTGCCGTCGACGAGGGAACCGACCTCGCCGTTGCGGACAGGGCCAGCAACGCCCTCGGCCTGCCGATGTCCCCGTTCGCGCTGCTCGCGCTCGTCGGACCCGCTGTGGCGCTCCACGTCTCGGAAACGATGCATGCGGCGTTCCCCGATCGCTACGCGGTCTCGGATAGCCTGCGTCGCCTCGTCGAGTCCGGCATCACGTCGGTGTGGGTGACGGGCGACGACGGGTCAACCTCCCTGGATCCACGCCTGGTCGACCTCCTTGTGCAGGGGGACGCGCCCTCCACCGAGGAGGCGCTGCTGGCACGGATCTCGGATGCTCTGGCCGACGAAGTGCGCCGCATGCTCGACGAGGGCGTGGTTGCCGAAGCCCAGGACATCGATCTGTGCATGATCATGGGAGCCGGCTGGCCCTTCTGGCTGGGCGGCCTGACGCCGTACCTCGATCGATCGGGCGCGTCCGAGCGGGCCGGCGGCGGACGGTTCCTGCCACACGGAGTGGCCTCCGTCCCGGGCTGATCAGCTCTCGGCTGATCAGTTCCGGGGGTCACTCACCCAACGAGGCCGATGCCTGAGCATCGGTGTCACTGCCACGTTCGCTGCTGCGACGAGCGATCGTCTCGACAATCTGCCGCGACACGTCCTGGGCCGTCAGGCCACACGTCGCGAGGATGTCGGCCCGCTTCCCATGATCGAGGAACATCTCGGGCACGCCGAGCACGCGGATGGGCACGTCGACTCCGGCCTGCTGCAGGGCATTGGCGAGGGCTGAGCCCACTCCCCCGGTCCTGATCCCGTCCTCGACGGTCACGACGAGGTGCGCTGAGGCGGCCGCATCGATGAGTGCGGATGGCACAGGCTTCACCCAGCGTGGGTCGACGGCCTTGACCCCGATCCCCTGTGCCCGCAGACGCTCGACGACATCGACCGCCAGGCCGGCGAACGTGCCCACCGCCACGAGCAGTACCTCTGGAGTACCGCTCTCGGCCAGCACGTCCAGGCCGTTCTCGCACCGGATGGCCGGCATCGACGGTCCGAGGGATCCCTTCGGGAAGCGCACAACGGTCGGGGCATCAGAGACGTCGAGAGCCTCGCGGAACTCCTCGCGGAGGGTCTGCTCGTCGCGAGGGGCGGCGATGCGCAGACCCGGCACCACCTGGAGCATGGACAGATCCCACATGCCGTTGTGGCTGGCACCGTCGTCGCCGGTGACCCCAGCGCGGTCGAGCACGAAGGTGACGCCCGCCCGATGCAGGGCGCAGTCGAGGAGTACCTGATCGAACGCCCTGTTGAGGAAGGTGGCATAGAGAGCGACCACCGGATGCATGCCGGCGTACGCCATACCGGCGGCGCTCGTGACCGCGTGCTGCTCGGCGATGCCGACGTCGAAGGTCCGCTCTGGGAACTCCCGAGCGAATCGGTCGAGGCCGGTCGGGCCAAGCATCGCCGCCGTGATCGCGACGACCTCATCCCGGTGGCGGCCCGCCTGAACGAGTTCATCCGCGAAGACACCGGTCCAGGTGGGCCCGGAAACACCGACCGGGCGACCGGTCCCCGGATCGATCACGCCGACGCCATGGAAGCGATCGGCCTCGTCGTTCTCGGCGGGCTCGTAGCCATGGCCCTTGTGCGTGATGGCGTGCACGATGACCGGACCCTCGAAGTCACGTGCGAGTGCGAGGGCGAACTCGAGCTCGGACTCGTCATGTCCGTCCACAGGGCCGATGTACTTCAGCCCGAGGTCCTCGAACATGCCCTGCGGAGACACCATGTCCTTGACGCCCTTCTTGACACCGTGCAGGGCTCCGTAGAGGGGGTCGCCGACGATCGGGGTCCGGTGGAGGACGCGCTTGCCCCAGTCCATGACGCGCTCGTAGCCGCGGGTTGTGCGCAGAGTCGACAGGTGGTGCGCGAGGCCGCCGATCGTGGGCGAGTACGACCGGGCGTTGTCATTGACGACGATGACCAGGGGGCGGTCGGATGCGGCGATGTTGTTCAGCGCCTCCCAGGCCATGCCCCCCGTGAGGGCACCATCTCCGATGACCGCCACCACATGCCGCCGCCCGAGGTCGCCGCTGATCTGCCAGGCCTTGGCGATGCCGTCGGCGTAGGCCAGTGCCGTGGAGGCGTGGGAGTTCTCGATCACGTCATGCGGACTCTCAGCCCGGCTCGGATAGCCCGAGAGGCCACCGCCCTGACGGAGTCGGTCGAATTCTGCGGCGCGACCCGTGAGCATCTTGTGCACATAGGCCTGGTGGCCGGTGTCCCACAGGATCACGTCATCCGGGGACCGAAAGACACGGTGCAGGGCGATGGTCAGCTCCACGACACCGAGGTTGGGGCCGAGATGCCCACCGGTGGCCGACACCTTCTCCACGAGGAAGTCCCGGATCTCGGAGGCGAGCTCCGGGAGCTGCCCGGGTTCCAGAGCGCGAACATCGCGCGGATCACGGATTCCGTCGAGCAGGCGCACCGGGCGAGTCTAGGCGATGGACGCCGCCGGCGCCTTGCCTGAGACACCCGGGGCGTCGGATCACTCGGGACGCAGAGCACGCTCGACGAGCCCCACCTCACGGCTCTCCTGCACCAGGCGGGCACCCTGCGCCTGCAGCGCCTCCTGAACAAGACTGAGCTCCTCCGGCGTGAGCACCGAGCCAAGTTCGACCCGTGCCGTCGCGTAGGCACGCCGCAGGCCCTCGACCTGACCCGCCAGTGCATGGGCCACGATGCGCACGAGGGCGATCGGCATCCCCCGGACCGGTGAGGTCCGCAGATCCGCCGGGCCACGGTCCAGCAGCCAGGAGCACACACGCTCCTCGAACTCCTGGGTCCCCGGCGGCGGAAGATCTCGCGGCCATCCCGCTGGTGCCGCCGACACGCTCGGCCTAGATGAGCGAGCGCAGCACGTACTGCAGGATGCCGCCGTGCCGGTAGTAGTCGGCCTCGCCCGGCGTGTCGATTCGCACCTTCGCCGTGAACTCGACGGTGCGGCCGTCGGCTGCGACCGCCTCGACGTCCACCTCCGCCGGGATACCGCCGTCGTTGAGCGCCGTGACGCCCCGGATCGTGAAGACCTCGTCACCCTGCAGGCCCAGAGAGTCGGCATTCGTGCCGTCCAGGAACTGCAGCGGCAGGACACCCATGCCGATGAGGTTCGACCGGTGGATGCGCTCGTAGGACTCTGCGATCACGGCGCGGACGCCGAGCAGCGCGGTGCCCTTGGCAGCCCAGTCCCGGCTCGAACCCGACCCGTACTCCTTGCCGGCGAGGACCACCAGCGGGGTGTGGTGCTCCGCATAGGCCATGGCCGCGTCATAGACGGGGACGATGGACTGGTCAGGGGTGGTGAAGTCGACCGTGAGTCCGCCCTCGACATCCTGGAGCATGAGGTTCTTCAGGCGGATGTTCGCGAAGGTGCCGCGGATCATGACCTCGTGATTGCCGCGACGTGAGCCGTAGGAGTTGAAGTCCTTTCGGTCCACCCCGTGCTCCTGCAGGTACAGACCGGCCGGGCTGTCAGCCTTGATGTTCCCGGCCGGGGAGATGTGGTCAGTCGTCACCGAGTCGCCGAGTTTGAGCAGCACTCGGGCGCCAGTGATGTCCTGCACCTGCGTGGGCTCCTTGCCCATGCCGTCGAAGTACGGTGGCTTGCGCACATAGGTGCTCGTGGGATCCCAGGCGAAAGTGTCGCCGCTCGGGGTCGGGAGCGACTGCCAGCGGATGTCACCGGTGAAGACGTCGCTGTTGCGTGCCGCGAACATGCCCGAGGTCACGGAGGAGTCGATGACCTCCTGGATCTCGGACATCGACGGCCAGATGTCCGCGAGGAACACCTCGTTGCCGTCGGGATCTGTGCCGAGCGGCTCGGTGACCAGATCGATGTCCATGGTGCCGGCGATCGCGTAGGCCACCACGAGCGGCGGGGAAGCGAGGTAGTTCATCTTGACGTCAGGATTGATGCGGCCCTCGAAGTTGCGGTTGCCCGACAGCACCGACACCACGGCGAGGTCCGCCTCGTTGACCGCAGCACTCACCTCGGGGATGAGCGGACCGGAGTTGCCGATGCACGTCGTGCAGCCGTACCCGACGACGTTGAAGCCGAGCTTGTCGAGGTAGGGCGAGAGCCCGGCGCGCTCGTAGTAGTCCGTCACGACGCGGGAGCCGGGCCCCAACGTCGTCTTCACCCACGGCTTGCGCTCGAGACCGCGCTCGACCGCCTTCTTGGCCAACAGTCCCGCGCCGATCATGACGAACGGATTCGACGTATTGGTACACGACGTGATGGCGGCGATCGCCACCGCGCCGTTGCGGACCTGGACATCCTGCCCGTCGATCGACGTAGTCACGGAGGCAGCAGCATCCTTGGTGTAACCACCGAGTGCCGACTCGAACGCGGCCTTCGCCTCGGAGAGCAGCACACGGTCCTGAGGACGCTTCGGGCCCGCCAAGGACGGCACGACCGTGGAGACATCCAGTTCGATGTACTCGGAGTAGACGGGCTCATGAGCCGGGTCATGCCACAGGCCCTGCTCCTTGGCATAGGCCTCGACGAGGGCGATCTGCTGCTCAGAGCGCCCGGTCAGGCGCAGGTAGTCGATGGTGGCCTGGTCGATGGGGAAGATCGCGACCGTAGAGCCATACTCCGGGCTCATGTTGCCGATCGTGGCCCGGTTGGCCAACGGCACATGTCCGACGCCGCCGCCGTAGAACTCCACGAACTTGCCGACGACGCCGTGAGCGCGCAGCATCTCGGTGATCGTGAGCACGAGGTCAGTGGCCGTCGCACCGGCCGGGAGCTCCCCCGTCAGCTTGAAGCCCACGACTCGCGGGATGAGCATCGATACCGGCTGACCGAGCATGGCCGCCTCGGCCTCGATGCCGCCAACACCCCAACCCAGGACGCCAAGGCCGTTGACCATCGTGGTGTGCGAGTCGGTGCCGACGACGGTGTCCGGGTACGCCTGGCCGTTGCGGCTCATGACGACGCGGGCCAGTGCCTCGATGTTGACCTGGTGGACGATCCCCTGTCCCGGCGGCACGACCTTGAACTCCTCGAAGGCGCCCTGGCCCCAGCGTAGGAACTGGTAGCGCTCGCGATTGCGCTCGTACTCCAGCTCCTCGTTGCGCTCCTCCGATTCGGCCGTTCCGAAGAAGTCCGCGATGACCGAGTGATCGATCACGAGCTCTGACGGGTTCAGTGGCTCGATGCGGGTCGGATCCCCACCCAGCTCCTTCACGGCCTCGCGCATGGTCGCCAGGTCGACAACAACGGGCACGCCGGTGAAGTCCTGCATGACGACGCGTGCCGGCGTGAACTGGATCTCCTCGGACGGCTCCGCCTCAGGGTCCCAGTCGCCGAGGGCCGCGATGGTGCTCTGGGTGACGTTGGCGCCGTCCTCGTTCCGCAGCAGGTTCTCCAGCAGGACCTTGTGCGTGAACGGCAGACGAGCCGAGTTCGCGACGCTCGAGATCCGGAAGATCTCGTAGGTCTGCTGTCCCACGGTCAGCGATCCCCGTGCCCCGAAACTGTCGATGCTGCCCACAGGAAACCCTCCGGATCAATGCGTGGATATCTCGACGTCAAGATAACGCATCGCCGGGCGGCGACGTCACTCACGCTCGCGTGAGGAGCGCCACCGTCTCTAGGTGATGGGTCATGGGGAACGCGTCGAACGCCCGCACCCGGGCAAGCCGATAGCCGAGCGCGCGTGCGACGGCCACGTCCCGCGCGAGGGCGACCGGGTCGCAGGCGACGTAGACGATCCTGGGGATCTCCGCCTCACACAGGATGGCCATGAGCTCGCGCCCCGCTCCCGTGCGCGGCGGGTCCAGTACGACACCGTCCGGCGCCTCATGGTCGCCCTCGCCAAGCCAGCGCGGCACATCGGACTCGTCGAAACGCACGCGGTCGAGGTCGGCCAGGGCTGTGAGCCCGCAGACAACCGCAGAATGAACGGCCTCGACCGCCACGACGTCACCCGTGGGCCCGACCGCCTCGCCGATGAACGCTGCGAACAGACCCGCCCCCGCGTACAGGTCCCACCACGTCTCCCCCGGCGCGACCGCTCCGAAGTCGAGCACCGCAGCCACCAATGCCTCGGGAAGATGCGGGTGCACCTGCCAGAACGTGTCCTCCTGGACGGCCCAGGACCGGCCGCGAACATGCTCCGTGCGCCCCTGCGGCAGGTCGACCCCCGGGGCGTCGCGGTCCTCCCGGGCGAGGAGGCAGTGGTCGACAGGCACGATGTCGTGGCTGTGGTGACGTCGGAGGCCGACGACGCCTCCGGGATCCCTTGCCCAGGTGACCCGGCTCCGCCAGCGCAGACCGTCAGAGTGTCCGGGGAGCTCATGGACCGTCAGGTCGAGGGCCTCCAGTTCCGGGCCTTCCAGTCCCCCGAATCGTTGTAGCGAGGTGGCGAGAACCTCGGACTTGAGGGCATGCTGAGCCGAGGTCTCGACGTGCTGGAAGTCGCATCCCCCACAGCCTCCCGGTCCCGACCATGAGCACGGCGGGTCGACCCGCTCGGGAGCCCATTGCAGTACCTCGATGGCATCGGCCCGCACGATCCGCCGGGTGACGTCGGTGACACGCACGATCACCCGTTCCCCGGGCAGTGCGTGACGGACGAAGACGGTGCGCCCGTCGTGGTGCGCGATCATGTGTCCACCGTGTGCGACACGGAGCACGTCCACCTCGAACTCGTCGCCGGTGACGATCGACGACGAGTCCTGATCGCTAGTCATCCTCCGAGAGCCGAGCCGAGGAGTCGAGCTGCCACGGCACGCTCGTCACCATGACCCCGGGTACGAACAGCAGCCGGCTCTTCAGCCGCAGGGCGGACTGGTTGTGGAGCAGCTGCTCCCACCAATGCCCCACCACGTATTCGGGGATGAAGATCGTGACGACGTCCTGGGGATTCGCCTCACGGAGGGACTTCACGTAGTCCAGCACTGGCCGCGTCACCTCGCGGTACGGCGACGCGAGAACCTTGAGGGTCACGGGGATGCCCTGCCGCTCCCACTCCCGCTGCAGGGTCTCGGTGTCGGCATGGTCGACGTCCACAGTGACCGCCTCGATGACGGTCGGGCGACCGGCCCGGGCATACGAGATCGCCCGTAGGGCTGGCTTGTGCACCTTGCTGACCAGGACGATGACGTGCACGCGAGCTGGCAGGGTCACCTTCTCGTCGCCGTAGGTGAGCATCTCCGTGCGCACGCGCTCGTAGTGCCGGTTGATCGCCTTCATCGTGAGGTAGATGATCGGGATGAGCACAACGACGATCCATGCGCCCTTGGTGAACTTCGTGACGAGCACGATCACCAGAACCGATCCGGTCATGAGCAGACCGAACATGTTGACCAGTCGCGACCGGAACATCCGACGCCGCTGCGCAGGATCCGTCTCATCCCGAAGAGTTCGGTTCCAGTGCCGGACCATGCCGATCTGACTCAGGGTGAACGAGACGAAGACACCGATGATGTACAGCTGGATGAGACTGCTGACATCCGCCTGGAAGACCACGACGAGAACGACCGCGAGAGCGGCCAAGCTCATGATGCCGTTGCTGTAGGCGAGCCGATCTCCCCGCGTGTGCAGCTGACGAGGCAGGTATCCGTCGCGAGCCAGGACCGAGCCCAGTACCGGGAAGCCGGTGAACGCCGTGTTAGCCGCAAGCGCAAGGATCGTCGCGGTCGCGATCGCCACGACCAGAACCGGCAGGCCGTTGCGGTGGAACACCGCATCCGCGATCTGGACGATCACGGTCTTCTGCCCCTGGCCCTCGGGGAGACCGATGAGATCCGCGTCGATGCTCGTGACCTTGACCTGTGTCTTCAGAGCTAGCCACGTGATCCCGGCGAACATGGTCATGGATATGACGCCCAGGAGGGCGAGAGTGGTCGCGGCGTTCTTGGACTTCGGCTCCCGGAAGGCCGGCACACCGTTGGCGACGGCTTCGATGCCGGTCAGCGCGGTCGTGCCGGAGGAGAACGCCCGAGCCACGAGGAAGGCGAGGGCCAGACCCGCGAAGGAGTTCTCCGCCACGATCTCCCATCCGGCGCTCTCCGCCAGCAGGGTCTCCCCGAAGACAGCGAGTTCGATGACAGCCCAACCCATCATCGCGAAGATCGATGCGATGAACAGGTAGACGGGGATGGCGAAGAAGGCCCCCGACTCCTTGACCCCACGCAGGTTCATGAGCATCACGAGCACGATGAGACCAATCGCGAACCAGACGTTGTGGTCCCCGACGATCGGGATGATGGAGCCGAGGTTGGCGACCGCGGCGGAGATGGACACGGCCACGGTGAGCACATAGTCGATCAGCAGGGCGCTGGCAACGAACACACCCCAGCTCGGTCCGAGGTTCTCGGAGACCACCTCGTAGTCGCCACCCCCACCGGGATAGGCCTGCACCGTTTGTCGATAGGAGGCGATGACCGTGAAGTACACGAGCGCGACCGCCAGTGCCACCCACGCGCCGTACTGGTAGAGCGAGAAGCCACCGAGTGCCAGGACGAGGAGGATCTCCTGGGTCGCGTAGGCGTTCGACGACAGCGCGTCGCTGGCGAAGACGGGAAGGGCGATTCGCTTGGGCAGCATCGTCTCGCCGAGACGTTCGTTGCTCAGCGCGCGCCCGACGAACAGGCGCTTGATCAGAGGCGATGCCGGCACGTCCAATGAGCCTACTCGCCGCCGACTGCGGGAACGACCGGCCGGGCGTGTAGCGTTCAACCGTGCACATCGTGATCCTCGGCTGCGGCCGAGTTGGCTCACAACTGGCCCACCGGCTCGACGAGCTGGGTCACTCAGTCTCGGTCGTCGATCAGGACCCCACGGCGTTCCGGAAGCTGAGCCCTGACTTCACGGGCCAGACTGTCACGGGCGTGGGTTTCGATCGTGAAACCCTCGAGAGCGCCGGGATCCGACGGGCACACGCCTTCGCCGCAGTGAGCAGCGGCGACAACTCCAACATTCTCGCTGCACGCGTGGCCCGCGAGACATACGGCGTTGAGCAGGTCGTCGCCCGAATCTATGATCCGCGCCGAGCCGAGGTCTACGAGCGCCTCGGCATCCCCACCGTCGCCACGGTGTCGTGGACGGCCGGCCAGTTCATGCGTCGCATGCTCCCGCTCGGTGCTGAAGACGAGTACCGCGATCCCAGCGGCTCGGTCGTTCTGTCCGAGGTCCACGTGGGCTCCTACTGGCTCGGGCGTCGATCGAGTGACCTGGGACAGGCGAGCGGGGCACGTATCGCGTTCCTCACCAGGTACGGCCAGGGCGTCATGCCCGACCACGAGACCGTCATTCAGGATGGTGACCTCGTGCACGCCCTATTCCTCGACCACATGCGGCAGCGGGTCGAGCGCGTGTTCGAGTCCGGTCCGGATGAGGAGGAGTGATGCGCGTCGCCATCGCCGGGGCTGGCAAGGTCGGTCGTGCCATCGCCCGGGAATTGGTCGGAAACGGCCACCAGGTCCTCCTGATCGACCGTGATGCCGAGCTCGCGCGCCCCGGCATCGTTGAGGGCGCCGAGACCCTCATGGCCGATGCCTGCGAGGTCTCGGCCCTGGACGAGGCCCACCTGTCCGGCTGTCAGGTCGTGGTCGCGGCAACGGGCGATGACAAGGTCAACCTCGTCGTCTCTCTCCTGGCCAAGACCGAGTACGGCGTGCCGCGAGTCGTGGCGAGGGTGAACCATCCGAAGAACGAATGGATGTTCGACGAGTCCTGGGGCGTCGACGTCGCGGTGTCCACCCCGCGCATGCTGGTCGCCCTGGTCGAGGAGGCGGTGAGCGTCGGCGATCTCGTCCGACTGTTCACGTTCCGGCAGGGTGACGCGAACCTGGTCGAGATCACCCTGTCGGCGGACTCCCCGGTCGTGGGCCAACGGGTCGGCGACCAGGTGTGGCCCCGTGATACCGCGCTCGTCGCCATCGTCCGTGGACCCCGGGTCATCGCTCCGTCACCCGATGATCCGCTGGACAAGGGTGATGAGCTGCTCTTCGTGGCGTCCGCCGAGGTGGAGGGCGACCTCCAGCGGCTCCTGGGTCACGCCTGACCGAGCGGTCGCGACCCACCACGAGCTGCGCGTACGGCTATGAGTTGCGCGCCCGTCGCGCCCTGTAGACCGGGGCCAGCACGCGATAGGTGGCATAGGCCCCGGCGAGGTAGAGAGGCCAGCCCAGGATGACCTTCGCGACGCCCAGAGGGGCGACTGCACCGGCGAGGTAGAGGGGCACCTGGACGACGAGACGAAGTCCGAAGACACCGACCCAGATCCACGAGGCCGCGGCATACACCTGACGCAGGTCCGGATCTCCTCGCCAGCTCGTGCCCTCCCCTGTCAGGTAGCCCATGGCGATCCCGAGCAGCGGCCAGCGCACCAGGATCGAGATGAGGAACGCAGCACCATAACCGATGTTCAGGAGCATCCCGGGCAGGAAGACGTCCTCCGCTCGGCCGGTGCGTGAGGAGAACCAGGCAGCGATGAGCAGCCCGACGAACCCGGCGAGAACCTGCTGCAGGGGCTGCCGTCGCGCCAGTCGCCAGACCACGATAACCACGCCCGCTCCCACGGCGGCGATCAGGGATGGGCGCAGGTCGCTGCCGGTGACCAGATAGGCAATGACGAAAACCACCGTGGGCAGGCCGGAGTCGATGATGCCGCGCCATCCGCCGAGAGCCCGCTCCAGAAGAAGGGCCTCCTGTCGGACGTCCTCGGCCGACTCGACACCGTCCGCCGACTCATCAGCGGCGGGGACGGGAGGCCCCGCCTCGTGATCCTCGTCCCGGCGCGCGTCGCTCATCCGGAGGTCGGCTTCAGCTCGTACCGCGGGTTGTAGATCGTGGGGTGCTCGGTATTGCAGGTCATCCGACCGGAGACCACCATCGAGCGTCCCGCATCGACCCCGGGGATGCGTCGTCGACCCAGCCACACGACGGCGACGCTGCCGGTTCCGTCGTCGAGTTCGACCTCGACGGCAGGGGCGGTGTTCCGGGGACGCAGTGTCACGCTTCGCACGATGCCGCGAATGACGACCGGGTCGCCGGGCGTACAGGCGTTGATCGGTCGCACCCGGGGATCTGCATCGACGCGCAGTTGTTCCTGCAGCTCGGCCGCCTCGTGCTCAGACCTGCTGCGCGTCAGGCGGGACCACCAGCCCTGCCGGTCGACGGCCTGGGGTGTGCCGGCCACGGCTAGCGGACCTCCGTGATCTCAGGACCGCGCTCGAATGGTGATGGCGGCGCCGGAGCAGCCGGAAGATCTTCCGTCGCCTGCTGCGGCAGGCGGATCGGAATCGGCGACCCGACAGGCATCGCCTCGTGGCCGCGGACGATCACCAGGTTGCGCACCATCCCTTCAAGGACGTCGGCCGCCTCGCCCGGGATGGTCGCCTGCCCGAGGAACACCGCGCGCAGGAACCACCGGGGACCCTCGATTCCCACGAACCTGGCCGGCTGCAGTCCCTGTGATCCGTCCGACGGGGTCACCTTGGCGCGGAGCTCGGGCCCGAATGGACCCTCAACGACTTCGACGAGTCCACCAGAGGCATTGATGGACGACTTGATCTGCCCGCGAATGTCCTCCCAGAGGCCGCCGCTTCGCGGGGCGGCATAGGGCTGCACCTGCACCATGGCGTCCGTGCGCGTGAAATTGAGCTGGGTGACGGCGCCGGTGGTCTGATCGGCCTGCACCTGGACGTTCACTCCCTCGGTCGGCGTCACCAGCACCGAGCCGAGGTCGAGCCGGTCCACGTCGTCGGAGACCTCCGAGATGTCCCACGGTCCGTGCTCGCGCCTGTCCATGGTGTCACCCTTCCTCCGGCCGCCGCGTCCACGGCAGCCTGGTCACGATCCGGATCGCGGATCCGCCGGCAACGCTACCTGCCGATCATGAACCGTCGCGGTGCCCCCCGGTGGATCCGAAACCGCCGGATCCGCGATGTGTCCCCGGCAACCCCTCGACCTCGATGAGCTCTGCCGACAGCACCGACTGGACGACTAGTTGCGCGATCCGGTCACCCCGGGCTAGCCGCACAGGGGTAGTGCGGTCATGGTTGACGAGAACAACGGAGATCTCGCCTCGATACCCGGCGTCGATGACGCCCGGGGAGTTCACCAGACCGATTCCATGACGGGCCGCCAGGCCGCTGCGTGGGCACACGAGTCCCATGGTGCCCGCGGGAAGAGCGATCGCGATCCCGGTGGGCACCGTCGCTCGTTCACCGGGACCGAGCTCGACGGCAACTCGTGCCCGCAGGTCCAGTCCCGCATCCCCAGGATGCTCGTAGGCAGGCGCGGGGAGATCCGGATCGAGACGGTGCAGGAGGACCGGGATATCGCCGCTCACGGGTTCAACTCGAAGGGATGGTCTGCGGCGTCCGGCCGCCAGGTGGGACCTCCATTGGCACGATCCTCGATGGCCTGACGCACCTGATCGGCGGATCCGTGGTCGACGAAATGCTGCAGCGGCACCTGAACGAAGATGGCGGCGGCTCGGACCGCCACCGGGCCGTCCGTGCTGCCCAGGTGGCCCGTGGCGCGGGTGTACACCCGTCGACCCTTGACTCCAGCGACTTCCGCCACGATGACCAGATCGGTCCCCACGGGCACGGGTCTGCGGAAGTCGCATTCCAGACGGCCGGTCACTGCAGGGCCGGCCAGCAGCCAGTTCAGTGAGCCGAGGATCTCGTCGAGGGCCGTCGACAGCACCCCGCCATGAGCGAGTCCGGGAGCCCCCTGATGGTGCTCCGACACGCGAAACACCCCCGACACCGTCAGTCCCTCTCCGGCCGTGATGCTCATGTGCAGACCCGTGGGGTGCTCGTCTCCGCAGCCGAAGCACCACCGGTAGTGGGACGGAATCTCCGTACCCGGCGCAGGCGCGTGATCCGATCGCTCAGGGATCACCGCGTCCGGTGGCGGAGTCGTGTCCTGGCTCGCGGGCGTGACCATGGCGGCGACAGTACCGGCTCCCGTGTCGGTAACCCCCGAGATCCTCGTGCCAGAGTGGTCCCATGAGCGCCTCCCCGTACCGCGAGCGACTCCTTCCAGGTTGGTGGGTGTGGCTCGTCGGTCTCGGCCTGGTCACCATGGTGGCGGTCGCGTATGGCGCCGCCCTGGGCGCGACGGTCGGATGGCTCGTCGCGCTGGGCGGTGTCGTCGTCGGCGGCGCCCTTATCTGGAGCTCGGCGCCAGTGGTCGGCGTCACGACCGAGGGAGTGCGAGCAGCCGGGGCGCTTCTCCCCCACGAGGCGGTCGGTGGATTCCGAGTTGTCGGGCCGGACGAGATCGCCGCCCTGTGCGGGTCCCATGCGGACGCGCGCATCTTCGCAGTGCTGCGCCCGTCCTCAGCGCCCGGTGGACTGCTCATCGACGTCGATGACGATGACGATCCTCATCCGGCCTGGCTGCTCACGAGTCGGCACCCCGAGCGCTTGGCCGCTGTCCTCACTGCAACGATGGACCACCCGGACCGCACCCGACTGGAGGAATGATGGACGAGCAGGCGACCCCCGACACCCAAGATGTCGTCGAGATCAATCCCTTCGCCCACCTCATCGCACCGATCGCCGCCATCGGGGCCACCATGCTGGTGCGCAAGCTGATGACGACGGGTTACGAGCGGGTGTCAGGGCGCCCAGCACCGGCTCCGCGGGATCCCTCCGTGACCTTCAGCAGGGCTCTGCTGTGGACCGCCGTCACGGCCGCGACGGCCGCCGTGGTGGAGGTTGCCGTCTACCGCGTCGCCAACCAGTTGGGCGAGCGTCATCGCTGACAACGTGTCCGAGATTCACCGCTTCCGGTCCCGGAGCTCTTGACTCTCAGACTGCTGCAGAACGAGATGCCCCGTTGCCTGCTAGGCGCACTCGGAGCAGACCGGTCCGTTCTTGCCCTCGTGGTCAAGCTGGCTGCGATGCTGCACCAGGAAGCACTTCACACAGGTGAACTCGTCGGACTGGCGTGGCAGCACGCGGACCGTGAGGCTCTCGTCCGACAGGTCGGCCCCCGGCAGCTCGAGGCTCTCGGCGAGATCTGCCTCGTCCACGTCGACGGCGGACGATGCCTTGTCGGCCCGGCGGGCCTTCAGCTCCTCGAGGCTGTCCTCCGCGAGCTCCTCGTCGGTCTTCCGAGGCGCGTCGTAGTCGGTAGCCATGTGTCCTTGCCCTTCTTCTGCGTGCCGTGATGGCCGTCAAGCGACCCGTGCGCGGAGATTGTGCCTCATCCCCTTCGCCCGCGCATGGCAGGGTAGGGGTGTTGCACCTTTCGTGCCCGCATCGACTGCGAGGATTCTCATGCCGCTCTACGCCCTCGGGGACCGTGTCCCGAGCATTCACCCATCAGCCTTCGTCCATCCCGACGCCGTCGTCATCGGAGACGTGACCGTCGGCGAGGAGTCGACCATCTGGCCCACGGCCGTCCTGCGCGGCGACCACGGCAGCATCCGAGTCGGACGCCAGACCTCGGTCCAGGACGGCACGATCGTCCACTGCGCGTCCGGCGCCGACACCATGATCGGAGATCGGTGCGTCGTCGGTCACAACGCCCACCTCGAGGGATGCACCATCCTCGATGACTCCCTCGTCGGCTCGGGCTCGATCGTGCTTCACCGGGTGGTCGTCGGCCCGCACGGGCTCATCGGAGCGGGTGCCGTGGTGGGTAACGACAAGGTCGTGCCGCCCTTCGCGCGAGCTCTCGGCGTCCCGGCCCGGATCACCGAGAACGCCGTTAGCGAAGGTGAGTTCGCCCGGATGGTCGAGGTGTACGTGCACAACGCCCACTGGTACAACGCCGAGCTCCGGCGGCTCGACTGACCGACCGAGGGCCGGTGAGGGTCCGCACGTGCCCGCGGTCGACGCCGTCGCCGTGTCCGGCTACGGCATCTGCGCGGCACCACTGGCGACGAGCAGGGTGCGCAACTCGTCCGCGATCCCCGGGGCGGCAGCGACGAATGCCGGATCCAGGTCGACCCCCCCGTCCAGACCTGTGACAACGATCCCGGCCTCGCGACAGACGAGCGCCGCCGCCGCGTGATCCCACGGATTCAAGCCGTACTCGTAGTAGCCGTCTGCGCGCCCCTCGGCCAGCCAGCAGAAGTCGATGACCGCACATCCGGTGCGGCGCACGTCGCGCACCCGTCCGATGATCCGTCCGACCACCGCGGCCTGGCTCACGCGACGCTCGGCCGAGTAGCCGAAGCCGGTCGCGATGAGCGCCTGGGACAGCATCTGGCACGAGGAACCCGGCAACGCCGTCGCGCGGCCCTGCTCCACGCGCCAGGCGCCTGCTCCACGCACGGCCAGATAGGCCTGGTCCAGGGCAGGGAGCACGACGATCCCGAGCGCCGTGCCATCCGGCTCCTCGAGGGCGATGGAGACACCCCACAGCGGAAGGCCGTACAGGTAGTTCACGGTCGCATCGAGTGGATCCACGATCCAGCGACGACCGGATGCCGAAGGTCGTTCCCCGCCCTCCTCGCCGAGGAACCCGTCATCCGGGTAGTCCCCGAGCAGGGCATCCACGATGATCCGTTCCGCGCCGCGATCCATAGCCGAGACGACATCGGTCGGCGTGCTCTTGGTGTCGATCGTGAGGTCGCTGGGGCGTTCATCCCGAAGGAACAGGCCCGCCTTCCAGCCAGCCCTCCACGCGGTGCCGAGGGAGGGGTGCAGCGTCAGGAGATCGGCGAGGGGCACAGTGAGCATCGTGGCCATGGGAGCATCCTGCCGCGTGCCACGGGGGCGGTAGCGTCCGCACCATGATGGGCGCCTACCGGCGTGCCCTGGAGATCCCGGGGGCGTGGCAGTTCTCCTCCACCGGTCTCGTGGCACGTCTGCCGATCGCCATGGTCGGACTCGGCATCCTGCTTCTGGTGAAGGGCGAGACCGGCTCCTTCGCCTTCGCGGGCCTGCTCTCAGCGTCCTTTCAGCTTCCCGCGGCGTTCGGTGCCATCCTGACCAGCCGATGGATCGATCGGGTCGGCCAGGCGCGACTGCTGCCCTGGCTCGCCGGAGGCAATGCCCTCCTCCTCATTGCCTTCGTCGTCACGGTGCAGGCGGGGCTCCCGCTGCCCGTCCAGGCCCTCGTCGTAGCAGCCGCCGGAGCGTGCCAGCCGGCCATCGGTTCGATGGTGCGTGCGCGCTGGGCCCACGCCGCCTCCGACGGGAGCCGTCGCCAGAGTGCCTTCGCGCTCGAGAGCGTCATCGACGAACTCGTCTTCACCGTGGGTCCCGCACTCACCACGTTCCTCGCGGTCAAGTGGGCCCTGCCCGCACCGATCATCCTGGGTGCGGCCATCGGTCTGATCGGCGGCGTGACTCTCGCCGCTCAGCGCAGCACACAGCCACCGCGTGCAGCGCAGCGACCCCCCGAGGTCCAGACTTCCGGGCGCGGAGCGCTGTTCCAACCCGGTGTGGCCCTGGTCGTCGTCGTCGCCATCGGCATCGGTGCCGTCTTCGGCGCCTATGAGGTGTCGGTCGTAGCGTTCAGCGATCAACGGGACGCGCCTGGCGTGTCGGGCCTCATACTGAGCCTGTGGGCCCTCGGCTCGATGGTCGGCGGACTGTGGTTCGGGGCGCGGAGTTGGTCGATCCCACTGGGCCGGCAGATGGTGGTCCTGCCGGCCATCGTCGTGGTGGCCTTGATTCCACCCCTCATCGCCCCGTCACTGCCCTTCCTCGCGGTGGTGACTGCGATCGGCGGAGCATCCGTGGCACCCATGCTCATCGCCGCGTTCTCGATCACGGAGCGACTCGTGCCTTCTGCACAGCTCACTGAGGGCCTGACCTGGACAAACTCGGGGCTTGCCACCGGCTTCGCCCTCGGCACGGCCACCGCGGGAATCGTCGTCCAGTCGTACGGCACGACCGCGGGATTTGCCGTCGCCACGTGCGGTGGTCTGCTCGCGACCCTGATCGGGGCCGTGGCGCAACCGACCTTCGCCCGCCACGTCCGGCCTATCGACGTCATGCGGTTGGCCGCACCGTGGAACGACGATCCGCTGCCGGGACCCCATCCCGGAGGCGTGATCGACGATGCCCCCTGACCACCGCCGTGTGCACAGAGCACTCCCCAGGCGCGGCGCTTGTGGGACTGTGTGGCACAGATGGGGCGGGGACGCGCTAGGTTCGTCCTAGCGGGATCTTCCCGCGTCCGGACATGGGAGACAGAAGTGGACTCGTTCAGCCCTCGCGAGGTGCAGGCGCGCGTGCGCGCCGGCGAGTCCGCTGAGGATGTCGCGTCCGATACCGGATGGGCGCTGGACAAGGTCCTGCGGTATGCCGAGCCGCTGCTCGCCGAGCGTACCTTCATGGCCAACCAGGCCCAGACCGTCGAGGTCCGTCGTTCCCGCGGGTCGGTGAGCCTGTACGACGCCTGCGAGCGAGTCCTCGGGGCGTCAGCCATGGACTCGGTCCTCTGGGACGCCCACCGTCGCGAGGACGGACGCTGGGTCGTCACGGCCACCTTCGATGGCGAGACCGCCGAGTGGACCTACGACCACCACGGACGCAACCTCCACGCGCTCAACGAGTCAGCCCGCCGACTCCTGGGAGCCGCGCCGGCTCCGGTCGACGAGGAGCTGGACATCGCGGAGGCCCTGGACCTGGCCGCCGAGGTGCCGGTCGTGCGGGACGACTCAGACGCCCGACCCCGCCTCGCCGTGGTGCCCGCACCGCACGAGGACCGAGATGGCACCGCAGCAGGGGCTCTGGACCTCAAGGACGCACCCGCCCGGACCGGTGGCGGCTACGAGCAGGAGACCATCACCCTGCCCCGTGACTCGGATGCACCTACACCCCCGGCTGCCGCGGAGGACCAGACCCCTGCGAAGCGGACCGTTCGCAAGCCCAAGGGCCGCAAGGGTCGGACGAGCGTGCCCAGCTGGGACGAGATCCTCTTCGGTGCTGGTCGGTCGGACGACTGACCAGACGCGTGCGGTCAGCCCTGCGCTGAGCCGTCGCCCTCGTTGAAGGGCAGGGGCTGTGACGACATGTGAGCCTGCTTGGCCCGGGAGGCGGTCATGCGTGCCACGTAGTGCCGCCGGCAGAGCACCTCGTAGGAGACGACGTCCGCCGCCGCGGCGGCCGTGTCACCGACCAGCACCTGATCGCCTTCGACGACCATCTCCCCGTTGACGGTCCTGGCGTTGTGGATCGCGCGCCCACCACACCAGCACAGAGCCTCGACCTGCAGGACCTGCATCCGGTCCGCGAGTTCGACCAGTCGTGCGGATCCCGGGAACAGTCGGGTCTTGAAATCGGTCATGATGCCGAAGGCGTAGACATCGATAGCGAGGTCGTCCACCACCGAGGCCAGCTGCTCGACCTGCTCCTCGGTGTAGAACTGCGCCTCATCGCAGATGAGGTAGTCGACCCGTTCACCCGCGGACAGACGATCCACGACCGTACGACGCAGGTCCAGGGAGTCGTGCACTTCGACGGCGGACACCGAGAGCCCGAGGCGGCTCGACAAGACCGACTCCCCCGCTCGGTCGAGTCTGGTGAAGACCAGTCCCGCTCTACCACGGGAACGGTGGTTGTGATCGGTCTGGAGGGCAAGGGTGGACTTCCCACAGTCCATGGTCCCGGCATAGAAGGTCAACTCCGCCACGACACCATCCTCACATCCCGGAGCGCGCGGTGAGTGCGGGGATGAGAATCTCATCGGGCGTCAGACCACCATGCTGTCCGATCAGTTGAGAGATGGTGGGATCGACGCGACTCGCCAGCATCCATCCTGCGTGCGGTACGACGATCAGGTCGCCGATGCGGTCGGCGAGGGCCGGGTCCACCGGTCCGAACAGGCCGCGGTCCACCGCCTCCGCACGAGTGAGGACGTGCGCCCGCTCACCCAGGATGGACCCCCAGGTCGCCAGGACATCCCACGCGGCACCCTCGTCCGTGTACACGTGGCGCGCCCGAGGCTCTCCGGCCCATCGGCGGACACCCCTCCTCAGACGTGGGTCGTCATCCAGGGAGAACCGGTGATCTGACGGGATGTCGACCATGCCGTGGTCGGCGGTCACGACCAACAGGGCTCCCGGGACCAGTTGATCGGTCAGACGCGCCACGAGATTGTCGACCCGACCGAGAGCTGCTCGCCATTGGACACTGTCGACACCGGACTCATGGCCCACCCGGTCCAGCTCCGGCCAGTAGACGTACGTATACGTCGGTCCGCCACTGGCGAGGATCTCGCCCACGGCTGCACACCGCTGGTCAAGGTCCTCGACGCCTCGGTAGTCCGCCCCCCGCAGGACCGCCTGCGTGAGTCCTGAGGCCTCGTAGTCGGGAGCTGAGAGCGTCGTCATCCGCACTCCTGCGCGATGCACCCGCTCGAACACGGTGGGTTCGGGCTGAACGGCCACCGGGGTGGGCTGATGCCCCCACTGCAGCGGAGACAGGATCCGACCGGTCTCGGGGTACTCGAAGGAGGCGCCCACCAGACCGTGCTCACCCGCCAACAACCCCGTCCCCAAGGACCCCAGGCCCACCGGCGTCGTGCTCGGGAACGGCGCCTCCACGCTCCGGCCCGAGAGCTCCGCCAGATGGGGAGCGAGGTGGCGATGAGCCTGGAGCGCCTGCCAGCCGAGACCGTCGACAAGGCAGAGCACGACATGATCGGCTTGACCGAGACCGAGCCGATCCGTGAATCCCGGCACGCCCACGGCCGCCGCCGCCGACACACTGACGTCGGCGAGGGTGCGCGGCCCGTCGGCCACGACGGTCGACGTCACCGAGCGCGATCGGCGGTGGCCTGCGAGAGCGCCGCAGCGAACTCCAGAACCCGGGTGACCACCTCGGCACCGTCGGCTGCTGCGGACACCCGGACGGAGAGGTCATCGTTGCTCGACGTTCCGGTGTACCCGTGGTCGGCGTCACATCCGGGGTCCCCGCAGGTCGCAGGCTCGAGATCGAGTCGACTGACGGCTCCCCAGCCGATCGTCAGGACGACCTCGGCAGCCGGGCTGCCCGCTCGGTGCCGCGCCGGATCGTTGACGACGCGTGAGACGACGACCGAGTCGACCCGCTCCAGCCGAACCGCTTCCGTCGAGGCGGTAGCCGAGGCCACCGGATGCACATCATCCGCCGGGTGCTCGTCGGTGTGGCTCACCACGAGTCGGGTGGGCGTCAGCGCCAGAACGGTGATGTGTCGCCGAAGCTCGTCGCGGTCGAAGGTCGCCTCATGGTGGACGACGTAGGACACGAGCGGCTCATCTGCCAGGGCCGTCTCCAGAGCATCGGACACCAGGTCCGGGTAGTAGCCCGACCGCTGGATGTCCGTCCGGAGCCGCTTGGTCATGGCCGTGTCCGTCATGGCGGCCATTCTTCCACCCGCGGCTCCGGAGAACCGCAGTGCGTCGGTGCACGATGACCGACTCTCGCGGAGCCCGTTCACGGCGGCGCCGCCGTCGGCCTGGATGGGCCGGATGCTGATGGTCTCTCAGACGCACAAGGTCGCCTGCACGGACCAGCCCTCGCCTCGCCATGCCTTCTGCGACCCACGCCATGGACAGGATTCCTGTCGATAGGGTTCCCCAGTGAGCGATGTTCCCCTCCCCCTCGACCTTCTCGATCCCGCCGTCTTCGACGTACACGACGAGGTCGCGGCCGCTCTTCGGGCCGGCGCCGCCGTCGTCGCCCTGGAGTCCACCATCATCAGCCACGGACTGCCGCGGCCGGAGAACCTGCGCGTTGCGACCGAGGTTGAGGACATCGTCCGCTCTCGGGGCGCTGTGCCTGCCACCATCGCGGTTCTCGATGGCCGGGTGCGCATCGGCCTCGATGACGACGCCCTCGATCAGGTGGCCCAGCGCGATGACATCGTCAAGGTCAGCAGCCGAGACCTCGCGACGATCGTGGCCCGTGGCGGCAGCGGGGCCACGACAGTCGCCGCCACTAGCCACATCGCCCACCTTGCCGGCATCGAGGTGTTCGCGACCGGCGGTCTCGGCGGTGTCCACCGCCAGGCACGTGACAGCTGGGACGAGTCCGCCGACCTGGGCGCTCTGTCCGTCACCCCTGTCACGGTCGTCTGCTCGGGCGTGAAGTCCATCCTGGACGTCTCGGCCACCCTGGAGCGGCTGGAGACCCTCAATGTCGGTGTTCTCGGGTACGGGACGAACCAGTTTCCCGGCTTCTATCTGAGTGACTCAGGACACCCGGTCCACTGGTCTGTGGACTCCGCCGATGCCGTCGCCGACATCATGGGCTCGCGTCGAGCGCTGAATATCCCGTCCGCCCTCGTGGTGGCCTATCCGCTGCCGCAGAACGCCCAGCTGGATCCGGACCTGCACCATGACGTCCTCGAGGAGGGCCTTCGTAGAGCCGCTGCCCGCAACATCACCGGGAAGGACGTCACGCCCTTCCTGCTCGACCATTTCCACCGAGCAACCCATGGCGCCTCGCTTCTCGTCAACGAGCAGATCATCGTCCGCAACTCCGAGCTCGCCGCCCGTATCGCGACCGCACGCGCGGCCTCCCCGGAGGTGAGTCGATCGGGGGCGGCCTCGTGACACGACGATGCGTCGTCGTCGGGGACGTCATGATGGACATCAGCGCCGTCATCGACGCCGACATCGCCTATGCCAGTGATACTCCAGCACGGGTGGCCTTGCTCCCCGGAGGGGCGGGCGCCAATACGAGTGCATGGATGGCAACGCGGGGAGACCCCGTGACGCTCGTGGGCGCAGTCGGATCAGATGTCTTCGGGCGCACGATTCGTGAGCGCCTCGCGTCGATCGGCGTCGACGTTCACCTGTCCGAGGCTCCCGAACCCACCGGGGCGTGCGTGATCATCGTGGATCTCCACCGTGAGCGCACCATGTTCCCGGATGTCGGCGCCAACTCCGCCGTCCGGCGTGAGGACGTGCTCGTGCAGGTCGGTGCTGAGGACCACCTGCACGTGTCCGGATACACCCTCATCAATCCCGCCACGCGTCAGCTGGCACTCGACGCCCTTGACCACGCGCGGCACGTCGGCGCCACCTGCAGTCTGGATCCCGCGTCCGCAGCGCCCATCCTCTCCCACCGCGAGCTGTTCGATGACGTGCTTCCGAAGGTCGACGTGCTGCTGGCCAACGAACTCGAAGCCGAGGCGCTCACCGGCAGGGACGACCCACACGCCGCTCTGGAACTGCTAGCGGATCGGACGCCCTGCGTCGTGGTCAAGGTGGGGGCCCGCGGAGCCATGGCCCACGACGCCTCGGGAACCGTCCAGGCACCCTCCCGGGCTACGGAGATCCTCGACACCACGGGTGCCGGGGACGCCTTCACCGCCGGCTTCCTGCCCTCGTGGCTGCGGGCTGAGGGGTTGGCTAGGGCGCTCGCCTCAGGCCAGGACGTGGCCGCTCTGGCCGTCGCCCGTGTCGGTGCCAGCCCGCTGGACCCCTGACGGGGAGAATCACACAGCACCGCCACATGAGAGGAACGCATGGCCCGCCGTAGCTCCAAGACCAGCGCGTCCGTCGACCATGGGCGGATCGTCGACGTCGACGTCGCCGACGAGATGCAGGGTTCCTTTCTCGAGTACGCGTACTCGGTCATCTACTCCCGTGCGCTCCCTGACGCCCGGGACGGCCTGAAACCTGTCCAGCGCCGCATCCTGTTCCAGATGGCACAGATGGGTCTGCGTCCGGATCGAGGCCATGTGAAGAGCGCCCGCGTGGTCGGTGAGGTCATGGGTCGACTCCACCCCCACGGCGATTCGGCGATCTACGACGCCCTTGTCCGCATGGCCCAGCCGTTCACCCTTCGGCTGCCCATGGTCGACGGACATGGCAACTTCGGATCTCTGGACGACGGTCCGGCAGCGATGCGCTACACCGAGGCACGCCTGGCGACACCGGCCTTGGACATGACGGCTGGTCTTGACGAGGACGTCGTCGATTTCGTCCCCAACTACGACGGTCGTGAGTCCGAGCCCACAGTCCTGCCGTCGGCCATCCCGAACCTTCTCGTGAACGGTGGCGCAGGCATCGCCGTGGGCATGGCCACAACGCTGGTCCCTCACAACCTCGGCGAGGTGCTGAACGGTGCGCGCCACCTGCTGGAACACCCGGATGCGAGCCTCGCGGAGATCATGACCCTGATCCCCGGACCTGATCTCCCCGCGGGCGGTGTGATCGTCGGCCTCGATGGCGTACGCGAAGCCTACGCCACAGGACGCGGCAGTTTCCGGGTGCGCGCACGCACGCGCGTCGAGCAGATCACCCCTCGCCGTCGAGGGATCGTCGTCACCGAACTGCCGTTCAACGTCGGGCCGGAGCGCGTCATCGACCGGATCAAGGATGCGGTCCAGGCCAAGAAGCTGCAGGGAATCTCCGACGTCGTCGATCTCACCGACGGTGAATCCGGCCTCCAGCTCGTCATCGAGATCAAGAATGGCTTCCACCCCGAGGCTGTCCTGGAGCACCTCTACCGGCTCACACCGATGGAGGACACCGTCAACATCAACGCGGTGGCACTGGTCGACGGTCAGCCTCGGACCCTCGGACTCGTCGAGATGCTCCAGGTGTGGCTGGACCACCGTCTGGAGGTGGTCCGACGGCGCAGCGAGTACCGCCGCCGCAAGGCGCAGGATCGACTCCACCTCGTCGACGGCCTCATGATCGCGATACTGGACATCGACGAGGTCATCCAGCTGATTCGCGATTCCGACGACGCTGCGAGTGCCCGTGAGCGACTCATGAGCGTGTTCGACCTGTCGGAGGTCCAGGCGAACTACATCCTCGACATGCCGCTCCGCCGCTTGACGAAGTTCTCCCGCATCGAGCTGGAGAAGGAAGCGGACGATCTCCGCCGCGAGATCGAGAATCTCACCCGAATCCTCAACGACGAGGCCGAGCTTCGGACGGCGGTGGCAGCCGAGATCAATGCCACGGCCCAGTCCCACTCCACCCCCCGTCGGACCCTCCTCATGGAGGGCGCAGCGACACCTGTCTCAGCCGCAGTGCCCCTCGAGTTGGGTGACGAGCCGTGCGTCGTCCTGCTGTCCAGCACCGGGCTGCTGGCGCGCATGTCTGACGCACAGTCGGCGCCGGATGCCGCCGTCGACCAACGCACCAGTCATGACGTCATCATCAGTGCGGTGCCCACGACCACTCGGAGCGAGATCGGACTGGTGACCTCCCTCGGACGCGTGCACCGTCTCCACGCGATGGAGCTTCCGGCCCTCCCGACCGTGGCCGGGGCACCCTCGCTCTCGGCGGGCGCGCCGCTGGGCGCCTTCCTGGATCTGGACAAGGGGGAACGTCCCCTGGGCCTGACGACCCTCGACGACCAGGGGAGCCTTGCCCTCGGTACAGCGGCGGGCGTCGTCAAGCGCGTGATACCAGAGTCGCTCCAGAACAAGGCGGTCTGGGATGTCATCCGACTGGACGACGGTGATGAAGTCGTGGGGGCGGTGCGCCTCCCCGAAGCCGACGCCGAGCGCTCGGATCTGGTCTTCATCACGTCCGAGGGGCAGCTCCTGCGCTTCGGCGCGGGGACGGTCCGTGCCCAGGGTCGGGCGGCGGGCGGCGTCGCCGGCGTACGCCTGGGCAAGGACGCGCAGGTGGTCTCCTTCACCGCGGTGCCATCGTCCGATGAGGCCGTCGTCGTGACCGTCGCCGGCAGCGATGCAGCGCTGCCCGGCACCGAGGCCGGCACCGTCAAGGTGACACCGCTGGCCGAGTATCCGGAGAAGGGTCGAGGCACCTCCGGAGTTCGCTGCCACCGGTTCCGGGCCGGCGAGGGACGGATCATCGCTGCGTGGGCCGGAATCGGTCCCGCTCGTGCCGCCTCGGGCTCCGGAGTGCCGGTGCCCCTCCCTGAGCCCGACTCGCGCCGGGACGGGACCGGCACGCCGGGGACCGCGCCCATCGACGGCATCGGAGGCCGTGTATGAGCAGCCGCTGCTCGACCGCCAGCCGCGAGGCCGGAGAGTCCATGGCCGGCACCGCTCCGGCGGCGTGTTCATGGATCGTGCTGGAGCATCGCGGCCCCTGGGGGGCCCGGGTGCTGACCGACGGCGCACTCCCGGATGCGGTCGCGTCCCATCTCGCGGATGCGACGGCCCACGGCGTCACGGTGCTCCTCGCCCGTCGTCCTGACGCGCGCCCGCACCAGGCCGGGACACGAGCCTGGATCGCCCGAAGCATTCCCGGCGGGACCCTGATGCGAGAGGGCGATCTGGATTCCCTCCTGGATGTCCTGTCTTGGGACATCGCGGGCATCGGCCGCGGGGAACTGCCTCCGTTCGGATCTGTGTCCTCGGATCCGGTGCACTTCGTGTGCACCAACGGGACACGCGATCAGTGCTGTGCGATCGAGGGACGCGCTCTGCTGTCCGAGCTCCTGACCGATTCCCGCACTCCGGCAACGGCCGCGTCCCGACTGTGGGAGTCCAGCCACATCGGCGGCCACCGGTTCGCGCCCGTGATGCTCACCCTGCCCAGCGGTGCTGTCCACGGACGCCTGACCCTCGAGTCGGCGCAGGAGGTGCTGAAACGAAGCCTCCACGGGGAGATCCATCTGGATCACTACCGTGGCCGCTCAGGTCTTGCGGCACCTCTCCAGGCGGTGGCGATCGAGGCCCGGCGTCGGTTCGACTTCGCCGGTACCGACGACATCGATGTCCTGCGCGTGATCAACGGGAAGGCAGTGCCCATCACCCCGTGCCTGACGATCGCCGATGACGCCGTGGACGCCGAAGTCCGCCACCATGACGGCCGTGCCTGGCGGGCGATCGTGACGCACGCGGCAGCCCAGGGCAGCCGACCGGAGTCCTGTGGAAAGGATCCGGCCCCGATCCGTGCCTGGGTGGTCACCGACCTGCAGCCGGTGCCTGACTGGGCGTGACGCCCACGCACTCAGATCGCTTGCGCTGCCGCCAGGAGGTCCTCACGGTCGTGGATCGTCGTTCGATCCCGACCACGCGTGGCTCCCAGCGCCTGCTCTGCGCCATCGATCGCGTTCCAGCCCAGAGTGGGGACGATCCGGACTCCTCGTTCCGCAAGCAGCACCTCCAGGCCGCCGGAGTTGCCCGGGGTGGGCAGAGACCCTGAAGCCGCATCTGCGAGGAGTGACTCGACGGTGGCGACAGCATCCTTCTTATTGGTCCCGATGATGCCCGTGGGTCCCCGCTTGATCCACCCCGCCACGTATACGCCCGGCAGGGATACGCCATCTCGCTGCACCCGGCCGTCCACGTGGGGAATGACATTCGCTCGCTCGTCGAAGGGCAGGTCCTCTAAGGGGGTGCCCCGGTAGCCGACGGAACGAACCACGAGGTCCGCAGAGATCTCCTCGGTATCACCCGTCCCCTCAACTCCACCCTCGGGAGTGAGGCGGGTGCGCTCGACGATCACGGTCGAGACCCGGCCGTCACCGGTCAGCTCGATGGGCCGACTGAGGAACCGCACGTGAATTCGACGTGGCTTGCCCTCCGGAGTGCGCTGAGCCCACTCCTGGATCACGGCCACGTTCCTGCCGATGGCTCTTTCCGCCTCCGCCTTGGCCGCGCTTCCCTCATCGAGAGTGGCGTCCTCCTCGCTGACGAGGACATCGGCCTCGACGAGCTCGCCGAGCTCCTTCAACTCCTTGGTCGTGAAGGTCGCCTGAGCAGGTCCGCGGCGTCCGAGCAGGTACACATCGGTGATGCCCGAGCGCCCGAAAGTGTCGAGAACGTGCTGGGGCATGTCCGTGGAGTCGAGTTCGCCCACCGTCTTGGCGAGCACCCGGGTGACATCCACGGCCACATTCCCGACTCCGACCACGACGGCCGACGTTGCCGTGGGAATGAGCCGCTCGAAGCGTTCGCGGTCCGCGTCGGGGTGTCCGCAGTACCAGGCGACGAAGTCGGTGGCAGCGACACTGCCGTCGAGGTCCTCCCCGGGGATGCCGAGCTGTCGGTCGCTGGAGGCCCCATAGGTCAGCACGACCGCGTCGTAGCAATCAAGCAGCTCCGCCGTCGTCACGTCCTGGCCGATCGTGATGTTGCCCAGGAAACGCACACCCGGCTTCGCCAGCACCTTGTTCAGGGTGTCTCGTACCGAGCGGATACTCACGTGATCGGGAGCGACGCCATAGCGGACCAGTCCGAAGGGGACCGGGAGGCGGTCGATGATGTCGACCTCGACCGGCACGTCCTCCTGGGACACCAACGCGTCTGCCGCATAGATGCCTGAGGGGCCAGACCCGACAACGGCGACGCGCATGGCTACTCCTGTGGAAGTCCCAGTAATGACCTTGCCAACCTAAACCCTGGAGCAGGGTCCGTGGGGTCCAGACGCACCGGTGTGAGCCCTGCAACTTCGGCGCCCGCGAGGTTGACCGGCTGGTCATCGACGAAGATGGCAGTTGAGGGGTCGATCCCCATCCGCTCGATGATGATCTCGTACGCCTTGACATCGGGCTTGTAGACGCCCTCCGTGCGACCGTCGACGAGGACGTCGAACTCCCGGATGATGCCCATGCGGGCAAGCCAGGCCTCGTCATGGAAGCTGGTGAGGTCGTTCGTGAGCACCCCGACCGGGACACCTGCTGCCTTGGCATCGTCCAGCAGCGAGCGCGCTCCGGGCCGAACGAGCTCCTCCTCCGATCCGGAGTACAGGTGTGCGCAGAGGGCCGGCATGGTCGGCTCCTCGCCGGTGATGTCGGCGAACTCCTGAGCCCGGATCGCCCAGTACTCGCGCTCGTTCATCTCGCCGGCCTGGAAGGCCCGCCAGTCGGGGTCCCGCTCCGGGGCGAAGGGACCAGTCCAGCCGAAGGTCCCCGGCGCCAGTCCGAGGTCACGCTCCCCGATGTGTCGGAGCTCGAAGGGCGTGAGCAGCACCGGGCCGCCGAAGTCGAAGACCAATGCCTTCGCCTCACCCGGACCCAGGCTCAGTGCTCCTCCTCCGTGATGGTGACCACGTCGAACTGCACGACGTCGCCGAACCAGCCGCAGTCGGCGCACCATGTCATGAAGCAGCGCGTGTCACCGGACCAGTACTCCGTGGTGATCCCACCATCGGCGTCGATGCTCTCGCCGCACATCGGGCAGAAGCGCGGCCGATCCAGCAGATGACGCTCGGCGTCACGCGCGAACCAGGCCCCCGCGGGCGGGAGACGGTGAGGATCTGGGGGCAGGATCACGTCACGCACCGGCCTTGGCACCCTCGCGACGGGCCCAGGCATCGGCGTGCAGGTCGAGGAGCCGCTGCTTCTGCGGGCTGTAGCGCATCGAGCCCATTGTGATGAAGGCCTCCGCGAACTCCCGCTCGGCCCCGAACTTATCGCGCTCGCACGGCAGGGGGATGACGTCGCGCTTCTCGCGGACCGTGCCGATCGGGTCCTCTCCGTTGGCAACCCTCTTCATGTTCTCCTTGAACATCTTGCGCAGCATCGCCACGCCGGCGTCTGAGCGACCGAGGTGCTCCTGGGTGCGATCGGTGATGGGTCCCTGCGACACCCACGCCATGATGTCCTGGCCCTCGATGTAGTCGGTGATGAATCGACCCTGCTCGTCGCGCCACTGGTACTCGTACACCTCCGGGCGCTCCTGGTGTTCCCAGACCCCACCCTCGGGGTGGTGCAGGGAGTAGAAGAGCTTCCACGTGGTGGTCTCATCGATGGGGACGCGGATCTGCATCTGGTCGATGCCTGCGCCGCCGACCCGCATGTAGAAGGGGAAGACGAGCGGGTGCCCGATCTTCCAGTCGTCGTTCTCCTCGGTGCCGCCCTCCTGCACCCGACGCTTGAGGATGCCCCACTCCATCTCGTCGAAGCCGACCTTCAGGTGCTTCTTCTGGAAGGACTTGGGAGCATCGAAGCCCTGTGTCTGACCGAGGAACTCGAAGTAGTAGCCGTGCAGCCACTCGACGTGGTGCGGATCGACGGAGTTCTCCATGATCTGCAGCCAGCTGCACGGAAGGGTCGAGTAGCCGACGTCGCGGATGCCGTCCTCGACGAAGACGTCGAAGCGCGGCAGTTCGGGCGCCGGATCCGGCCCGACATAGACCCACACCATGCCACCCATGACCTGCGCCTTGCCGGACTTCTGCTTCACCCGGTCGCGGAAGTTCTGGTTGTCGGCCTCGGCGGGCTGCTCGACGCAGTTTCCGTCGAAGTCCCACTTCCAGCCGTGGTACCCGCAGCGGATGCCGTCCTCATGCACGACGCCGTAGGTCAGAGAGGCGCTGCGATGCGGGCACTGCTCGAGCACGATCCCATAGCGGCCGCTCTTCGGCGTCTTGAACAGCGTCCAGTTCTCACTGAGAAGTCGCACCGTCTTCGTGGGCACCGTGTCGAAGTCCTGCTCGAAGGCGATCGGGTACCAGTACCGCCGCAGCAGCTCCCCCATGGGCGTCCCCGGGCCGATCTGGGTCAGCTCCTCGTTCTGCTCGACTGTCAGCATCGCGATGTCCTCTCACGGTGGTGTGGTTCAGGTGAATCGTGGGTGGTGGGTGGGTCAAGGATCTCCCGGTTCCTTCGGGCGGGCAACAGTGTCGTCCCGCCCGAAGGAACCGGATGGTGAAGTCAGGACCCTGGTCCTGATCAGAGGATCGTGACGACCCCGTTGGAACCATCGACGCGGATGCGGTCACCCGTCTTGATGGTCGACGTGGCGAAGCCGGTGCCCGTGACGGCCGGCAGCCCGTACTCGCGGCACACGATGGCGGCGTGGCTCATCATGCCGCCGGTGTCGGTCACCGTGGCCTGGATCTTGCCGAAGATCGGGGCCCACGAGGGTGCCGTGAGAGGTGCCACGAGGATCTCCCCCTCCTGGACCTCGCTGATCTGGTCCGGGGAGAAGATGACTCGCGCCGGCCCCTCCACGACGCCGGGTGAGGCGGACATGCCACGCAGCTCGCCGTCCTCACCGCCGCCCCCGCCGAGCCAGGCGCTGACGCTGTCCGTCGTGATGCCCCACAGCATGACGGTGAACGGCTCGGTGATGACCTCCGGCGGCACGCCCATGGCCGGCGTCGGCTTCCAGGCGGACAGGGCGTTGTGGATCGTGCGACGACGCTCGATCTCCGCGGGCCAGTGGCTCGGTCCGGCAGCGGGTGCGGGCGTGGCCCACGCGTGGAAGTAGTCGAACAGGGCGTCCTCGACCTCGGTGCGCTTGAGGAAGAAGATGTCGTTCGCGTCCTCCCAGAAGCCCTCCTTGACGAAAAGCTCCCCGAGCTGACGCATCTTCCGCCAGATCACCGAATGGCTCCAGTGCTCGACGTAGAAGTTGTGGTTCTCCACGTACGGGAACACGACGCGGGCCAGGCCCAGCTTGCCCTGGAAGGCCTCGCGGTCCTCGTCCGTGGCCAGCAGATCCGCGTACTCGTTGACGATCCGGTCACGCTCGGCTCGGATGGCCTCCATCGGCCGGGCGAGGTCCTCACCGGCCTGCAGCTTGGTGATGTAGTTGCCGATGAAGTCGAAGGGGATCTCGACGTTCTCGATCCAGATCTTGTCGGAGTGATAGAAGCCCGAGCCGGTCGAGAAGTTGAACCACGGCTCGGCGGCCTCCTGGAAGGACGCGATCCACGCGGTGCCTGCATCGCTCCCCTTGAGGACCTGGCATGTCGCCTCCACGTCCCCGGTGGCGAAGGCCTCGGCCAGCCCGCTGTCGACGGCGAGGTGCGCGAGCCGCTTGAGCTCCTCGTCGGGACGGAAGAGGTCGACCTCGACGCCAGCCACCATCTTGGCGATCGCGAGATCCGGGATGTTCGGCCACGCCTGCTTGCAGAACCCGAAGAAGTCGAGGTACGCCGCGTACCCGAGGTTCAGGAACTCGAAGTGGAACTGCCACAGCTTCAAAGCCAGGTCCAGCAGCTTGTGGTAGTCCGCCTGGATCTTCCAGCCCGACCCGACACCCGCGCCGGACTTCACGACGTCGTCCGCGCTCTCGAGCTCGGGCAGCGGGGAGAAGTCGATCTCCTCAAGCTCCTTGACCAGATCGCGGATCTTGACCATCCACTTGTCGTACAGGTCATTCCAGTTCATGAAGTAGAAGCCGGCCCGATCCATGAAGTTCGCCACCCGGGCCTCGATGTCCGCCTCAGGTGCGGGCACCGGCGTCAGATACGCATATCCGTTCAGGATCCGGAAGTCGATGCCGTTCGCCGGCGGCACCTGCAGATGCCGCGTGTTGTACTGCGACAGGGACGTGATCGCGTACTCGTACAGGGTGGCGTCCCAGGGTCGCAGGGCCGTCGGCCAGTGGACCCCGTCCTGGAACCAGAACATCGAGTCCTCGTAGTCGCGCCGTCCCTGAGAGAACAGGGACGAGTACGTGTACAGGTCCTGCCAGCCTTCGGCGCCCTCGGGTGCCTCGATCTCGAATGGGCTGGGAAAACGATCAGCCATGCGAACTCCCTTATATTGGATGTGGTGGGTCGGGATGGACGGGTCGTGCCGTGCTAGCTCTTCCTGCTGTTGAGCGGGTTCATGAGAGTGGTGACGATGCTTGACATCATGTCGAGATTGGCGCCGCCCGTGGGCGAATTCGCCGTCTTCTTGCTCCATACCGTCTCTGGCCGCGACTGCAGGAGGACGACGTTCTCTCCGTCCGCGAGGTCCGCATCAACGGCCCACTCAATGTCCTGAGCGCAGCGGTAGTGCTTCTCCGCTCGCCGGGCCAACTGGGCGATCGCCTTGATCTGGTCGTCGGTCAACGAGGCCGCGGCAGCGCGCTCTCCGGCCAGCGGGACCTTGTGCACGGCATCGCTGCCGTTGAGGCAGAACTCCACCTCCTTGGTCGCGACCTTCCGGCGGGTGATCTCGTACAGGACCTTGTCGACGAGGAAATTGTCGGGGGTCACCTCACCCGAGACGACCCCCTCGCCGAAGCCCCAGGCCGAGTCGATGGCGATCGTGGAGCGATCTCCGTCGGAGGGGTTCAGCGTGAAGGCGACCCCTGCGGAGATCGGACGCACCATCTTCTGGACGACGACCGCCATCTCCACGGATCGGTGCTCGTAGCCCATCTCGACCCGGTAGCAGGTGGCCCGGTCCGTGAAGAGTGAGGCCCAGCAGCGGCGTACCGCATCGACGACGGCGTCGGCGCCCCGTACCCACAGGTAGGTGTCGTGCTCACCGGCGAAGGATGCATCAGGGGAGTCCTCGCTGGTGGCCGATGACCGCACCGCCACGGGGACGTCGTCGCTGCTGCTTCGTCGGCACAGTTCCGCATAGCTCTGCCGCAGCCGCTCTTCGACCTCCGGATCCATCGGCATCTCGGCGATGTGGGTGCGGATGCGTCCACACCGATCGGACACCATGGCGGTGTCATCAGTGTCGAGTCCGTGCAGCAGTCTGGCCAGGGTGGCGTCGAGATCAGCGGCATCACGGGATGCCCGGTAGGCGGACGTGGCCAGGGCGAACCCGGGGGGCACCGGCAGCCCGGCCCCGGTCATCTCCCCCAGGCTTGCGGCCTTGCCGCCCACCTCGGCCTTGAGGCCGTCCCAGTAGCCCTCGAACCACATGATGTGGGTGGTCATGCCTGATCTCCCTTGCCTCGCAGCGATGTCGGAAGAGCCCTGCCGGACAGGCCCTCCCACCAGTCGGGCAGCTCATCGAGCTGCGGGACCTGGACCTCGGATACCCGATTCCGGTAGGCCAGGAAGGCCCCGCGGTCGCCCTCGAGGAGCTTCACGATCACCTCTTCGGTGTTGTAGGGCTCCCCGGGGTCGTAGCCGTGGGCGGCCATGGCGAAGACCCTGATCGGTCCGGAATGCGTGGCCACGATGATCCGCTCTCCCGGCGTCTCGGACTGGACACGCAGAATTCCTGCCCAGAACCGGCGGATGGTCGCCGACGGGGGCTCGAAGCACAGCATCGGGATCTGGGTCCAGTAGGTGATGGGATCCCCGCCGCCCTGCTGGGTGCGCCAGAAGCGGTCCACCTCGACCAGCCACAGCGGACGATCGCCGTGGGCGACACGCTCGTACTTCTCCATCTCCTTCTGGTAGAGCCGGAATGCGCCGGTGACGTCGCGCAGGCCCTCCGGGGTCCAGACCTGGAAGTTGCGGAACTCCTCCATGCCGTCGACGCCGGTGACCTCGGCCGACTTCCCCCACATGGTGAGGCCATCGAGCAGGCCCTTGTGGATCTGCTCGGCCGTCTCACGTGCCCGGTTGGTGTCAGCGCAGACGATGCGCACCTTCTCCCCGTCGCGCAGACCCTTGCTGATGTCGAATCCGCGACGGTGGGCCTGCCAGCTCCCCAGGGGTGTCAGACCGCTCTCCGTGGAGTACCCCTGCGTCTCCCCGTGCCGGATGATGTGGACCTGCGTGGTGATACGCGGACCAGCGGACGCGGCATCCGGGGGGACGATCTCCTTGGTCTTGGTCTGGCGAGCCCTCGCCTGTGTGACGCCGAGGTCATGCCCCTCCCACTCAGGAACGGGCATCTCCAGCGGGTTCGCGCCGGACTTGCGGTCCCGGAAACGACGCAGGTACAGGGGTGTGTTGTCGTCACCCGCTCGATCCTCGATGTCATGCGGCTTGCCGCCACGCGATGCGCGATCGAGATACCGCTGCAGGTAGGCCGGTGCATCGCCCCGCTCCGTGCGTGGGAACGAGGAAGGCGGGGTGTCCATGGTGGTCATGTCGTCTTCCTCAGCTGTGCGTCGTCAGGAACTTCTGGTTCACGACGCCGTCGTAGTAGAAGATGGCGCGTCCCATCTCCGCCTCGGTCCAGGTGACCGGCGGCTCGTCCGGGTCGACCCAGTAGCCGCCCGTGAAGGCCTCGTTGCGGTTGCCGGCGGGATCGAAGAAGTAGATGCAGTGGCCGCGGGTGGCACCGTGGCGCGTCGGGTTCGTCTCGATCCGCACCCCGTGATACGCCAGAACGTCAGCGACGTTGCGGATCTCATTCCAGTCGTCGACCCACCAGGCGAAGTGGTGGAGCCCTCGGTCCTGGCCGGTCACAAGGGCGATGTCGTGGCTGTGGTGCGAGTGCTCCAGCCACGTGGCGACTTGGAAGCCGTCATCCCCGAGGATCTGCTCCGTGAGGTGGAAGTCGAGGACGTTCACCAGGAAGTCGGTGTTGCCGGCGACGTCCTCGCAGGTCAGGAAGACGTGGTCCAGTCGAGGAGGTGCGAAGCCGACGAGCCCGAGGGGCTTGGGAGGCGGGTTGAAGTTCGGGAGCAGATTTCCCACCTGCTCCATGCCGTGCACGAGATCCATCACGTGTCCGCTCGGCATCGCGAACCGGATCGACTCCCCGTGCCCGGGGCCGATCTCCCCGGGCTCGAACCGCACGACCTCGACGCCGGCGTCGGCCAGCCGGGTTGCGTAGCGGTCCAGATCCTCGCGCTCGGAGACCTTCCAGCCCACGTGGTTCAGGCCGTACGTCGGGGCGAAGGTCAGGATCACCGAGTGGTGCTGGTGCTCGTCCCAGCACTTCAGGAAGACGCGATCCGGCTCACGGGCCGTCTCGTACATGCCGACGACCTCGGTGTAGTACGCCGTGGCGAGCTCGAGGTCCGGAACGCGGATCTCGACATGGGACAGTCGCAGGATGCTCATGTGTGCACCGTCATGAAGCGCTGGTTCACTTCACCCTCGTAGTAGAAGACAGCCCGGCCGATGTTGTCCTCGGTCCAGGTGATGGTCGGGAAGTCCGGGTCGGGGCGGTACCCGCCGGTGAAGACCTCGTTGCGGGTGCCGAGCGGGTCGAAGAAGTAGATGGTGTTGCCGCGGGTGATCCCATGGCGCGTGGGACCGATGTCGATCTGGATGCCGTTGTAGGCGAGGATGTCCGCCGAGCGCCGGACGTGGTCCCAGTCGTCGAGCCACCAGGCGAAGTGGTGCAGTCCGCCGTTCTTTCCCGTCACGATCGCGAGGTCATGGGGACGGTGCGAGGTCTCCATCCACACGGCCGCCTGATGACCCGAACCGTCGAGCAGCTGCTCGGTCAGACGGAAGCCGAAGACGTCCATGTAGAACTGGGCGGAGTCCCCGACCTCCTCGGCGGTGACGAGCACGTGGTCCAGCCGCGGGGGGGCGATCCCCTTCAGGCCCTCCACGAACGGGGCCGGGTTGACCGGCGCCGTCGCCCGGCCGACCATCTCGATGTCGTGGACCAGCTCCATCGTCTGCCCCGAGGGAGTGTCGAAGCGGATCGACTCGCCCTGGCCGACCGACTCGCCCTTGGAGATCCGCTGGACCGGGAACCCGTAGCGCTGGACCGCGTTCTCGAGATCGTCGAGGTCGGACTCGTGCTCGACCTTGAACGACATCTGCTCAAACCCGACGCGCGGGCCGTAGATGAGCCGCAGCGAGTGGTGGTTCGGCTCGTCCCAGCACTTGAGGTAGACGGACTCGTCGTCGCGCTCCACCTCCTGCAGGCCGATCACCTCGGTGTAGTACGCCGTGGCAAGGTCGAGGTCGGTGACCGTGATGTCCACGTGTCCCAGACGCAGGATCCCCATATATGCCCGTCCTCCCGAGTTCTCTACGTGACCGCTGTCACGCGCTGTCCGGAGGCTAGACAGACCGTGTCCCGCATGGAAGTACAACGTCCCCGTATGCGGGACGTACGTGTTAGCGTCCGCCCGTGACCACCGCACCTGACCCGGCGGCCATGCGACAGGCGATGGCCGACTACGTGACCGCGCTGCATCACGCCTACCTCGAGGCAGCCGCGCACCTTCCTCCCGGCGACCGTGGCCGGCTGCCATTACTGGCCGCCGGCCCCCTCACGGTGGCCGCCGTGGGTGCGCGCAACCTGCACGTGATCGGCACCACCGACCCGCTGCCCAGACCAGTCGGCCAGGAAGTGGAGCTCGAGGGCTCCGAGGGCGATCTCCTGTGGCGCCTGAGGTTCTTCGACCCGGTGGTGGCACCCGCCCTCGGCCTCATCGACGAGTCGGAGGAGCCGCAGCAGGCTCGGGTGCGTGACGCCCTGGGCCTTGCCAGCGTCGTCTACCACCTGACGGTCCCCCCGGGCAGCGGCCTCACCCCGCACCACGCACAGCACGCAGGTACGGGTCTGGCCCATTCCCACGCCGCAGCCGCACGCGATTACGACACGATCGCCCACCTTGCCCCCGGAGCCTCCGCGCTCGTTCGTGAGATGCATGCCGCAGACGCGGCAGGGCTCGACGCCAGCGCGCTCCTGCTCGCACGCGCAATCGCGCCCGACGACGACGAACTGAGCGCCCTCCCCCTCGTGGACACGCCTGCTGCGGAGGCCCGCGCCGGGCTGGTCAGGTCCCTGCGGAGCCGGACGTGACCGACCGGGATGACCACGCCCTGACGGACCAGCCCTCGGAGCGGCGCGAGCACTCGACACTGTCGAGCGTGCGCAATGCTGCACGGCTGCTGAAGGAGTTCTCCACCGGCACCCGCGAGATCGGGGTCACGGAGCTCTCCCGACGCCTCGGCATCGGTAAGAGCACGGCCCATCGCCTGCTGCACACCCTCGCCGAGGAACGCCTCCTCGAGCGCGATCCGGCTACGGGGGCATACCGGCTCGGTCTCGCGATCTACGAGCTCGGCAACGCGGTGTCCATGCACACCGACCTCCACGAGGCCTGTACCCCCGTTCTGGACGACCTGCGCAACGCCACCCGCGAGACGGTGCAGGTGGCGGTGCTCGACGGCCGGGAGGTCGTCTACGTGGAGCGACGTGAGAGCCCGCACAC
>JAURME010000053.1 GCA_030830865.1 Candidatus Nanopelagicales bacterium | reverse complement strand
CGGCCAGGCGGTGCTCGTCGTTGCATCCGGCGGTCACCGCGTCGACACCACCAAGGTCGCGGCGATCCTCGGTGTCGACGAGGTCGGCAAGGCCACGGCCGACGACGTGCGCGCGGCAACGAGCTTTGCCATTGGCGGGGTCGCTCCTGTGGGCCACCCGGCGTCGATCCGCACGCTTGTCGATGTCGATCTCGGCAACTTCGACGAGGTGTGGGCCGCGGGCGGTCACCCGCACTACGTCTTCCCGACGACGTTCGACGAATTGCTACGCATCACCGGCGGCGCTCCCGCCGACGTCGGCGCCTGAGTACGAATTCCGCCAACTACCGACGCGAAGCGAGTTGTAAGCGTCGCCAACCGGCGGAGCCAGTGCAGGCCTGATCTAGCGAAGGGCAAGTCGACCCATGGAGTCGACGAGCGCGTCGCCTGCCTCGCGCGGGAGGTATCCCTCGATGATCAGCGACGCGATGCCATGCGTCGCACCCCACACCGTGACGTCGAGGCCATCGCGCGCGCCGACCACGAGCATTTCCCGGTCATTCAGCTCGTCAAGGGCTCCCACAAGCTTGGCGTAGGGGCCGGTCCAGGACTCCGGACCCATGTCAGCTTCGGCGCAGATAGGTCCAAAGACCAAGCGAAAGAGATTCGGCTCATCGACGGCGAACGCGATGTAAGCACGCCCGAGACCTGCGAAGCGCGCACGCGCCGCATCGTCCGAGTCCCCGGGGTGCGCCGCGAGGACGCGCGCCATGCGCTCGTCGAGGGCCGCGAGCCCGCACTGACCGACTGCCACGAGCAGGGCGTCCTTATCCGCGAAGTGGTTGTACGCCGCACTGGGCGAGACGTCGAGGGCCTGGGCGATAGCCCGTAGCGAGACGTGGTCGGCACCGTGCTCACGGACTGCGGCGAGCGCCTCCTCGACCATGGCCTCGGCCAGGGCGCCGTGGTGGTACGCACGAGCCACGGGAACCACTCCCCTCACGAATCAGGGCCGTCCAAGACAGTGACGGCATTGATGTTGACGGCGTTCACATGCCCTGCTACGTTCCGCATATGAACGCTGTGCATATTACCTCGGCGGCACGTCGGACGCCTCCTTTCGCCCGACTCGGGGCCTTCGTGGCACGCCACCGCTGGCCGGTGCTCATCGGCTACGTCATCAGTGCGGTGATCTTCGGCATCTTCGGCGTGCAGGTCTTCGCCAACATGAAGAGCGAGGGCTTCATCGATCCGGGCGGCGAGGCGGCGCGTGCCGCGGCGTACATCCAGGACGAATTCGGCGCCAGCGACGCCGCCGTCATCCTCGTCATCCAGTCACCGACCGACGTCGACAGCGATGCTGCCGCAGCCACCGCGCTGCTCGACGGTGTCGCCGCCGTGCCCGGAGTCGAGAGCATCGTGTCCTACTGGTCGACCGGCGCACCGCAGTTGCGCAGCGACGACGGACGCACGGCACAGGCCTTCGTCTACGCCGACTCCGGCGCTGACCTCGAGCAGCTGTCCGCCGACATCGTCGATACCTACACGGGCCAGCAGGGAGACCTCACCGTCTACGCGTTCGGCGGCGAGGTCATCGGCAACGCCTTCACCGAGACGATCTCCGGCGATATCGCGCGCGCCGAGGGCGTCGCGGTCCCCCTGACAGCGATCCTGCTCATCTTCGTGCTCGGCTCGGTCGTGGCCGCGGGCCTGCCCTTCCTTGTCGCCATCGGCACGATCCTGGGCAGCTTCCTCACGCTCTACGTCATCTCGCTCTTCAATGACGTCTCAGTCTTCTCCCTCAACCTCGTCACGGGTCTGGGCCTGGCTCTCGGCATCGACTACTCCCTCCTCATCATCAACCGCTTCAGGGAGGAACTCGGCGCGGGCAAATCGGTGCCGGATGCCGTCGCCGCCACGGTGAACTCGGCCGGCAAGACGGTGTTCGTCTCGGGGATCACCGTCGCCGTTGCCCTGTCCGCGCTGCTGTTCTTCCCGCAGTACTTCCTCCGCTCCTTCGGTTACGCCGGCATCGCGGTGAGCGTCTTCGCGGTGCTCGGCGCACTCACCGCCATCCCCGCACTGCTCGCGATCCTCGGCCCCCGCATCAACAAGCTCAAGGTGCGCCGCGGCGACCTCACGCCCAAGGAGGACGGCGGCTGGGCACGGCTAGCACGCTTCGTCATGCGCCGGCCCTGGCCGGTGCTCATCGCATCCGTTGCCGTCCTCCTCGTGCTGGCCGCACCCGCACTCGGCGCCGTCTTCGGCCAGGTCGACGAGCGCGCTCTGCCGGCCGACAACCCCGTCGCACAGGCGGGACAGGTGCTGCGCGATGAGTTCCCCGGCAATGAGGGCTCCCCGTACGAGATCGTGCTCATCGATGCTGGCTCGGCCGAGGAGATCCGCTCGTACGCCGAGCAGATCTCTGCGTTGGAGGACGTCGAGCGGGTCACGACGCCCACGGACGTCATCGTCGATGGGCAGGTCGTCGCACCCAATCCCGACCCGATCACCTGGACCTCCGGCAGCGATGCACGCCTGTCCGCAGTGGGCAGCGTGCCGCCCATCGATCCCGCGGGCGAGCAGCTCCTCGCCGACATCCGGGCCATCCCCGCACCGGCCTCGGAGGCACTTGTCGGCGGTGTCGCGGCCGACTCGGCCGACGCGACGCAAAGCATCCTCGATCGCTTCTGGTGGGTGCTGGTGTGGCTCGCACTGACGACCCTCGTGATCCTCTTCCTCTACACCGGCAGCCTGCTCATCCCGGTCAAGGCCTTCGTGCTCAACCTGCTCAGCCTGTCGGCGGCTCTGGGCGTGCTGGTGTGGGTCTTCCAGGACGGACGCCTGTCCTGGCTCACCGGCGACTACACCGTCACGGGGACGGTCGACATGTCCACGCTGGTCCTCATCGGCGTCGTGGCCTTCGCCCTCTCGATGGACTATGAGCTCTTCATGCTCTCCCGCATCACCGAGGAGCACGCGGCCGGCAAGGACACCACCGATGCGGTCGCCTTCGGCCTGCAAAGGACGGGTCGCATCGTCACGGCTGCCGCACTACTCATCGCCATCGTCTTCGCGGCATTCATGACAAGCGGGGCGACCAATATCAAGCAGCTCGGCTTCGGCGTCACCGTCGCGATCCTGCTCGACGCGACCATCGTGCGAGCCCTGCTGGTGCCGTCATTCATGCGCATCGCGGGCAAGGCGAACTGGTGGGCACCGGCGTGGCTGAAGCGGGTACATGCTCGCGTGGGACTCCAGGAAGGCTGAGCCGGACAGGACCAGTTGCAGAAGCCACAGGCGGCGTTGCGCCACTTGGGCACCCTTCGCCTATCCGCACACTCGTTGACATCGATCTCGGGCAGTTCGACGAGGTGTGGGCCGCGGGCGGTCACCCGCACTACGTCTTCCCCACGACGTTCGACGAACTCGTGCGCATCACCGGCGGAACGCCAGCCGACGTCGGCGCCTGATGCACGAATTCCGCCCGTAATCGACGCTCAGAGAGCTACTAGCGTCGATCACCGGCGAAGACGATGCAGGCCTGGCGTCGTAGTCAAGAGTGGGCATCTTCTTCGCCGATCTGGGCACGGCGCCCCCCTTCTCGCCTCGAAACCGAAGGTAGGAAGCGAGGCGAGCGCCACTGCACCCGTCTCGATAGGTGACTCGTCAACCATCTGCTGGGCAGAGAGGGACGCGGCAGCGGAGCTCGTGCATCGTTTGGGGTGGGCAGCGTTGTGTGCGCCTTTTTACGATCTGTGCATGACTGGGCAGGGTGTGTGGTGGCGTCGGGTGTTGGTGGCCGGTACGGCTGGGCTGGTGTTGGCGGGCGGGCTGATCGCCCCGACAGTGGCGGCCTCGCCGGGGGATCGGATCGGCACCGGCAAGCGCACCTGTGTGCCCGGGCCCGGGGTGGACTGCCGGGACGTGGTCCACAAGTGGACGTTCGAGCATCATGGTGACTTGTCGGGGGCGAAGTTCGCTCGGGCGAAACTGCATGGAGCCGACCTGCGCGGTGCGCGCCTAGACAAGGCCAATTTCCGGGGAGTGGTCCTGCGCCACGCACACCTACATGATGCGTCCCTGGTGGGGGCAAACTTCAGTCCCAGCAACCCACGCGGCCGTCTGGTCCGGTCGGACTCCGTCGCTCGCCAGGGGGGGTGCGTGTATATCCCCGGTGACGTGGATGACGATGTATTCAGCGGCTGTCAATACGCGAATCTCGGCTACGTCGATCTTACCGGCGCGAACATGTCTGACGCAGACCTGGTCTTCGCGTCCCTCTACAGCGCCACCTTGATCGACGTGAACCTGACTGACGCGTCCTTGAACTACGCGACTTTGAACTATGCGAACCTGACGAATGCGAACCTGACCGGCGCCTACGCACCCTTCGTGACGATGAATTACGCGAACCTGACCAATGCGAACCTCACCGGCGTGAACCTGTCCGGCGCGACCCTGACAGGCGTGGTCTACTGCAATACGACGATGCCCGACGGCAGCGTCAACAACAGCGGCTGCTGACAGAGACGACTCACCGACACCTAATCCGGGTGTCGTGAAGACGAGAGCGAGAGGTGCCCTTCCGCACCAGGGAACGCCACAGTCGCTCGTCGGGACGTAGCTCTCTCCTTCAGCCCTCCACGCCTACGGCGTACCTCGCACGAGCACGATTTCCGGTTTCTAGTCCGCTGACCCCTCCCCCGGAGGACGCACGGGGATGACGATCTCGTTACGTCGCGCGAACGGAGGCTTCCACGGCGGGTCGAATCGCGCCCACCTTGGTTCGCCGGATTCCTTCCACCCAGTCTCGGCGATTGCCCGCCGCAACTCCTCCGTGCGGCGCGCAATGTTCGACGCGGTCCAGCGCCCCGACCATCGAATCGCTGCCGCCGTCTCCCCCGGGATCTCACGAAGCGACACACGCGGATTGGCGGGCACGGGGTACTCCGACAGGGAGCGCCCAGCCGGGAGCACGAAGGACACGGTCCACTCGTTGGCGCCGGCAGGCTCTTGGAGGACCGGTGCCGTCATTGCCAGGCGCTCGCTCGCGGGCTGCTGCATCACGGGCGCGGTCATGGCCAAGGGCTCGGCCCCGCGGTTCGCCCCGGAGATGTATTCGAAGAGCGGCCGGAATGCCGCGCTGCCCGCCTGCTCAGCCGAGCCGGAGGTGACGACGTCCGCGACAACGCAGGGCGCGTACTCCCGCAGTTCCACGTTGCCGTGAGAATTCAGGACTCGGTACTCCTGCTGCTCGGTCATGGTCCGTCAACACTAGGCGCGAATGGATCATTCCGTCGAGACTTCCCCGTCTCTCACGCTCCCCAAGCCGCGCGCGCTGCCGATCGATCGCGCCTCTCATGCGAAGGGGCTGACTCGCATCACAGTTCGATGATGAGTCCGGCGTAGTCGCGGGCGACCGCGGGACGGTCGAGCAGCCGCCCACCTGGGAGCGGAACGGCAGCGGGTGCACCGGTTCCGTCGACGAAGGTCACTGAGGAGTAGCCGGCACCGGTGAGACTGAGCACGATCTGGCCGAGGAGCAGCACCTGATCGCCGGGCGGCAGGGCGCCCGCGTCTGGGCTCAGCGTGACGACGACCGACCCCGCGTCCGTAACCGGCGCCTCCTCAGCGACCGAGGCGAGCGGGGTGTCCGTCAGCGGGTCGACGACGAGAGTGCGCAGGCCGTCCTCGGCCTGCTCGGGCGAAGGGCCCGCAGCGAGCGCGGCGACGATGTCGGCGGGCGGCACCGCGGGCTCGCGCCGCAGGTCTGTCAGGACCGGCACGAGTCCATCTTCGCGGGCGAACCACACACGGACCGCCCGCGCCGGGTTGGCGCTCGGGGACGGTGCGCCGGTCGCGGAGGCCGCCGCGCTGGGGATCGCGCCTGCCGGAATCGACTGGGGCGCGGAGTCCAGACGCACTCCGCATCCGGCAAGGAGCAGGGCGATGATCGCGATGACGGCCGGGCGGGTGCCCCTCACGACGGATCCGCCCTCGGGATGAGCACCGTGACCCGCGCGCCGCCGAGCGGCGACGTCCCCACCGACACCATGGCGGCAATGGCTTGAGCGTGCTCGAGTACGATCGCCATGCCGAGCCCCGCTCCCGATGTGGGGTCAGCGGCTTCCCCGCGCACGAATGGCTCGAAGATGCGTTCCGCGAGTTCCGGATCGACACCGGGGCCAGCATCGTCGAAATGCACAGCGACGGCCGGTCCCTGATCGGCGACGCTCACAGCGCGTAGGCCCTCTCCGTGGGACTGCGCGTTGCGCGCAATGTTGTCGAACACGCGCTCAAGATGTCGCCCGTCGGTGCTGACGACAGCCGGTGGTCCGATGACAATGTCATCGCTCAGCCCCTGTGCCCGCACGACCTGGGCGGCCAACGCCCGCACATCGACCGGCTCGGTCTCGATGTGCTCGTTAGCCCCCATGCGACTGATTTCGAGCAGGTCCACCAGCATGCGAGACAGGCGCCGCACCTGCCGGGCCAGGTGGTCCACGATCTTGGCGTCCTGGGGGGCCATGTCCGGGGTGCGCTCCTCGAGCAGATCGGTCACCCCCGAGATCGCGGTCATCGGGGATCGGAGCTCGTGGCTCACGTTCGCGGCGAAGCGCTGCTCGCGCGCGATGCGCGCCTGCACGGCTTCGGCCATCTCGTTGAACGCGTGAGCGATGGGGTCGAGGTCGGGATCCCCGGCGTCGGGCAAGCGCGCATCCAGATGACCTTCGGCAAGGGCCAGGGCACCCGCCCCGAGTTGATCAACCGGGACAAGCAATCGGCGGGCGACATACCAGCCGAGGAATGCACCCAACGCTCCCGCGAGCACCGTCACGGCTACCAGGCCCCAGCCGCCAAAGGTCAGCGTGGCATCGAGTGTGCGGAGCGGGAACACCTCGACGAAGAGGGACGTGTCCAGCGGCATGGCGATGATGAGGTACGGCTCCCCCGCGATCTCGACGCGCTGCTGCGCACCGGTCCGCGCCCCCTCGTCCAGGAGCGACGCCGGCAGCAGATCCGGCGGCACGGCCACCGTGGAGGTGAACCACTGCTCTCCGATCCGCAGCATTGGCTGGGAGCCGTCCACGACGGGCAGTTGGGCGAGGGATTCACCGGGAGCCGCTCCGGCACGCAATGACGCTGCGACCGCTCGCGCATCCAGCGATGCTCGCGTGATGGCGGCATCCGTGCGCTGTGACGAGAGGTAGAGACTGGCCACCGCGTAGGTCGAACCGGAAACGATCGCGGCAACACTCAACGACAGGATCGCGAACGTGATGGTGACCCGCCACCGCAGGCCGAGGGACTTCACGATCAAGCCTTCATGCGGTAGCCGAATCCACGAATCGTGAGGAGCAAATCCGGACGCGACGGGTCAGACTCGATCTTGCCGCGGAGCCGATAGATGAGGTTGTCGACCACTCGCCCATCGCCGGCGTTGGAGTAACCCCACACTGTGCGCAGGAGGTAGTCGCGACTCAGGACTCGACCCTGAGCCCCCATGAGCGCTTGAAGGACATCGAACTCGATCCGCGAGACCGGGATCTTGACGCCATCACGACGTACCTCGCAGGTGTCCTGGTGTAGCTCGAGGGGCCCGCAGGTCAGGATGCTCCCGCTCGGCATGTCCGTCTCGGTCACGGGGCGGCGCAACTGGCGGCGAATGCGCGCCATCAGTTCCTTGGTGACGAAGGGCTTGGTGACGTAGTCGTCGGCGCCGGCCTCGAGTCCAGCCACGACGTCATGGCTGTCCGTGTTGGCGGTGACGATGATGATGGGCACCTCACTGCTCGCCCTCAGCGACCGCACCAGGTCGAAACCGTGGATGCCCGGCAGGCGCAGGTCCACCAGGACGATGTCGGGCATATCGTCCTGGACCGTCACCAGGGCAGCCTCTGCCGTCTCCGCCTCGAGGACCCTGTGGCCGTCGTTTTCGAGGTTGGTCTTCAGGACCAGCCGGATGGTGGGGTCGTCCTCGACGACGAGCGCTGTCTTCATCATGGGAAGCATGGTCTGCTGCCGCTCCCCTTGGCAAGCGGTCGGCGCGATCTGAGCGACACAATTGCGACACTTCTCGCCGGCCAATGTGACATCCCGCACAGATTCCCGTCATATTGCCGTGGTCTCGTGGATGGGTGAGCCAGTCGATCCGAGCGGACCATCCCCGCGTGAGCGTGTGCATCCCCGCGCGGGACGAGGAGGCCACGGTGGGCGCCCTGGTCCGGCACCTGCGTGCCCACGAGGGCACCGGCCTGGTCGACGAGGTCATCATCCTCGATCACGGGTCCACCGACGGCACCGCTGAAGCGGCCCGGGATGCGGGCGCCCGGGTCATCGACGCGGACCTAGCCGCTCGGTCCTGGGGTCCGGCGCAAGGCAAGGGCGACGTCCTGTGGCGATCGCTCATCGTCTCGCAAGGCGACATCATCGTGTGGCTCGATGCCGACCTGCAGAGTTTCCCTGACGACGGCGTCGCGCGCCTGGTGCGACCCCTCCTGGACGATGAGCGCATCGTTCTCGTCAAGGGGGCCTTCTCGCGCAGCCTGCACGGACAGGCCGGCGAAGGCGGACGCGTCACCGAGTTGGCCGCCAAGCCAGCGCTGCGCCTGCTGGCACCGGAGTTGGCGTGGATGCGACAGCCACTCTCGGGGCAGTGCGCCATCCGTCGCCGCGCGGCTGAGGACGTCGTCTTCGAGATCGACTACGGCGTGGAAATCGGCCTGCTCCTAGACCTTGCCTACGAGCACGGGGCAGGCGCCATCTGCGAGGTCGATCTCGGTCCCCTCGATCATCGACATCAGTCCCTGGCGGCACTGAGCAGACAGGCCGAGCAGGTGCTTCGCGCTCTGCTCTCCCGTCGCGGTCACCGCGACCTCGAGGCGCGGACGATCGGTCGGCCGCCGGTGTCGTCCCTGCGCCTAGCAGCGGCCTGACTCTCCCCGCTCGAACCCCGAGCCGGGTAACGTGCCGCCATGGCCGATGCAGCCCCCACAGAAGCCGCCTCGGATAGCCCACGCCCGGGGTGGCCGGTCAGTCCCGGCTTCCTCTGGCGCGCCGGCTTCATCGTGATGGCCCTCGTCTTCATCTTCTTGTTCATCGATTTCGTCATCGACGACGGCGGCGGAGTGATCTTCACCGTCCTCATGTCGTGGTTCTTCGCGCTGGCGATGGCCCCGGCCGTCGAGCGCCTGAGCAAGCACATGAAGCGTGGGCTCGCCACGCTGATCGTGATGGTCAGCGTCGGGCTCTTCCTCGCCGCATTCTTTGCGGCGTTCGGAGCGCTCCTCGTCGACCAGCTGATCGAGATCGTGGAGAGCATCCCCGGCCTGGCCGCTCAAGGACTGACGTGGTTCAACCAGACATTCGGGCAGTCCTACACGGCCGAAGAACTTCTCGCGCAGATCAATCTCGACCAGGACGCGTTGCGTCGGATCGCTGCTGACGCCGCGAAGGGCATCTTCGGCTTCGCCGTATCGCTGATCGGCGGCGTCT
>JAURME010000052.1 GCA_030830865.1 Candidatus Nanopelagicales bacterium | reverse complement strand
GTGATGACGTACTTGCCCTTGGGAATCGGCTTCGTGATGGGGGGCAGATTGCCGATCGAGGTGGGGTTCTTCGAGTACTTCGAGACGATCGCCTTGGCGACATCCTTACCGTCGGCGGCAGACGCCGCGGGAGCGATGCCCGCGATCGCGAGTGAAGCAGCCGCCACTGCGACGACTGCAGCAATGGACTTGCGCATGGTTCTCTCTTCCAGTTGGGGGGCCGTATCAACCCGAGCCCCGTAAAAGTACCTGTACGTCCTAGAAATGGGAAGTGATTTCCCAGACTTTCTTGACTTGTTTTCCCCACCTACGCTTGACGAGCAGGCGTCAATGGCCGTTTTCCTCACGAGAAACTGAAGTCCGCGTCAAGTTGCAGGTGCCGCAGGGGCGCGGATCCGGGACGGGATCCGCGCCCCTCAGCGCGCTCTTCGGTCGTTTTCGCCTACTGAATGCCCCACAGAGCGGCGAATTGCTCCTTGTAGTCCGCGACACCGAGGTAGTTGCCGCTGGCATCCAGGACAGCCTCAGCGACATTGGTCGCGGTGAGGAACTGGCTGGGTATGGGGCCGACGACGGTCGCCTCCCCACCCAGAATCCGTGCGAACTGGTCGACGACCCGCCACGCCATGATCGGCTGCGAGATGCCTACCCAGGCCTGCAGGGCTGCAGCCTCCTCCGGCGTGCGGCCACCCAATTCCGTGAAGTCGCCATCCGCTTCAGCGACGGCGTCCCCTTCCGTGGTCATCTCACCCGGATCCCCCTCGGCGCCAGCATCCGCAGGCGCCGCGCCATCGAGGGCGATGAGCGCTTGGATGTCCGCTGACGAGGCTCCGCGGCCGATCACCGTCACCGGCGACAGGAGCGTGGGATCAGTGGCCAGGGTGTCCGCGACGGTGTCCGAGATGGCGCCCGAGTCCAGCAGCGCCCACGACCCGAGAGCCATGGACATCTCGCTGGCGATGAAGCTCGCCACCGAAGCGGAGTCGGCCACATCCACCATGAACGGGTCCAGGAAGGTCTCCGAAGACGAGCAGTTACGGCACTGATCCAGCAAGGTATTGGCGAACTGGCTGTTGAACTCTGCGTAGCCCGTTCCGGGCAAGGCAATGATCTGAACGCCGGCGTCCTCGCCTTCGAATTGGCTCGCTACAACATAGGACGCGAGCACGTCTGCCCACTCGAGATTCTGGTCCGTGCCGTTGATCGACGAGTCGGTGATGCCTGGGATGGCCGCCGACGTGGAGCACCCGGTGCAGACCACCGGAATCCCTGCAGCCTCCGCAGAGGCGAGTCCTTCGCTCAGCGAGTCCACCATCGTGCCCGTGATGTGAATGCCGGACGGAGCTTTGGCCAGCGCCTCGGCAAAGGCCGTCTCAACGGCAACCGGATCAGCGGTATCAACCGTCAGGGTGTCCACGGTCCAACCCAGCACTTCCGCGGCCTCCACCAACGACGACTCAAAGACCCCCTGGTACTCGGTCCCGTCGGTCAGGCTGACCAACGACGCACCGCTTGCGGGCGGAGCAGTGAGTGGGGTATCGATTCCGATGCTCGTGGGCGGCAGGAAAGCGTCCTCCATGGCCACCTGGTCTGCAGCGTTCTCCTCGGCCAGACCCGGCTCGATTCCCTCGTCCATGGCCTCGACATTGAAGTTCGGGTCGTCGGCGGGCATCGCGCACGATGCCAGCACGACAGTAGACGCCACGAACGCCGCGGCAACGAGGGACTTGCGCATGAATCCGCCTTCCACAAGTAGGTGTCACGGCAATCTACATGAACGTCCTAGTTTTGTGACCCCCCTTGGCGTCACCGTTTGATCACGTATCAGGCGGGTTCCCCAGTCATCCGGATAGACTTACTGTTCGTCACGTAAGGAAAGCCCACCCGACGGAGCCCCATGTCGCCGGAACTGCCCCTGAGCGCGCTCGACCCCTCGGAACTGCGCGAGCTGCGCGAGACGGTGCGCGATGCTGCGAGCGAGTCCGGCTACCCGGAGGCCGTGCGGGCCCTCGAGGGATCCGACACAGGCCTCGATGCCGACCTGTGGCGCCTGCTCGCCGAGGAGATCGGTCTGGCGGGAGTGGGCCTGCCCGAAGAGGCGGGCGGCCTCGGCGGCCTCGCTGAGGTCATTGCCGTGGCAGAGGAGCTCGGGGCGACGCTGGCCCCCGTGCCGTTCGTCTCCAGCACGGTCCTCGCGGGTCAGATACTGGCCGCGTGCGGTGAGGCTGCGGCGCCCTATCTGGAGCGGATCCTCGGTGGGGAGATCGCCGGCCCGGCGCTCACCGACAGCCGTGGGCTGTGGGACCCCGATTCGATCAGCGTGAGCCTCTCCGGGGGAACGGCCTCCGGCTCGGTGCGCTTCGTGCCGTTCGGCACATCGGCGGCCTTCTTCGTCGTCGCGGTGACGACCGATGACGGACATCAGGTCGCGGTCGTCGAGGCCGTGGATGCCGAGGTCACCCCTCTGGCTTCGCTGGACTTCTCCCGCCCCTCGACCACGGTCACCTTCGACGGGGCCCCCGCGACAGTCCTCACCACCGGATCGGCCGGCCGCACGGCTCTCGACCACGGCGTCGACCTCGCCCTCATCGCGACGGGGGCCGACGCCCTCGGCGGGACGCAGGCTTGCTTCGACATGACGCTGGAGTACATCAAGGTCCGCACCCAGTTCAACCGCGAGATCGGCAGCTTCCAGGCGGTCAAGCACCGCATGGCCGACGCCCTGATGCAGGTCGAGATGGCGCGCTCGGGACTGGAGCGGATCACGTGGTCCCCGTCCGAGAACCTCGACGCAGATGCCTCGGTCATCAAGGCCTGGGCGGCGGACTCCTACAACGCCGTCGCCGCCGAGGCCATCCAGCTGCACGGAGGCATCGGATTCACGTGGGAGCACGACGCCCACCTGTACTTTCGGAGGGCTCGCTACGACGCCGCGTTCCTCGGCGACTCGGCCGTCCACCGCGAGCGCCTGGCGCAGGCCCTCGGCTGGTAGGCAGCCCGCTAGGCGTAGCCCAGATCGTGAAGGCGGCCGTCGTCGATCCCGAAGTGATGGGCGATCTCGTGCACCACGGTGATCTGCACCTCCTCCACTACGTCCTCGCGGGTTTCGCAGATAGCGAGGGTCGGGTGGCGGTAGATGGTGATGCGGTCCGGCAGCATCCCTGAGTACCAGGAACCCCTCTCGGTGAGAGGCACTCCCTCGTAGAAGCCGAGCAGGTCAGGATCGTCTTCGGGAGCATCGTCCTCAACGACCACGACGACGTTCTGCATGAGCGCCGCGAGCTCGGAGGGAATGGTGTCGAGCGCCTCGGAGACGAGCTCCTCGAACGCCTCGCGCGGCACGTCGATCATGGAGACAGTCTGCCCGTACGGGCCCCTAGTTGCGCTTGAGCTCCTTGAACGGGGCCTTGTCCATGCGCTGCTCAGCCGGCAGGCCGAGCACACGTTCGGCAATGATGTTGCGCTGGATCTCGTCCGTTCCGCCGGCCAGCCGGTACCCCGGTGCCCCAAGCAGGTGGTCGGTCCAGGCGAACTCGCCCCACTCGCCGGTGTCGGCCACCATGGACGAGCCGAGCATCGTGGCCGCGGCATCGCCGATGCGGACCAGATTGTCTGATGCGAGCAGCTTGCCCAGCGACCCGGCCGGGCCCGGCTTGTCACCCGAGGCGGTGGCACGCGCCACCTTGGCGACCATCGCTGCGTGGAGGCGCGTGCGGATGTAGACGTCGGCGAGCTCCTGGCGCGTCACGGGATCGTCATTCAGCCCGAGGTGCTTCGCGAGCTCGACGAGGTCGTCGGCCGTACCTCCCTTGCGGCGGTGTCCGGAGCCGGACGACGAGCGCTCGAACCCCAGCGTGGCCTGGGCGACCTTCCAACCGGCGTCGACGTCTCCGATCCGCAGCGCATCGGGGACTCGCACCTGGTCGAACCAGACCTCATTGAAGGTCGAGGGGCCGCTCATCTGCCGGATCGGCCGGATCTCGACGCCGGGAGCATCCAGCGGCACCAGGAACGCGGTGATGCCTGCCTGCTTGACCACATCGGGATTCGTGCGGGCCAGCAGGAAGCCGTACTCGGCGAACTGGGCATTGGAGCTCCAGATCTTCTGGCCGGTGATCAGCCAGTCGTCGCCGTCCTTGACCGCCTTCGTCGACAACCCGGCCAGGTCAGAGCCGGCACCCGGCTCACTGAAGAGCTGCGCGCAGAGCATGTCTGTACGCAGGAAGGCGCGTGCGAACTGCTCACGCTGCTCGTCGGTGCCGAACACGCTGACGGCAGCGCCGACGAGCCCGGTGGTGACGGAGATGATCTCGGAGGACGGAGGGACGTCGAACTCGCGCTCCTCGTCCGCGAACGCCACCGCGTAGACGCTCGGCAGCCCTGCGCCGCCGTACTCCTCGGGCAGCGAAATGGCACCGTAGCCGGCGTCGAACCGCGCCTTGCGGTACTCGCGGACCCGATCGAGGAAGGCGACCTCGTCGTCATGGGACATGGACAGGAAGATCTGCAGACGGGGATCGCCGACCCCCCACTCGAAGACCTCTTCGGTCTTCGGCTGCGCGACGGATGCCAGCCAGGTGCGCACCTCGGCACGCCATGCCTCAAGGTGGGCCGGATCGTGGTCAGCCACGTCACTCTCCTTCGGTGGTGAGCACCGTGCAGGCACTGATGCCCGGTGCGCCGTACACGTGCGTGAAACCAATACTGGGTTGTCCGGGCACCTGCTGCCCATCAGCACGCCCCTGCAGCTGGCGGACGACCTCGTGAACCTGGCGAAGACCACTGGCCCCCACCGGCTCACCGTTCGCGAGCAGCCCACCGTCGGTGTTGACCGGCAGGCGCCCGTCGACCTTGTAGTCGCCATCGAGGTAGCCCTGCATCTGGGCTCCGTGCTCGACGAGTCCGGTCTCGGCAAGATGGATGATCTCGGCCCCGCTCTCGGTGTCCTGGAGCTGCGCCACCTGGACCTCAGCCGGCGAGATGCCCGCGTCGGCGAAGGCGGCTGCCGCGGCATCGATCGACGGGCTCGTGCGCTCCCCCGGCGACAGCCAGGTCGAGAAGACCTCGAAGGACCCGGGACGACGCCCTCGAAGCGCGACGGACGCGAGGCGGACCGGCTTCTCGCACAGGTCGAATGCACGCGAGCCGCGGGCCAGGATCAGGGACACTGCACCGGCATCCGGCGAGCAGAACATGAAGCGGGTCAGGGGATCGTTGATCATGTCGGCGTCCATCGCCTCGTCGACCGACACCGGCTTGCGGCGCCACGCGTACGGATGGTGCGACGCGTACTCGAACGCCTTCTCCGCTGCGTAGCCCAGCGCCCGGGGGTCGATGCCGTGCTCGTGCAAGTACCGCTGGATCTTGAGGGCGAAGTACGACGTCGTGACCATCATCCCGGTCTGCCCGTACCAATCACCGATGCCGTAACGGGCGGGTGAGGCGTTGAACGCGCCGCGAGCGTGGTTGTCATATCCAACGACGCACGCGATGCCGGCGCCCTCGGCGAGAAGACCGTTGCGCGCAGTCATGAGGGCGACACCGCCCGTCGCACACCCATTCTTGACGGTGACGAACGGCAGCCCGGTCAGGCCCAGCCGTGCGACGAGGTTGTCGGGCTTGGTCTCACCGTTGGTCCCACCAACCGCGAAGTCGATGTCGTTCCAGGTGAGGCCGGCATCGGCGAGGGCTCCGCGTACCGCTTCCTCGGCGAGGTCGTTGTCCTCGCCGTCGAATCGTCCGAACGTGGTGCGCGCCGCACCGACGATGTATACGGGATCAGTCATGACGCGGCCTCGAACGCATAGGTGTGGACCACGGTGTCGCCCTCAGTCCATGCCTTGGTGAGGACGAGCCGGACCGGTTCCCCGATGCTCCACTCCGCGCGACCAACCAGCCAGCCCTCGACGATCACCGGGCCGAGGTCGACGTAGCCGATGCTGAACGGCGCGAACCCGTCCGATCGGAACGGCGACTTGGGCTCGAAGTTCTGCGTGGTCCAGGACCAGACAGTGCCCTCGGTCGGCAGAGCCACCTGCTCAACGTCGACTCCGGTGCACACCGGGCAGGAGCCCAGAGCCGGGAACACTGTTGCCCCGCAGGCGGTGCAGGAAGAGCCCTTCAGCGCCACCGGGTCGAGAGAGGCGAACAGGGAATCGTCGACGGTGGCGGTCATGGTCTACTCCGAGAGCCGGATCAGGGCCTTGCCGAGATTCGCGCCGTTGAGCAGGCCCTCCAGCCCTGCCCCGGCATTCCCGATGCCCTCGTAGACCGTGGCGCGGTCGACGAGCTCGCCGCTGGCAAGCCAGCCACTCACCCGCTCCTCGAACTCCGGCCGGAGGTCCTCGTAGTCGCGGACGATGAATCCGTGGATGGACACCCGGCGCAGCACGATCTCGATGAGTTCGGCCAGCGACGGCTGGTCACCGGACGCGAAGTTCGACACCGCGCCGCACATGCTGATGCGACCGTGGATCCTCATGTTGTGGAAGGCGTCGACCATCTGCCAGCCGCCCACGTTGTCGAAGAACAGATCGATGCCGTCCGGTGCCACCGTGCCGAGCGCCTCTCGGACGTTCTCACTGCGGTAGTCGATGACGTGGTCGAAGCCGCACTCCTCGCGCAGCCACGCGCACTTCTCCGGGCCGCCGGCGCTTCCGATCACTATCGACGCGCCCATGAGCCGGGCGAACTGGCCGGCCATGCTGCCCACGGCTCCACCGGCCCCGGTGACGAAGACGGTCTCGCCCTCCTGGAGGTGGCCGACGGGAACGAGGCCGGCGTAGGCGGTAAAGCCGGTCTGGCCCATCGATGCCAGCCAGGACATCGCCGGCGCCTTCTCGAGGTCGCAGATGGTCGTGGCGGCGTCGCTGACGACGGCGTACTCACGCCAGCCCATCCGATGGCGAACCGTGGAGCCCACCGGCAGCAGGTCGGACGCTGACTCGACGACGACCCCGATGGCCGAGCCATCCAGGGCGCCGCCGATCTCGAAGTTCGTCGTGTACTGCTTCTCACCCGGGTCCATGCGCCCACGCGTGGACGGGTCCACGCTCATGTACTGGTTGCGCACCAGCGCCGTGCCCGCCGTCAACTCGGGCAGGTCGATGGTGCCGAGGGTCAGGGCCTCGGCGACCTTGATGCCCTCGGGCCGCTTGGCCAGGAGCACGGCCGTCGTCTGCTTCACGAGCTGGTCTCTCGCAGGGCTCGGGCCTCGGGCGTGCGACCCACCCAGCCGGCGGCCTGCAGGTCGACGTCGATGATCTCGCCCTCGAACCAGATGCCGTTGTCGTCAAAGACGCCGTAGCGACCCGTCGCCGGATCGTCGACGCGGACGAGGCCGACCTCGTTCACCGAGTAGATGAACTTCGTGATCGGGTGCCGGTAGGTCTTGGCCATCACAACTCCTGGGACGCTCGTGCAAGTCCGGGACGCATGGAAGCCTACACAACTTGCATCGGAGTCCAGTAACTTTCCCTCCAGCCCCTGACCCTCTCGGAGATGCCATGCCGAACCCCGCCAATCCCGCCCAGCCGAACCTGCCCGGACAGCTAGTCCAGATCGCCTATCGAGTGCCCGATCTCGAGGCCGCGTGCCACGCGTGGGCTCAGAAAGTGGGCGCCGGGCCGTTCCTGTGCCGGCCCCATCTGGAGGTCGAGGCGACCCATGACGGCCAGCCGGCGATCTACGACCACAGCGCAGCGTTCGGCCAATGGGGTCCGGTGATGCTCGAGCTCATCCAGTTGCACGAGTGCGAACCGGCGTCGATGCGCGAGGTCCTCGAGCACGACAAGCCAGGTCAGGTGAACCACTTCGCCTGCTTCGTCGACGACCTCGACGCCGCGAGCGCCGCCCTTGAAGAACAGGGGATGCCCCTGACGATGTCGTTGACCTCGTCCAGCGGCATGGAGGTGCACTTCCATGACGCCCGCCACGTCGTCGGAGGCGTTCTGGAGCTCTACGTCGGCAACGAGCACCTGCGCGGCTTCTACGACAAGGTCGCCACCCTGGCCGAGGGCTGGGACGGCTCCGACGTCGTCCGCTGGATCAACGCGTCCTGAACTGTCCGCTAGCGATTGGTCAGCAGCGTCCGGTCACGCAGCAGGTGGCCATGATCATTGAAGGTCACCAGTGACAGTCCGCGGGACCCGGACACCACCGTGGTGATCGACGCGTTGACGCTGACGCGGTTCATGGCGATGACCCCGGCCGGTGCGCAGTCCAGCAGCGCACCCGCGATCGCCGCGGTGACCCCGGCCGAGGTCGCGACGACGGCATCCGTGCGGGCCGGCAGGGATGCCGCAAGGTCGGTCAAGCCGGCCAGCGCCCCATCGACGAAGTCGCGCCACCGCGGATCACCCTCGGCCATCCACAGCGCCATCGCCTCATCCAGGTGCACCTGGAACTCCCTCGAATCCATGCCTTGCGTGGCACCCGGGCGCCCGAGGTGCGCCTCGACTGCGGCGTGAGCATCGAACTCGTCGAACCGCTCGTCGATGCGGGAGGGTTGGACGCCGAGGGCCTGGGCGGCGATCGCAGCCGTGTCCCGCTGCCGCACGAGGGAGCCGCTCACCACGACCGGCGATCGAAGACCCCGTTGGGCCAATTCGGCTCCGGCGACCACTGCCTGCCTGCGTCCGAGGTCGGAGAGACGGTCGTAGTCCTCCGTGCCGAAACTCGCCTGCCCGTGACGGAGGAGAGCGATGACGGGCATGGCTGTCCGCTAGGAGACGAGGACGAGGGGACGGGCGAGCAGCTCAGCGATCGTCTGCAGGTACTCGGCCGCGGGAGCTCCGTCGACGGCGCGGTGGTCGAAGGTCAGGCTGAGCGTCAGCACCTGGGTGCGCACCCAGTCGTCGCCCTCCCACGTCCCGGAGTCGCGCAGACGTCCGACACCGAGGATGCCGACATTGCCGGGGTTGATGACGGGCGTGAACATGTCGACGCCGTAGGTGCCCAAGGATGTGACCGCGAACGTGCCACCCTCGAGCTCGTCGAGGCCGATCGACCCGTTGCGACAGCGCTCGGCGACATCGCGGGTCGCGGCAGCGAGGTCAGGCAGCGACAGCCGGTCGGCGTCCGGGATCACCGGCACCATGAGCCCACCAGGGACCGCCACGGCCAGCCCCATATGGATGCGACTGAGGAGGTGGATCTCCTTGTCCTGGATGGTCGCGTTGAGGATCGGGTGCTGCCGCAGCGCGAGTGCCGCGGCGCGCACCACGAAGTCGTTCAGGCTGGGGACCGGCACGCCGAGAGCGATGTACTGCTCCTTCATCTCCGCCCGCAGTGCGACCACCGCATCCATACGGACCTCGAAGCCGTGGGTCAGCTGAGCCATCTCCGTGAGGCTCTGCTGCATGCGCGCGGCGATGGTGCCGCGCATCCCCTTCATGGGGACGATCGACGCGGTCTCCTGCTTGACGGAGCCAGGGGCAACGACCACGGTCGATGAGACCGCGGCTGCGGCCGTCTCCCGCGGCGTGGCCGCGGCCGCGGCCTTGACGTCTCCGCGCGACACGTAGCCGCTCGACGTGGAGATGGTCGACGGGTCGATACCCGCCTCCCGGGCATCACGGCGTGCCAGCGGGGACGCCACCTTGGCGGGTCCGGTGTGCTGGGGAGCCGCAGCAGCGGCCTCCTCGACGTCCTCGGAGATGATGCGTCCACCCGGACCGCTGCCGCGCACGGTCGACAGATCGACACCGAGGTCAGCAGCGACGCGCCGGGCGTTGGGCGAGATGAATACCCGGCCGTCGGCCGACGCCACCTCGATGTCGTCATCGCCACGCACGGTAGTGATGATGGCGACGTCCTCCTGCGCAGCAGCCGGGGCGGGAGCAGCCGGGGCCGTGCCGGCGGGTGTCGCCTCACCCTCGGCAAGCAGCCAGCCGAGGATCGCACCGGGCTCAAGCGTCGCGCCATCGCCCACAGCACGGTGCAGTATGCCGTCGCTCTCGGCCTCGACGTCGACGTCGATCTTGTCCGTGGCCAGCCGTAGCAGCGGCATACCCGCCGTGACGACGGCACCGTCCTCCAGGAGCCATTCGTCGACCGTGCCCTCCTCCATCGTGAGGCCGAGCTTCGGCAGGCGGATCTCGATCGCCACGGACTACTTCCTCTCGAGGAGCCGACGGACCGCCTGCTCGATGCGGGCGGCGTCGGGCACGTAGGCGTTCTCCAGGATGGGAGCGTACGGAACCGGGGCGAACGGAGCGGCGAGCCGCGCTACGGGGGCGTCGAGGTAGTCGAACGCCTCCTCCTGTATCTGCGACGAGATCTCTGCGCCGATGCCACCGAACTCGACCGCCTCATGGACGATCAGCGCTCGGTTGGTCTTCTTCACCGAGGCCACGATGGTGTCGGTGTCGAGGGGCTGCACGGTGCGAGGGTCGATGACCTCCACGCTGATGCCATCCGACGCGAGCATCTCGGCCGCCTTGAGCGCCTCCGGCACCATGCGGGCGATGGCGACGATGGTGGTGTCGGTGCCCTCCCGGGCGACGTGGGCCTCACCGAAGGGGATGGCGTAGAGCTCCTCGGGCACCGGGCCCTTCACTCCGAGCATCTTCTTCTGCAGGACGACGATCGTGGGGTTGTCGTCGCGGATGGCTCCGACGATCAGGCCCTTGGCGTCGTAGGGGGTCGCGGGCAGGGCGACCTTCAGGCCCGGGATGTGGGCCAGCCACGCCTCCAGACTCTGGCTGTGCTGGGCGGCAGCGGACATGCCCGCGCCGCCAGCGGTGGTGATGGTCAGCGGGACGGACACGGCGCCGCCGAACATGTACTTCATCTTGGCGGCCTGGTTGAAGATCTGATCCATCGCGACGCCGATGAAGTCCATGAACATCAGGTCACAGACGGGGCGCAGGCCACGGGCTGCAGCACCCACACCGAGGCCGATGATCGCCTGCTCGGCGATCGGAGTGTCCTTGACCCGCTTCTGGCCGTAGGTGTCGAGGAGACCGTCGAACATGTGGAAGACACCGCCGTAGCCGGCAACGTCCTCTCCGATGAGGAAGACGTCCGGGTCCTCGGCCATGATCTGGTGCATGCCCTCGTTGAAGGCCTTGACGTAGGTCAGTTCGCGGGTGCTCACGTGGGGTCCTTAGGTGTCGTCAGGGTCTTCAGCGCGATCAGACGGTGTAGACGTCGTCGAGGATGTCGGCCGGATCAGGGTCGGGGCTGTTGCGGGCGAATTCAATGCCGTCGTTGATCTCTGCCTCCACCTCGGCCCAGATCTCCGCGAAGTCCTCCGCAGTGACCAGGCCCCGCTCGACGCCGATGGTCTCGATCAGGCGAATGGCGTCACGGGACTTCCAGGCCTCGACCTCAGCAGGGTCGCGGTACGGGATGCGCATGCCCTTGATGCCCTGGTGGTCGAAGAAGCGGTAGGTCTTGGCCTCGATGAGCGTGGGGCCCTCGCCTCGCTTGGCACGCTCAACAGCCTCAAGGGACACCTGTCGCATCGCCAGGGCGTCCATGCCGTCGACGATCACCCCGGGGATGCCGTAGGACGCGGCCCGCTCGGCGATGTCGGTCAGCTTCATGTGCTTCTCCTGCGGCGTGAACTCGGCGTAGCCGTTGTTCTCGACGACGAAGATGACGGGCAGGTCCCACACCGCGGCCATGTTGACGGACTCGTGGAAGGCACCGATGTTGGTCGCGCCGTCGCCGAAGAAGGAGACGGCAACAGTGCCGTCGTCGCGGTACTGGGAGGCGAAGGCCGCGCCGATGGCGATCGGGATTCCGCCGCCGACGATGGCGTTGGCCCCGAGCATGCCGCGGTTCATGTCGACGATGTGCATGCTGCCGCCTCGGCCCTTGCAGTAGCCGGTGGTCTTGCCGTAGAGCTCGGCGAACATCGGTCGGAGCTCGGCGCCCTTGGCGATGGCGTGCCCGTGGCCTCGGTGAGTGGAGGTGATCTGGTCGTCGTCGGTCAGGACCGAACCCATGCCCGCGGCCACGGCCTCCTGCCCCACGTAGAGATGGAGGAAGCCCGGCATCTCACCGGTCTCGACCAGCTTGCCGGACGACTCCTCGAAGCGCCGGATGCGCACCATGCGGCGATGCAGGTCAAGCACCACCTCACGGGTGGCAGGCAGGACCTCGGTGTCCGTGGGTGCGGTCATGAAGGGTCTCCTGGGTTCCGGGGAAGTTCGCCGTGAGTTACGGCACGCAGACTATAGTAACTAGGACGTCCAAGTACATGTGATCGGAGAACTCATGCTGCGACGCATCCTGGTCATCACCGGCGGCCATCGGGTGGCGATGGACGAGTTCCTCGGCGCCATCGCCGACATCTGCAGCGAGCGGGGCTGGGTGTGGGCCCATGCGACGCAGCCGACGGCCCAGCGCTGGCTCACCGACGAGCTCGCCGGCCAGTGGGACGCGATCCTCCTTCATGACATCCCGGGCCTGCGGCTCAAGCGCGGTACCGAGCCGATCGTCGAAGGTCCGGACGAGGCCACCGCCCAGGACGTCGTCAACCTGCTGGATGCCGGTCAGGGCCTGGTCGTCCTGCACCACGCGATCTCCGCGTGGCCCGGCTGGGAGGGCTGGGCCGAGGTCACGGGCGCGCGCTTCCTCTACCGGCCGGGTCGACTGCGCGGAGAGGACCTCCCTTCGTCCGGGTACCGCATCGACCGCTTCACCGTCTCGCCCATCGCCAAGCACCCGATCACCGAGGGCATTGAGCCCTTCGAGATCGACGACGAGCTGTACTTCATCCCCGTGCTGAACGACCGCATTACTCCCCTGTTGGAGCAGGACGCTGACATGGACGGTGCCCTGTTCCAGGACACCTGGGACGAGGTCACCAACGGGACATCCACTGGAGTGACCTGTGCCGGACGACCGGCCGACGGCGGCCTGCACGGCGGCAGCCGTCTGCAGGGCTGGACCACCACGGCCGGCCGCTCCCCCATTGCGACCCTGCTCATGGGTGACGGCCCGGGGACATTCGAGAACCCGATGTTCCGCCGCCTGCTGGGAAACGCCCTCGAGTGGGTCAGCAGCGATGAGGCCCATGCCGAGGCCGAAGTAGATCCGGTCGACATCCCGCTGCCGTAGAGGCTTCGCGAGTGGTCAGGCTTTCGTCGTCTGCCTGCTAGCTGCGTCGACGGGCCGTTCGGGACGCAAGGGCCATGGCGACAATGAGCGCGGCTCCGTTGAACAACTGGGTGATGTACGTTGGCGCACCCGCCAACTGGAGGCCGGTCACACCGGTGGCCAGGAGCAGGATTGCGACGATGGTGCCGAGCACGTTCACGCGTCCCGGGCGAATCTGTGTTGCTCCGAGGAACACTGCTGAGAACGCCGGGAGCAGGTAGCCGAGGCCGATGTCGGGCGAGGCATTGGCCGTGGACGCGAGCAGTACAACTCCCGCGAAGCTCGCCACGACCGCCGAGGCGATGAAGGAGAGCGTGATGATTCGTGCGACCTTCACGCCGGCAAGGCGGGCTGCAACCGGGTTGCCTCCGACCGCATAGAGATACCGGCCACCAGGGGTGTACTCAAGAACCCACCAGATGACGACCGCAATGAGGCCTGCGTAGTACACCGGCGCCGAGATTCCCAACCACTCGGTGCGGGCGAAGTCCAGGAAGGGGTAATAGCCCTGCTCCGACAGAACCAGTTGGCCTCCGTCGGTGATCATGTATGCAATGGCGCCCAGTACGGAGCTCATGCCTAGCGTGCCGATGAATGAGTCCACTTTGAACTTGACGACGACCAAGGCATTGGCAAGCCCGATGATGACGCCGATCAGGAGCGCCCCACCCACAGCGACCACGACGCCCTTGTGGCTCAACAGAGCCCAAGCCGTGAAACACACCGAAACAGTCAGGGCCCCGGCGATGGTCAGGTCGAAGGCACCGGCGGCCACGGGAATGATGAGGCCGAGAGCGACGATGGTGCTGATCGCCTGGAAGGTGAGGATCGTCCGAACGTTGTCCCATGAGAGGAACAGGTCAGGGATCCACAGGGCGAAGATGACGACCAGCACGGCCCAGACATAGATACCGCTGTACTTGTCCAGACCGAGCGAGAAACGACGCTTCGGCTTCTTCTGTGCGCCGTCGGATGCAGGGGCGGTCTGCAGGTCGGTCATGGTGTTGGACTCCGGTTCGTGTCAGGCTTCGATCGGCGGGCTGGTGGGCGGCCTGGTCAGTCGGCGGGTTCGGTCGAATCGCCGGTGCCACGGCCGATGGTCGCAGCGGTGATGTTGTCCGCGGTGATGTCATTTCCGCGAAGAGTCGCAGCTGACACACCACGGCGCATGATGACGACACGGTCGCAGACGCGGACGAGCTCCTCGTGGTCGGTCGAGCAGACCACGACGGCGGCGCCCTGGGCTGCGGCCTCGTCGATCAGGGTGTGGATGTCGGCCTTCGCGCCGACGTCGACGCCCTGCGTGGGTTCGTCCATCACCATCACCTCAGGCTCCTGCCGCAGCCAGCGGGCCAGAATGACCTTCTGCTGGTTGCCGCCGGAGAGCTGGGCCATCGTGTACTCCGTCTGACCGCCGGGCTTGACGGTCAGCTTGTCGAGCCAGACGCGAACGTCAGCGCGCTCAGGCCGGCGACGGAGGATGCCGAGGGTCACGTGTCGACCGGGATCTACGAGGGTGATGTTCTCTCTGAGGGTCTGGTCGATCAGCGACGCGTTGGCGTGCCGCTCAGCTGGCACAAGTGCCACACCGCGTTCGATCGAGATGTCGGGACGGTTCTGCGGAAGCACCTTGCCGTCGATGGTGATCTCACCGGATCGCTCCATGCCTCCGAAGATGATTCCGGCCACCGCCTCGCGTCCCGAACCAGTGATGCCGGCAACGCCGACCACCTCCCCGCGGTGCACCGTGAGATCCACTCCCGTAACCGATCCACCGGCGACGTTCGTGAGCTTGAGGATCTCCGGACCGTGCTCGCGAGCATCGGCAGCGTCCTTGTTATGCGCCTCGAGCTTGCGACCCACGACCAGCTCGATGAGCTGCTCCTCATCCAGCCCCTCGACCGGACGGGTGATGATGTGGTTGCCGTCACGCAGGACGGTGACGGAGTCGGCCATCTCGAACACCTCATCGAAGTGATGTGAGACAAAGAGCACTGCCACGCCCGTATCGGCGACGCGACGCACGAGCGCATAGAGGCGCTGAGCCTCTGCGTCCGGCAGGTTCGCCGTGGGTTCGTCGAGGATGAGCATCTTCACCGGGCTGCCGCGATCCGTCATCGCTCGCGCGATCGCCACGGCTGTGCGTTCGGACATCTGGAGGCTAGCAACCGGGACGCGCACATTGATGTCGTAGCCGAGGGCGGCGAGGGCCTCTCCGGCAGCGGCACGCTCCTTGCGCCAGCGGATGGTCTTCGTCGGATTCGTGATGTAGCCCGAGCCCATGGCCATGTTGTCGACGGCATCGAGGTTGCCGACGAGGCCAAGGTCCTGATGGACGAAGCGCAGCCCGACCGCCTCACTCGCGGCCGGATCCTCGAAGGCCAACTTCTCTCCGCCGACCGTGACCTCCGTGCCCGATTCGGGTGCATGGAAGCCAGCCAGGATCTTGATCAGGGTGGACTTGCCGCAGCCGTTTTGGCCAACGAGGGCCCGGACCTCGCCGGGCTCGACATCGATGCTGACGTCGTTCAACGCCACCTGTGCGCCGAAGATCTTCGTCGCATGGCGTACCGACAGCGCCGTGGTCATGAGGCCTCCCTTGACGAGGGTCGATCATTACGGACGCCCTCGCAAATTGCAAGGGTTTCCAAGTATTTGACGATCACTAATCAGTTCCGTCCGCCGGATACGCAAGGGTCCGCGCGTGCGCTGCCGCAAGTCGGGCGACGGGGATCCGGCTGGGTGACGCTGAGACGTAGTCCAGGTCGAGTCGCTCACAGATCGCGATCGAGGCCGGATCCCCACCGTGCTCGCCGCAGATGCCGAGTTTGATGTCCGGCCGGACGCTTCGGGCCTTCGTGACGGCGACTTCCATGAGGGCGGCAACCCCGTCGTCATCGAGCTCGGCGAACGGACTCGCCGTCAGTAGGCCCTTCTCCAGGTACGTGCCGAGCATGCGTCGCTCGACGTCGTCGCGGGAGAACCCGTAGGTCAACTGGGTGAGGTCGTTGGTGCCGAAGGACAGGAACTCCGCCCACTGAGCTAGGCGATCGGCAAGCAGTGCGGCGCGAGGTGTCTCCACCATCGTTCCGATCTTGAACGGGATCAGCATGCCGGTGCGCGACGAGACCTCCTGGTTGACCCGTCGGATGAGCCGCAGGGACATCACGAGTTCATCCGGGATCGACACCAGCGGGATCATCACCTCGAGCTCGGGGCGCGCGAGCCCCGCAGAGACGACGTCGACCCAAGCGTTGAACAGGCCCTCGACCTGCGCCGGGTAGAGACCCTCGTGCATGAGTGCCAGACGAACGCCGCGCACGCCCAGCATGGGGTTCTCCTCATGCAGGTGCTCGAGCATGCGGCGCTGCTGCTCGTCCTCGAGCTCCTCGGGATCGGACGGCAGGAACTCGTGCATCGGGGCGTCGAGAAGCCGGACCGTCACGGGGCGGTCACCCACCGCCGCGAGCAGTTCGCGGAAGTCCTCACGCTGCGTCTCGGCGAGCGCAGCCAGTGCCTTCGCCTCCGCGTCCGCGTCATGGGACAGGATCACTGCACGCACGAAGGGCAGCCGGTCACCGAGGAACATGTGCTCCGTGCGGCACAGCCCGATGCCCTCCGCGCCGTTGTCCATGGCCGCCGTGGTGTCCGGGCCGTTGTCGGAGTTGGCACGAACCTTCAGCCGACGGGCGTCGTCGGCCCAGCTCAGGAGCGTGGTCAGGCTCGGCGATGGCGTGGGGCGCTCGATATGGAGTTCCCCGATGTAGGCGACGCCGGACGCCCCGTCGATCGAGATGAGGTCGCCCTCATTCAGCGTGTGCTCACCGGAGGTGAGAGTGCGCGCGTTGCCGTCGATGCGCAGCGCCGTCGCGCCGCAGATGGCCGGCCGGCCCATGCCCCGGGCGACCACCGCGGCGTGGGACGCCGATCCGCCGTTCGCAGTGAGGATCCCGGTGGCCGCCATCATTCCGGGAAGGTCTCCGGGCGTCGTCTCGGACATGACGAGGATGACCGGCTTTCCCGCCTCGGTCATCTCGACCGCGGCTTCACTGTCGAGAGCGATGTGACCCACCGCGGCGCCGGGCGAGGCCCCCAGTCCGGCGGCGAGCATCACTTCGGCGCCCGTGAGCTTCGGCTGCGGATGCAGGAGTTCGACGACGTGGACCGACTCGGTCGTGGCCACCGCCTGCTCCTCGTCGATGATGCCCCGGATCGCGAGATCGACCGCCAGACTCGTGGCGACGCGGGCATTGGGGCGACGGAGTTCCTCTAGGCCGACAAGCGCCAGACCGTCAGGCCCGTACTCGAAGTCGACCGTCACGGCGCGGCGCAGCCGACCCTCGAGCTCGGCGAGGACTCCGGTCAGCATCTCCACGCCGCCGGGCAGGTCATCGAGGGAGTGCCCCTCGGAGAGGCGCTCACCGGTCGGACGGAACCCGTGGTGGAACAGGCCCATCGGCGAGAAGGCCCCCGTGTCCATGTCGCGCGAGGTGGCGAAGCCGTGGCCCTCGTCATCGTGCTCGGTGACGACCACCGTCTCAAGGTGCAGAGCGAGGGGGAGATCCTGCGGGAGGTTCTGCTTCTTGCGAGCCCGTGCCGCACGAGGCGAGTTCCAGCGCGCGAGCATCGCCTTGGCGGCAGCGGCCACCTGCTCGGATCGCTTCGTCGGGAAGGGCGCGCTGCCCTTCTCCACGCACAGGGCCTTGAACGGCTCGACGCGCACGACCGGGTCCGGGTAGTCGATGTCGAGGCCGCCGATCTCGTCACTCGGTACGTCCAGGGCGTACTCGGCGATGAAGGCGGCCGTCCTCCACCACGCGGCACCGAGGTCCGCCCGTGCAGCCGCGCCGAGTTCCTCAGGGATGACGCTGCGCTTCAGT
>JAURME010000006.1 GCA_030830865.1 Candidatus Nanopelagicales bacterium | reverse complement strand
CGCAAGCTGCTGCGTCGCACGCGGGTCCAGCGCCGCAATAAGAAGTAGCCGCTGCGGGCCGTGCGCCCGTGGTGCGGCTCGCACCGTCCAACACCAAGGGGGTCGTGATGTCGTGCACGGTCCTCGTCACGGGTGTCTCCCGCTTCCTCGGGGGGCGCATGGCCGCCCGTCTGGCAGCAGACCCGCACATGCGGGTCATCGGGGTCGATGTCGTCGCACCGGATGAGCCCATCCCCGGCATCGACTTCGTCCGTGCTGATATCCGCAACCCGGTGATCTCCAAGGTCATGGGGGAGGCGTCGGTCGACACCGTCGTGCACATGGGCGTCATCTCCACCCCCAAGCAGGCTGGTGGACGCTCGACGATGAAGGACATCAACGTCATCGGCACCATGCAGCTGCTGTCCGCATGCCAGCGCACCCCGGCACTGCGTCGTCTGGTGGTGAAGTCCACCTCCGCCGTCTACGGGGCGGGTCCGAAGGACCCGGCCCTGTTCACCGAGGAGATGGAGCCCAAGCACCGCCCGAGCTCCGGTTGGGCCAAGGACTCCGCCGAGGTCGAGGGCTACGTGCGTGGATTCGGCCGGCGACGGCCGGACGTCGCCGTCGCGACCCTGCGTTTCGCGAACATCGTCGGCCCGCGCATGCGCACGGCACTCACCGCGTACTTCGGCCTGCCCGTGGTGCCGACCGTCCTGGGGTTCGATCCCCGTCTGCAGTTCACCCATGAGGACGACGCCCTCGCGGCCCTGGAGTGCAGTGTTCGGTCCGATGCGGAGGGGACGTTCAACGTGGCCGGCTCCGGAATGCTCCTGCTGTCCCAGGCGATCCGCATGGTCGACCGCCGCGAGATCATCGTCCCCGCGCCTGTGGTGCCGCTCGTCGGCCGAGCGCTCGACCCCCGGGGCTACGCCGACTTCTCACCGGAGTCCGTCCGCTACCTGAGCTATGGGCGTGGCCTGGACACCTCTGCTGCGCGTGACATCCTCGGCTTCGTCCCGGAGTACTCGACCCCCGAGGCCTTCGCGGCCCTCGCCGCCTCACGACGGCCGGAGGTGCGCGTTGCCTGACGCCGACGTCATCCCCCTCGTCCCCGAGCCCGACCCCGAGCGAGCCGGGCCGTCGACCTCACGCACGGCCCATGACGGGCCGTCGAAAGCCGCCCGCCGGGTAGGCAACACCGGCCCCCAGCCCACCCCCCGCGCAGGTGGCCGATCGGCGCAGGAGGCGGCCGGTGCACGCGTGGATGCGCCTGCCAGCGCCGACCTGCGCCCCGTGCCCCCCGCGATCCCGGACCCCGGTCCGGACGGTGTGTGGTCGGACTCCGAGATCGCGGCGCTGGATGAGCCGTTCCGGGACTTCCTGCGCCGCCGACTGGCCGGCGACTACCGGGTCGACGACTTCGGCTTCGATCCCGAACTGACCGACCGAGTCCTGCTCGCCATGGTGCGCCCGCTCTACCGATCCTGGTTCCGCGTCGAGGTCACCGGTCTGGAGAACGTGCCGGCGGACACCGGCGCGCTGGTCGTGGCCAACCACTCCGGTGTCATCGCCCTGGACGCCCTGATGACGCAGGTCGCGCTGCACGACGAGCACCCGGCGCACCGGCACCTGCGGATGCTCGGCGCGAACCTGGTGTTTCAGACCCCGTTCATCGGTGAGCTCGCCCGTAAGGCGGGGCACACTCTGGCCTGCCATCCGGATGCCGAGCGCCTGCTGAGCGCGGGCGAGCTCGTGGGCGTGTGGCCGGAGGGTTTCAAGGGCATCGGCAAGCCCTTCTCCCAGCGATACAAGCTCCAGCGGTTCGGCCGCGGGGGCTTCGTCACGGCGGCACTGCGCACCGGGGCCCCGATCATCCCCACGGCCATCGTCGGGGCCGAGGAGACGTACCCCATGATCGCCAACGTCAAGCCCCTCGCCCGGATCCTCGGCCTGCCGTACTTCCCGGTCACGCCGTCCTTTCCGTGGCTGGGACCGATGGGCATGGTCCCCCTGCCGACCAAGTGGTACATCCACTTCGGCGAGCCGATCCCCACTGAGGGCTACCCCGAGGGCGCCTCCGACGACCCCATGGTCGTCTTCAACCTGACGGACGAGGTGCGCGAGCAGATCCAGCAGTCGCTCTACCGGATGTTGGTGGCGCGGCCGTCGGTGTTCGGCTGACGTTCGCCGGGACTACGAGCGTCGGCCGCGGGCCGTCGCGTAGCCGATGGCCAGCCCGAGCAGGACGCCCCCGGCTCCGGTGGCTGCCGGCAGGGCGTACTCCTTGACCTGCTCCCGGCGCCGGAAGTCGCGGATCGCCCAACCGTTGTTGCGGGCGTGCTCGCGCAGCACGGCGTCGGGGTTCACGGCGACCGGATGGCCGACGGCCGAGAGCATGGGGATGTCATTCGACGAGTCGGAGTAGGCCGAGCACTCGGCCAGGTCCAGGCCCTCGCGGTCGGCGATGGCGCGGATGGCCTCAGCCTTCGCCAGACCGTGGAGGGGTGGACCGTCAAGGTGGCCGGTGTACATGCCGTTCTTGACCTCGGCCACGGTGCCGAGCGCGCCGGTGAGCCCGAGGCGCTGGGCGATCACCGTGGCGAGCTCCACCGGGGTGGCCGTCACCAGCCACACCTGCTCGCCGTCGTCCAGATGAGCCTGGGCGAGAGCGAGGGTCCCGGGGATCAGCTTGTCGACCATGCTGTCGTCGAAGATCTCCTCGCCCAGGGACTGCAGCTCGCTGACCGATCGGCCCTCGACGAAGGACAGGGCGGCCTCCGTGGCCGAGGCCATGTCCTCCAGGTCCTCGCTGCCACTGAGGATGAACTTCACCTGCTTGACGCCGAACCCGAGGATCTCCCTGCCGCTGAAGTACTTGCGGCGAGCCAGGCCCACCGCGACGTGGAACAGGCTGGCTCCCCGCATGATCGTGTTGTCGACGTCGAAGAAGGCCGCGCCCGGGCTGGGTGAGCCGACAGCGGACGACTCCGGCAGATCGACCGCGGCCGCAGACGCACGCCCTGCCTGGCGGTATCGAGACAGGACATCGGATCGTGCGGGGGCGGGCTCAGCCGTCGGCGTCGTCGGTGTCTGGGCCTCGTCCACCTGAGGAGAGTACCCAGCAGCGAGGTTCGGTGTGCCAGACTCATCGGACCGTCCGATGCCGGGAGCGGTGCGTGACCGCGGCACGTGCCCGAGTGTGAGGAGTTGAGCGTGAGCGCCAACCTCGCTGACTACCTGCGCTCGACAGCGCAGCGCGATCCGGAGGGTGCCGGCATCGTCGCCGACGGCGTCACCCTGACCTGGGCCGCTCTGGACGCCGCTGTCGAGGTCTTCGCGGCGGCGCTCGTGCAGCGGGGCCTGCGTCCCGGCGACCGGGTGGCCATGCTTCTGGGCAACTCACGCGAATTCGTCATCGCCTACTACGGCGTCGCCCGCGCGGGTCTGGTGTGCGTTCCGATGAACCCCGCCTACACCGCCGCGGAGGTCGCCGTCCTGCTCGCTGACTCCGGGGCACGGCTGCTGCTGGTGCAGCCCAGCACCCGCGCGACCGGGGAGGAGTCGGCCGAGGCGCTTCCCGCCTGCGAGGTGCTCGACGTCAGCGGGCCGGAGTGGCGCCGTCTGCTCGCCTCCGGTGAGGGAGCCCCACCCACGCCCGTCGCGACGACCGATGAGACCCTCGCCCTGCTGCTGTTCACGGCGGGAACCAGCGGTCGTCCGAAGGGGGCGATGCTCACGCACGGGGCCCTGCGCGCCAACACGGAGATGCTGCTGGCCCTCGACGCCCCGGCGGCGGTGGTCCCGCAGGATGTCGTACTGCTCGTGCTGCCGATGTTCCACGTCTACGGGCTCAACACGGGCCTGGGTCTCGCCGTTGCGGCAGGGGCCACCCTCGTGCTGACCGACCGTTTCGATCCGGTCGAGACGCTCGAGCTCGTCCGTGAGCACCAGGTCACCAGCATCCCGGCCGCCCCGGCGATGTTCCAGGCGTGGTGCATGGTCCCGGACGCCCGCGCCGCCCTGTCCACGGTGCGGCTGCTCTCCAGCGGTGGCTCGCCCCTGCCGATCCCGGTGCAGGAGCGGTTCGCCGAGCACACCGGTCATGCCGTGTACGAGGGCTACGGCATGACCGAGACCGCGCCGGTCGTGGCAACCACGCTCGTCAGCGGCGTCGCGAGACCGGGATCGGTCGGGCGGCCACTCCCCGGACTCGAGGTTCGCCTCATGGACGATGCCGGGGGAGAGGTCGACGAGGGCGACCCCGGGGAGCTGTGGGTCCGCGGACCGTCGGTGTTCCGGGGCTACTGGCCGCGGGCCGAGGGCGGTCCCGACGCCGAGGGCTGGTTCCACTCCGGTGACATCGCCTATGCCGACGAGTCGGGTGACCTCCACCTGGTCGACCGTCGCCGCGAGGTGATCCTCGTCAACGGGTTCAACGTGTACCCGCGGGAGATCGAGTTGGTGATCGACCAGATGCCCGGCGTCGCCGAGGCAGCCGTCGTCGGGGTGCCGGACGATGCGACGGGTGAGGCGGTCATGGCTCTCGTGGTCCCGCGACCGGACGCGACCATCACGGCGGCCGATGTGGAGGACTTCTGTGCCGGGCGCCTCGCGCGATTCAAGTGCCCGACGACGATCCGCGTGGTGCCCGCTCTGCCGCACTCGGCTACCGGCAAGATCGCCAAGGGACGGCTGCGCGAGGTCTACGGCGACGCCGGCTACGGCTCATGACGACGTCGACGCCGGCAGCCCGCGTGACCCTGATCGGGAAGCCGGGCTGCCACCTGTGTGATGACGCCCGGTCCGTCATCGAGGCGGTCTGCGCGGAGACCGGCGACGTGTGGGAGGAGTGGTCCATCGAGGACGACCCGGCCCTCTACGACGAGCACTGGGAGCGGATCCCGGTCGTCCTCGTCGACGGCCGTCCCCACGACTTCTGGCGGGTTGACGCCAGTCGCCTGAGAGCGGCACTGGCCCTCTAGAGATCCGATATACGGACACAGGCGTCCGGTCAACTTTGTGACTTCGTTCGCAAATCCCTAACCTACGGGCGTTGATCCGGGTGTGGAAAGCACCGATCCGCCACCCGCTCGGCCCCAAGGATTCATCTTCCCCTGGAGAACCGTGTCCGCTTCGAGACCCACTGCCGTTCCGGCGTCGATCGAGGGTTCCGGTTCCCTGCGGAGCCTGGTCCGGGAGATCCCCGCTGCCACCGTCGCGCGCCTGCCCGTCTACCACCGCGTCCTCGCCGCTCTCGAGGAGGCTGGCACGCGAACCATCTCCTCCGAGGCACTGGCGCAGTCGTGTGGCGTCTCGTCCGCCAAGCTCCGCAAGGACCTCTCGCACCTCGGCTCCTACGGCACCCGCGGAGTCGGTTACGACGTGCCGTTCCTGACCTACCAGATCGCTCGCGAGCTGGGCCTGACGCAGCCGTGGGGGGTCGTCATCGTGGGCGCCGGCAACCTCGGACAGGCGCTCGTCTCGTATCGCGGCTTCGCCTCGCGCGGCTTCCGGGTCGTCGGCCTCCTCGACATCCACCCGGATGTCATCGGACGCCAGGTGGAGTCCGCAGACTCCGGGCTCCAGATCCAGACCCTGGGCGACCTGGAGGACCTCGTCCGGTCCGGACGTGCACACATCGGCGTGATCGCGACCCCTGCGGATGCGGCGCAGGATGTCTGTGACCGCCTCGTGGCGGCGGGCCTGCGCAGCATCCTCAACTTCGCCCCCGCCGTCCTATCTGTTCCCGAGGACGTCGAACTGCGCAAGGTGGACCTGTCCGTCGAACTGCAGATCCTGGCCTTCCACGAGCAGCGCCGGGCCGATGATCACCACCCATCCCAAGACCCCACGTCGCTCGGAGAGGCGATCAACGCATGACAAGGACCGTCGCCAAGAAGGCCGCCGCGCCGAAGAAGGTGGCAGAGCCGAAGAAGGCCGCTGCGCCGAAGAAGGCCGCCGCCGAGAGCGCCCCCCTCGCGACCTCGGAGCCGGCCACGAAGGCGCGTCGCACCCCGGCCCACGGTCGGGTGTCGCTGGTGGCTGCGGGGCCGGGGGATCCGGATCTGCTCACCCTGCGGGCGGCTCACCTCCTCAGCAGCGCCGCGGTGATCGTGGTCGACGCCGATGCGGTCGGCATCGCCCGTGCTCAAGCGGCCGACGACGCCGAGGTCATCGTGGCCGTCGATGCGGCCGGAGTGCCGCTCGACCAGGCCGGCCGCAGCGCCCTCGTGGTCGAGGCTGCTCGTGAGGGTCGTGACGTCGTGCGCCTGATGGCCGGCGACCCGGTCCTCGACGGCACCCTGCACAACGAGGCCGCGGCCCTGCGCCGTGCGCGGATGGACTTCGAGGTCGCCCCGGGAGTCAGCGACGTCACGGGGATCCCGGCCTACGCCGGGTTCGGCCTGACGGGCGGCCGTACGCGTCAGGTCCGGATCATCGACGCGAACGACACGCAGCTCCCATGGCCGGACCTCGCTGCCGAACGCGTGACCCTCGTCTTCATCAATGGAGCAGATCGGGCCGTCGACATCGCCGACCAGCTCCTCGCCGCCGGCGCGAAGGCCTCTCTGCCCATCGCCGTGACCCGGCGTGGGACCACCGTCGACCAGCGGACGCTCGTGAGCACTCTGGAGGAGGTGCGCGCGGCAGCCAAGGCAGCTCGTCAGGCCGGTCCGGGCATCGTCGTCGTCGGCGACGTGGTGGGTCAGCGGGACAAGCTTGACTGGTTCGAGATCAAGCCGCTGTTCGGTTGGCGCGTGCTCATCCCGCGGACGCAGGACCACTCCGGTCCGGCGATGGAGCTTCTGCGTGATCACGGAGCAGTCCCGGTGGAGGTTCCCACCATCTCCGTCGAGCCGCCGCGCACGCCGCAGCAGATCGACCGAGCCGTGCACGGCCTGGTGTCCGGTCGCTACGAATGGATCGGCTTCACCTCGGTCAACGCCGTGCGGGCGATCCGCGAGAAGCTTCAGGAGTACGGCCTCGATGCCCGGTCCTTCGCGGGGCTGAAGGTCGCCGCCGTGGGCGAGCCCACCGTCGCGGCCCTGGTCGAGTTCGGTGTGCGACCGGACGTCGTGCCCTCGGGTGAGCAGACCACGTCGGCGCTCCTCGAGGAGTGGCCCCCGTACGACTCGCTCATGGATCCGATCAATCGGGTGTTCCTTCCGCGTGCCGACATCGCGACGGACACGCTCGCGGCCGGTCTGGGCCACCTCGGCTGGGAGGTCGAGGACATCACCGCCTACCGCACCGTGCGTGCGGCTCCGCCGCCGGCCGAGACCCGCGAGGCCATCAAGACCGGTGGGTTCGACGCGGTCCTGTTCACGTCGAGCAGCACCGTGCGCAATCTCGTCGGGATCGCGGGCAAGCCGCACCAGACGACGATCGTCGCGTGCATCGGACCCCAGACCGCGAAGGCGGCGGAGGAGCACGGCCTTCGGGTCGACGTCCTCGCCGCGTCGAGCACGGTGCCCGACCTCGTGGCGGCGCTCGCGGCCCACGGTGAGGCCATGCGCGTCGCCGCACTCGAGGCCGGCGACGGATCCTGGCGGCCGAGTCGGCGTCGCGCGGCGGCTCGCCGCCGGGCCACCTGAGGCGTCCATGGCTGTCGATCGGACCGTCGTCCACCTGCTGCGTCACGGCGAGGTGTTCAACCCCGAGGGGGTCCTGTACGGGCGTCTTCCCGGCTACTACCTGTCCGATCTGGGCAAGGAGATGGCGGTGCGCGCCGCAGATGCGCTCGCCGGCCACGACGTCTCCCACGTCATCTCCTCGCCGATGGAGCGGGCCCAGCAGACGGCCACGCCCGTGGCGCAGCGGCACGGACTGGAACTGCAGACGGACCCGCAGCTGATCGAGGCGGACAATGTCTTCGAGGGCCAGCGAGTCAGCGTGGGCGATGGCGTCCTGAAGCAGCCCCGCACGTGGAAGCACCTGTACAACCCGTTCAAGCCTTCGTGGGGTGAGCCCTACGTCGACGTCGCGGCTCGCATGATGTCGGCCGTCGACGACGCACGGGAACTGGCCCGCGGGCATGAGGCGGTGCTGGTGAGCCACCAGCTGCCGATCTGGATCGCCCGACTCGCAGCCGAGGACCGACGGCTCTGGCACGACCCCCGCAGCCGTCAGTGCACCCTGGCCTCGCTCACATCGCTGGAGTACCGCGATGATGATCTGGTGGCCATCACCTACACCGAGCCGTCCAGGGACCTGCTGGCGAAGGCCAGCAAGATCGCCGGGGCCTGACGTCCATGCCCCCTCGCGTTCGGCAGGCCCGTCGCGGAACGCTCGGCGGTGCTCTCCTGCTGGCCGCGGCGGTGCTGCTCACTGGCTGCGGATCCGGATCGGAGGAGTCGACGGGAGGTGACACGTCTCCCGAGGGCAGCGGGTTCATCGCCGGTGACGGCTCGATCGTCGTGCTCGACGAGGCGCAGCGGACCCCGGCTCCGGACCTCGTCGGCGAGACGCTCGACGGAGAGACCTTCCGGCTCGCCGACCACCGCGGTGAGGTCGTCGTCCTCAACGTATGGGCCTCGTGGTGCGCACCCTGCCGCGCTGAGGCACCGGTGCTGGCCCAAGTGTCCGATGATCTCGCCGATCAGGGCGTGCTCTTCGTCGGCCTCGACACCCGCGACTCGGACGCGTCGGCCGGTGGCTTCGTCGAGCGCTTCGGCATCCCGTACCCGAACGTCATCGACCGTGACGGGCGCCTCCAGCTGCTCTTCAGTGACTCACTTCCACCGCAGGCGATCCCCTCGACGGTCGTGGTCGACCGTCAGGGACGTGTCGCCGGGCGCATCCTCGGCCGAGCCAGCGAGTCGACCCTGCTGGCCCTCGTCGAGCCGCTGATCGCCGAATCGGCCCAGGCGTCCTGATGGATCAGGTGACGCAACTGGTCTCCGGTGGCGCGCTGTGGATCGCCCTGCCGATCGCCTTCGCAGCCGGAGTCGTCGCCTTCCTCAGCCCGTGCGTGCTCCCGCTGGCTCCCGGCTACCTGTCGTACATGACCGGTCTCACGGGAGCGGAGCTCGCGGAGGGGACCACGGGGCGACGCTGGCAGGTGCTGGCCGGCAGCTGTCTGTTCGTTCTCGGCTTCAGCATCGTCTTCGTCAGCTACGGGGTTCTCTTCGGCGGCGCCGGCGCCCTGCTGCTGGAGTACTCCGACGTCATCAACCGTGTGCTCGGGGTGCTGGTCATCATCATGGGACTGGGATTCCTCGGTCTGATTCCCGGACTCCAGCGGGAGTGGCGCATGCACCGGGCCCCCACCTGGGGAGTGGCGGGTGCTCCTGTGCTGGGCATCCTGTTCGGCATCGGATGGTCCCCCTGCATCGGTCCTACGCTCACGGTGGTGCAGTCGCTCGCGTTCACCGAGGCCAGTGCCGTGCGCGGCGCGGTGCTGTCGCTCGCGTACTGCTTCGGCCTCGGGCTGCCGTTCATCCTGCTGGCGCTGGCCTTCAGTCGGATGGCCGGCGCGATCCGATGGATCCGGGAGCACTATGTCTGGGTCATGCGGATCGGCGGCGGCATGCTGGTCGCGGTGGGCATCCTGCTCGTCACCGGGGTGTGGTCAGATGTGACCGTGTGGCTGCGTGTCCAGGTGCCCGGGTTCGAGACCGCGCTATGACGACGGAGTCCGCACGATGACGGCCCCACCTGACGTGGAGGTGCCGGGGGCCGTTGAGCCGCCCCTGCCCCCGTTGGGCACTGTCGGTCTGCTGCGCTGGCTGTGGCGGCAGCTCACGAGCATGCGCACAGCACTCATCCTGCTCTTCCTGCTTGCCCTGGCCAGCATCCCGGGATCGATCCTGCCCCAGCGGGGCAACAACCCGATCCGGGTCAACCAGTGGATCGAGGAGAACCCGGAGACCGGACCGATCCTGGACTCCCTGGGCTTCTTCGACGTCTACGCCGCCCCCTGGTTCGCAGCGGTCTACCTGCTGCTCTTCTTGTCGCTCATCGGCTGCGTGCTGCCCCGTGTCGGCGTGCACCTGCGGGCGCTGCGCACCCCACCCCCGCCCGCTCCGCGCCGACTGGATCGGCTGCCCGGATACGCCTCCTTCACCACTGATCGGCGTCCGTCCGACGTGTCGGGTCAGGCCGCAGCGGTCCTGCGCGCTGCGCGCTGGAAGGTTCGCGTCCCCGATGATCCGGCGGATGGCTGGGTAGCCGCGGAGAAGGGCTACTGGCGCGAGACCGGCAACCTCGTGTTCCACCTGGCCCTGATCGCGATCCTCGTCGGCGTCGCCGTCGGCGGGCTGTTCGGCTGGAAGGGCAATGTCATCGTCCGGGAGCGCTCCGGGTTCTCCAACGCCCTCACGCAGTACGACGCCTGGGGTGCGGGCCGTTTGGTCGACGCCAACCGCCTCGCACCGTTCTCGTTCACCCTGGACGACTTCCGGGTGGAGTTCGAGCGGGGCACCGCCCAGCGGGGAGCGCCCCGGCTGTTCGAGGCCGATCTGCTGGTGCGTGCGACGCCGGGGGATCCCGGCGAACTCACGACGGTCGAGGTCAACAAGCCGCTGTCCGTCGACGGCGCGAAGGTGTTCCTCGTCGGGCACGGCTACGCCCCGCACGTCATCGTCCGGGACCCGGCGGGCACCGTGACCTTCGACGACACCGTCGTCTTCCTCCCGCAGGACGGCAACTTCAGCTCCACCGGCGTCATCAAGGTGCCCGACTCCGTGCCGTCGCTGGGGTTCAACGGCCTGTTCCTGCCCACGCGGGCGTTCACAGAGCAGAGGGGCGGATTCTCGGTCTTCCCCGAGGCCGATGACCCGGAGCTGCTCCTGTCCGCCTTCCGCGGTGACATGGGGATGGACACAGGAGTGCCGCAGAGTGTCTACGAGCTCGACACCACGGACATGGTGAAGGTCGGACTGGCCTCGATGGCGCCCGGTGACACGTGGGTCCTTCCCAACGACTCCGGGTCGATCGAATTCGTCGGGATCGAGCGCTGGGCGTCGTTCCAGATCGCCCACGATCCCGGCAAGGAGCTCGCACTGCTCTCCGCCGCCGTGGCGATGGTGGGGCTGACCCTGTCCCTCTTCGTCCGACGCCGCCGCGTCTGGGTCCGGGTGAGGAAGGACGATGCCGGAGGTACCCTCGTGCAGGTGGCCGCGCTGGCCAGGTCCGAGGCCGTCGACCTGGACTCCGATGTCGCAGAGATCGTCAACCGACTCCGTGACACCACCGACCGCAACGCGGGCACCGACGGTGCCCTTGATGGAGAGGGACGATCCACGTGACCAGTGTCCAGTTGGCGCAGGCCAGCAACGCGGCGGTCTACGCCTCGATGCTCACGCTGACCCTGGCCATGATCTTCTTCGCGGTGTCCTTCGCCGCCGGCCGGCGGCGCGTGCCTGCCGCCACCGTCGCCGCGGCCACTGCGAGGCCGGGTGGGGGAGTCGGAACGGCCGTGCTCACCCGCGAGGAGTCGCCGGCACCGCAGGCCCTCGAGCCCGGCCGACGCTCCGCGAACATCGGCATGTCCCTGACCTGGTTGTCCTTCCTGCTGCTCCTCGTCGGCGTCGTACTCCGTGGAGTCTGGGCGGGGCGTGTGCCGTGGGGCAACATGTACGAGTTCTCGATCACCGGGGCACTCGGTGTCCTCGGAGTCTTCCTGTTCCTCTCGATCCGCCGCGACCTGCGGTGGCTCGGCCTGTTCGTCGTCATCCCGACCCTGCTGTGGCTCGGACTGGCCGTGACGGTGCTCTACACCGAGGCCGCCCAGCTGGTTCCCGCGCTGAAGTCGTACTGGCTGGTGATCCACGTCGCCGCGGCCATCATCTGCTTCGGGGCGTTCACGTTCTCGGCGGCCACGGCAGGCCTCGCCCTCGCGCGTGGCCGGGCCGAGCGTGGTCAGGGCACCGTCGACATCCAGGGCTGGCTGGCGCGCATGCCATCGAGTGAGCGGCTGGAGTCGCTCACCAACCGGGTCGTCGCCTTCTCGTTCCCGCTGTGGACCTTCGCCGTCGTCGCCGGAGCCATCTGGGCCGAGAACGCGTGGGGTCGCTATTGGGGTTGGGACCCCAAGGAGACGTGGGCCTTCATCACGTGGGTCGTGTTCGCCGCGTACCTCCATGCCCGCTCGACCGCCGGGTGGCGCGGCTCGCGGGCATCGTGGATTGCGATCCTCGGCTGGGTGTCTTTCCTCATCAACTACTTCGGCGTGAACATCTTCGTCAACAGCCTGCATTCCTACTCAGGCATGTAGTTCCGCGAGTCGCCCATCGGCGCGCGCGCAGGGTCAACGGCCGGGCTCCGGCTCGTCGGACGGCGGGAGAGTCGACTCGTCGTCGATGTCCTCGGCGCGGGTGGCCGCGTCGATCCGCTCATTGATCCGGGAGAAGAACCGACCAGCGGCCTGACCCACGCGTCCGCGTTGCCGATCCAGCAGCACCAGGCTCAGCGCGCCCGAGGCGAGGACGGCCGCCACCGCCGACCACAGACCGTCCAGGGGAGTCAGGACCCAGACCAGCGCCCACACGACGCCGAACAGGGCGAGGCGCAGCACGGTGTAGAGGATCACGGCAGCGGTGGTCGAGGACGTCCTGGCGGTCACGGCCCTACCGTACGTGAGGAGCGTTCGACGTTGACATTCGCGATGGGTCCGTGTGACGTACGCTGTCCCTGCGCTCAGGAGGCGAGCGCGTCGACGGTCGAATGGTCAGGGGGTGGACGGTGCTTCGGGTGGCGGGAGTGATCCTCGCGGTCGCGTTCTACATCTACTGCTTCATCGACGTCCTGCGCACGCCGTCCGGTGGCACGCGCACGCTGCCCAAGTACGTCTGGCTCGTGGTCGTCATCGTCCTGCCCGTCCTCGGCGGGGCCCTGTGGCTGCTCTTCGGCCGGACCTGGAACGTCCCCGGTGGTCGCCGCCGGCGCGGCCCGGTCGCCCCTGACGACGACCCGGCCTTCCTCAAGCGGCTGGGTGACGATGCGTGGAGCCGCCGTATGCGGCAGCGTCGTGGGAACGCCAACGGCGAGGCCGGCTGACAACGCTCACCCGAGCGCGAGCAGGGCCCCCAGCAGCACTCCGTAGACGAGCAGGAGCCGTCCGGTCTCCTTGAGCGCGGGCACCAGGGCCGGACCTCGGGCGGACCCGAGGACGATGCGCAGGGGGCTGATCGCGAGCAGACCTGTCAGGAGGGTCAGCGCCACCCAGGGTGACGTCGCCGGCACCAGGAGGATCGGGACGACCAGGGCCCCGGTCACGAGGACTGCGTAGAGCATTCGCGTGCGTGCGTCACCCAGGCGGACGGCCAACGTGCGCTTGCCGGAGTCGGTGTCGCCCGGGATGTCCCGCAGGTTGTTGGTCACGAGGATCGCGCAGGCCAGCAGGCCGACGCCGATGGAGGCAACGACGTCCACAGCCGTGATCGTCAGGGTCTGGACGTAGGCGGTTCCCACCACCGGCACGATCCCGAAGAAGATGAACACGAACACCTCACCGAGGCCGGCGTACCCGTACGGACGCGGACCCCCGGTGTAGAGCCACGCTGCGCCGATGCTCGCTGCGCCGACCAGGAGAAGCCACCAGGCGCCGGTGAGGGCGACGAGCACCAGGCCCACCAGTGCGGCAGCCCCGAGGGACAAGAAGGCGGCCGCTCTCACCTGTCGGGCCGGGGCCAGATCCTGGCCGACGAGTCGGATCGGACCCACCCGCTGCGCGTCGGTCCCCTTCACGCCGTCGCTGTAGTCGTTGGCGTAGTTCACGCCCACCTGAAGCAGCACGGCGACCAGCAGGGCCAGCAGGACGCGTAGTCCGTCGAAGGCGTCAGCCCACGCACCGAGGCCGGCGCCGACGGCGACGGGGGCGATCGCCGCGGGGAGGGTCCGCGGGCGTGCGCCCTGCCACCACTGGGCGGGTGTGGCCATGATGCGGGTCCTCCTGACGTGATCGGGTGACGCGGACGATCGACCGCGTCAAGGAACGCTCGGGTCCTCCTGTGCCCAACGCAGCAGCTGACGACGGTCAACCTTGCCATTCGGCAGGTAGGGCAGCCTCGCCACCCGGTGGACGACCGGTCGCGCCGGGCGTCCGAGGTGCTGGATGACGGCCGCACGCACGGAGTCCTCGGCGTCGGCGGCGGCGTCGCGGACCTCGATGAAGGCATGGAGATGGGCATCACCGTCGGCGTCCACGCAGGCCACGACGGCACCGGCGGCGACATCCGGATGGTCACCGAGGATCCGCTCGGCGGCCGAGGGGGAGACGTTGACCCCGCCGATCGTCACGACGTCATCGATCCGGCCGATCACCGTGACGATGCCGGCCTCGGTCACCGAGCCCACATCGGAGCTGAGGAACGCGCCATCGACGAAGGAGGCGGCCGTCGCGGCGGCATCACCGCGGTAGCCGAGGGCGATGGAGGGTCCGGTCACCCGCAGGCGCCCGGTGTCCGGGTCGGCCAGCACGGACACCCCCGGTAGTGGGACACCGTCGTACACGCAGCCGCCGCCGGTCTCCGTCGAACCGTAGGTGGAGG
>JAURME010000051.1 GCA_030830865.1 Candidatus Nanopelagicales bacterium | reverse complement strand
GGAAGCGAGGACCGGAACGAGCAGGGTCTGCGTGGCGAGGTCGGTGAAACGCCTCACGAGGGTCTTCGAGCGACTGATGAACCATCCGGGCCACAGCCAGCCGGCGACGGTGACGCTGCTGGTGCTGGGGTGTCCGGGGACCGGGTACAGGGGCATGCGCAGGTGGGGCAGCTCGGCCAGGGAGCGCGGGTCCGGATCCGGTCCGTTGGCGTACGTGTCGGCGCCAACCAGTACCGTGGCCGTCTCACCTCGGGAATCCTGGACGACGACCATCGCGCGAGTGGCGCCGAAGACCGAGACGGCCATCCGCGCGGTGATGGGGCCTGCTGCCCGGGCGGTCAGATCCGGATCGAGGGACCCATCAGCGAGGCGCCCGACCAGTTGTGCCTGATGGGCAGACCACATCTCCATCGTGCGCACGGCATCGCGCTGCCACATTCGGATGGAGAGGTACCACAGGATGAGCCAGGCGGCGACGAAGACGCCAAGCCCGGTGGCCGCCCCGATGGCTGAACCCGTGCTCATGGCGACGAGGTCCACCTGAATGCCGACGAACGAGACGAGCCACGCGATGAGCGCGCTGACGAGGGCGACGACGATACGACGCATGTCGACCGCGTCACGCAGGAACGCCCAGCGGGTGCGGTCGAGGTTCACCCACCGTTCGACGGAGTTGAGGCCGAGGCCGACGTACATGGCCACGAGAGCGGCGAAGGCCAGCGGTGCTGCCGGGGCGGGATCGTCGATCGACAGGACAAGGGGCTTGACGATGATGAAGGCAATGGCGCCGGTGACGGCCGCCGACCACGCCGCGATCAGGGCGTGGAATCGGGCGTTGGGGTCGGCGCTGAGCTGACGAGTGCTCTGGAAGACCACGCGGGCGGTGAGCGCCAGACCGAAGAAGGCGAGCGTGATGATGGCGTCGAAGTAGACGCCGGCGAGGAGTGCGCCGACGAGGATGGCGTCGAAGGTGATCGTCGTCGCGGACCATGGGCGGATCGGCGATGTGGGGCTGTCCAGCAGTTCCCGCGTGCGGGCCGCGTTGCGCGTCCGAAACACCGACTGCGGGGCGAAGACGCTGATCACGACGAGGGCGACTGCCAGCGGCAGCAGGACGAAGCCGAACTCCGGATCCTCGGGGACCGGCTGGATGCCGCGAAGGATCATGCCGAGCGCGCCGACCGTCAGGCCCGCAGCACCGGTGGAAATAGCGACCAGTCCGAGGATGCCCGCGCGAAACTGGATGCGTCGTTCCGCCTCGCTGCGACGTCGATGGGAGGTCGCGGGATGGAGCCACTCGCCCAAACGCCGGACGGCGGCAGCAGCGCGGGGGAAGCGGGCCACACCGCATGGTAGCGCCGCAATCCCCTCCGGCCTCGGTCCTGCATGATCCGCTCGTGTCTCCGTTCCGCCGTTTCGTGCTCTTGCGCACGGCTCGGCGAAGCCGATCGAAGCGGGCAGAGGGATTGACACCGCGTGATCGGTCCGAAACCCAGAGGGTGAGGACTGTCGCGCGAGGACCCGGGCCGACGTCGGCCGACGCCGGGTTCTCCCTCGTGGAGGTCATGGCCGCCATGGCCATCTTGGTCGTGCTCACCGCCGCCACCGTCGGGATCCTCATCAATTCCCTGGAGGCCATTCGCGGCAACACCGACCGGGTGAAGGCCGCGTCGATCGCAAGGACCAAACTGGCCGAGCTACGCAACCAGGGCGCTGACGCAGTCATGGCAGGGTCGGTCGACAACGCACCAGTGGAACTCATCGAGACCGACTACGACGGCACCGGATTCACGGTGACCACCACGAGTCGGTGGGTGGGATTTGACGAGGACACCAATCCCTGTGCCACCGTCGTAGGGGGTTCGCCGACGCAGGGCTATGCGCAATCGCGCATCGAGGTCGTGGGGGGTGAACTGCAAGCCCCTCAGTTCATCGACGCGGTGGTTCCACCGACCTCCGGTGTGGCCGAAGCCGAAGGGGGCGCCGTGACCGTGTACGTGCGCGGGGAGGATGCCCAGCCACTGTCCGGGCGCCAGGTCACCGCCACGAGCACGGCTGCCGGAGCTGTCGGGCAGACCGGCCTGTCAGGCACGGACGGGTGCATCCATTTCGTGAAGCTTGTGCCCGGGGCCTGGACTTTCACCCTGGTTCAGACGGCCGGAGAGATGCTGCAGCCGGGTACCGATGGGGCCCGAGATGTGCCGGCACTCGTCGTCGGTGAGAACGTCGCGGTGGATCCGTTCGTCACAGCTCAGCCCGTCGCCGGGATCACCCTCACGGCCGGGGCGGAGAGTTTCCCGCTTCCCGCGCGAGTACCCGTCGCGGTCATCTACGGTGCGTTGGGCCCGGTACCCCGGTACGACGCCTTCATGCCCAATGAGCCGCTAGCACTGCCCGAGGCCGGGCAGCAGCTGTGGCCCGACCCGCTCGGCTACAGCGCCACGCTGGGCTGTCTGGACGCCGGGTCCGCCACGGCCCTGCCGGTCTCGCCAGGACAGGTCACCCAGGCACAGTTCGCCACCTCGCAGGTCGAGGTCGTAGGCCCGGGCGGCCAGACCGTGTCGGTCAGCCACGCCGCGGATCCCGGCGGACGGGGGCTGTGCTCGGGCGCTCCCGGCGATGCGGGAACGCTTGTCGTACCCGAACTCGAGGAAGGGTTCGACGTCCCGAGCTCCACAGGGTCCGCGGGGGTCTCGCTCCCAGCCGGAACGTGGACCTTCAGCACGGCAGGCGAGGACGACCTTACGGTCACGCTTGATGGAGTCACCGCCTGCTCCGTCCACTGGTCACCGGCAACGTCCCCCGAACCCACACCGACTCCGACCGGCTCGTCGAGTCCTACGCCCACGACGCGGGCCACGATGCCCCCACGTGAGCCGACCCTCGACCCCTGCCTCGTGGCAACGCCATGAGCGCGAAAGATCGAGTCCACGACGACCGGGGCACCTCCCTGGTCGAGCTGCTCGTGGCGATGGGCGTCTTCCTGGTGGTCATGGCGGTTGTCACCACCGTCGCGATCAGCGGCTTCCGCACCGTCACCACCGCAACCCAGCTTTCGGACATCCAGGTGGCCCAGCAGAACGCACTGCTGTGGACGACCCGCCTGCTGCGCTATGCGGACAACCCCCTGGAGGGGGTGAGTCCCACCCCTTGGGTCGCCTACGACTCCGCATCGAATGCGGAGGGCACCAGCGGCATGACCTTCTACACCTACTCGGGCACCGGGCCGCTCGACGGAGTGCCCTATCGAGTGCTGCTTGAGGTCGATGCGGACGGCGACCTGGTGACGGAGGTGTGGACTCCGCAGAAGCCCACAGAGTCGTACGAGGGCTGGTGCTGGACGCCGGACACCGGCGACTGCTCCACCATCAGCGAGGACACCGCTCGTCGGGTGCTCGTGGCGGGCAGAGACGGGCACACCCCCGGGCTGACGCTGACCTTCCGAGATGAGGACGGTGCCGTCCTGGAGGTGCCGGGCGCGGGCGGCAGTGTGGATGCATGGGCCGACTGGGCATCGCAGGTTGACACCGTGGACATCCGCATCTTCGACACCGAGACGCCGGCCTCCGAGGTGTCTCAATTGGTGAAGCTGGAGAACCCGCGATGAGCGCGATGACTGGGATGCTCCCGACCGGACGCCGGCAGGACGATGGCGCAGCCATGGTGATGGTTCTCGTCTTCGGCGTGGGCCTGCTGCTGCTCTCACTCGTCATGAGCACCGCGGTCACGCGAATGATCCGGCCGTCGGACGACGCGGAGATGTCGTTTCGGGCGTGGACCGCGGCAGAAGCGGGAATCGACGATTTCCGGGCCCGAGTCGCGGCTGCGCGCAACGGCGACCTCAGCCTGTCCCTGTCGGCCGACTCCAATCCGGCCCTGGCCGGCTGGGTGCCGATCCCCGGAGTGGAGGATCCCGCGGCCACGGACATCCGCTTCACCTACAGCCTGGACACCTCCCGCATGTCGAGCGCGGGGCGGATCATCATCACGTCGACCGGGTACGCCGGTGGCCAGTACCGCACCGTCCGCGCGGAACTGGCCAAGCGGACGATGTTCGACTACGCGTATGCGAGCGCATACGAGACCGTGGCGCCGCTCTATCCGGATTACTACACCGGGCCGCCTCAGCAGTACACGCGGGCTCAGGCGCAGGCTTACTGCGGAGATCGCTACTGGTATCGCACCGGCCCCATCCCGCCGTACCTCACGAGTGGCTGGCCGGTTCCGAACCACCGGGACTCCACCGGCTGCGTGGGCGACCTGATCGCCAACTGGGCCCTTGGCGGGAACGACAAGTTCATCGGGCGTGTCCACACGAACGATGTCTTCACGCTGGCGACCACATCGGTCAACGTACCCATCGTCAATCCCTCGACGATCTTCACCGACGGAGCTCCCACGACCTCGTGCCCGCCGTCACAGGCAGGTGTGTCGGTCGGATGTCCGGACGATCACCGATGGATTGCCGGCAATGTGATCGATGGCAGCGGCTACGTCGCCGATGAGACCCAGGGACCGGCCTATCCGGGCTGGTCCCCGGCGTACGACGCACCGATCGAGATCCGCACAGACGGGCGCGAGACGATGAAGGATCGGGCCGAGGAGGCGGGCTGCGTCTTCACCGGTCCGACCCGGTTGCGTTTCTACCCTGACGGCACTCTTGTGGTCACCAGCCCGGACAGTCGATCGGCGAACCCGACGACGGCGACGATCGACTGCGGGGGCACGTCCCTTGTGGCCAGTGATCCACGCGTGGCTCGACCCCGAGCCCTCACCGTGAGTGACCTCGGCCCGGACTTCAACGGAATCATCTACGTGCAGGACGTCCCCGAGGACGCGGCTGATCCGAACGCATGGTCCACCACCGCACCCTCGTGCCGGGACAAGAACCCGGCTGCCTCCGGTTCTCAGCCCTTCCCCTATGTGGTGACCGCATCATCGGTGACCGGCAGCAACGGTGTGGCCTATGCCGACAACAACGGCTTCTCCCAGACCCAGACGCTCTACGGATTCCCATCCGAGGGAACCAACTACACCGGCAACAAGCGGGAGGCCTTCTCGACCGATCTGGACCTGGACTCGACCGGGCAGAGCTGCCGCCGGGGAACCGCGTATGTCGAGGGCGTCTACAGCGGCCGATGGACGGTCGTCACCGAGGGGGACACCGCGATCACCAGCGACATTGTCGACGCCGACGTGCCGGCCAGCCTGCGACCCTCCCGCCTGACGTCGCCGAGTCCGGTGCGCAGTCCGGTGACGGGCTGGGGCACGCCTCCGGCAACGTCCACGAGTGTGATGGGGCTGGTCCCGGATCGGCTCCTATACGTGTACGGATGCTCCAGTGAGAAGGGTTGCGGCGCCTGGGATCGTGCGCGCATGGCGACCAATCTGGTGCTCAATGTCGCGACGGTGGTCGTCGACGGGTGCCTCACGGTCATGGACTCGACCCTGACGACGGACTACGGGCGAATGACGGTCGTGGGTTCGCTCGGGCAGAAGTACCGATGTCCGATCGCCAAGCCGAGCGGCAACAGCGGGTTCGGTCTCTACGTCGAGTATGACTCCCGCTTCGCCCGTGGTGAGCCGCCGCCGTACATGGCGGAACTCAGCCAGGAGCCGTGGCGCGTCCAGTCGCTCCAGGAGATCCGCACGCCAACGTCCCTGCCGGAACTCCCGGCGGACTAACCTGACGCCTGCCGGGCCTGTCACGGGTGCAGCGGGGTGAGCGAGCCGGAAGGTGGAGTCAGTGGCCGGGAGAGTGTCGATGAACGCGACCCGCGACCGACTGCTGTCCGACGCGGCAGTGCTCTGGACCGCTGCTTCGGCGGCTGCCGAGCGAGGAGAGGCCGTCGCCGCGGTGACCCTCGCCTGGGGAGCCGACGTGCGGACGGCGGAGGCCGCCCTGGTCAATCGGCAGGTGGCCTCCTCATCTCGGGGCTTCCTCCAGGCCGCGAGCGCGGTCGTCCAACGGCTGGTGGGGCGAGACGATCCGGGCGGGACTGCGGCCGATCTCGTCGACCACGCACGCGACGTCCTTCGGGAGGCGGCAGATCCAGGCCTGCAGCGCGAACTCGCTCGCGAGTGGCCGAAGGTCGATGTCCTCGGCACCCTTCCGGCCCCCCTTCGTCCAGACTTCGAGGATGCGGCCCGCTCGCGGCTCGGCGCGCTGACGCCCTCTGCCTTCGTTGCTGCCCGCATGGCTCAGGCACGTACAGCCATGGACGCCGCCCAGCACCACCGGATCGCCGGACGGACGCCGGAGGCAATCCAAAGCGGCTACGAGAGCGATCTTGCCGTCCTCGAGGCCTACCTCGTGGAGTCGGCGATGGCGGTCGGCGACCCGCTCCTGCTCACTGTCCGCATCCGATGGGAACTCGCCGCACGGGCGATCAGCGCGATCCCCGGACTCCCGGATGCCCCCGTCGCTGCGGCCGAGCGCATCCGACAGGCGGTGGTTCGGGCGCTGGGGCCAGCCGATGGTGAGCGCCTGGCGCACGTGTTCCTGCCCCTGTGAGGAACCGGGTCCCCGCTAGTCGGCGATGCTGACCAGCACCTCGTCCGCCAGCAGGGTGTCCACCTGGGCGACGAGGTCGGGAAGTGCGGACTGCAGCACGAACATCGTGCCGACCACCTGCAGGGTCACGTTGGTCTGCGCTTCGAGGTCGGTCGGCTGCGACACCTGAGTCGAGTTGACGAGCAGGGAGCGATCGAGCGACTGCAGGTTGTCCAGGAAGTCGTAGACCTGCTGCCTGGACCCTGTGGCTGTCAGCGACACGGACATCTGCGCCAGTTGAACGTCAGCGGGAAGCCCGGTCTCGGTGACGGGCGTCGGGATCCCGGTGGAGATTGTCGACACCTCATTCGGGTCGATGCCCGCTTCGACGGCCGCGGCCGTGATCTGGTCGAGGACCGCTGGGAGGTCAGCGGTCTGCGGCATCTGTGCCAGCAACTCCTGGGCGCGCTGGGCGACGGCCGGGGCGTCCTGCAGTTCGTCCTTCGTCTGCCGAAGCTGCTTCATCAGGGCGAGGTTGCGCAGATCGGTGTCCTCCGCCTGCGTGGTGAGGCTGGTCGCCTGCTCGGCACGAGGTGCCAGGACCATGAACCAGGAGATCAGAGCCAGGACGATGAAGATCAGGACGAAGCCGATTCGTGCCACAGTCACGCGGCTCATGCTGGTCAGGGTGCTCATGGCTGGTCACCGTCCGGATCTGCGCCGGCTCCCTCAGCACCGGCTCCGTCAGCACCCTCTCCCTCAGCATCATCGGCGCTGGGCGGGTTGAGGATCGCCTCGAGCAGCTCGGGCGACGGCGGTGACTGGAGTCCCTCCAGCGAGACGCCGGCCGAGCCGGTGAAGGTGACCGTGCCGGCTTGCGCCGTGTCGGTGCCGGTGGCGGTGGTCGAGGTGACGAAGGGTCCGACGAACATCGGGTCCGCCTCCATCGCCCGCAACAGGTCTGACACCTGGGAGCGGTTGGCCGCCGTGGCACTGAAGGTCAGGCATCCGATGGTGATCTCGGTGTTGAACGGGTCAGGGTTGGGGCACGTGGTGAGCTCGCCGCCCGGATCGGGGATCCCGGAGTAGGCGATGGCGGCGGAGAGGATCGCGACCGGGGGCTGACCTCCCGTGAGCGCCACGGCCTGATCGAGCCGGGCCAGCACTGCCTGCGCCTGCGGCTGGTCGGCCAGCGTCGAGGACACCAGGTCCTCCAGTCGCGTGACCTCGTTGTAGAAGTTCTTGGCCGGGGCGAGGGTGGCGATGTCGGCGGAGAGCTGGTCATTGAGCTCCTGGGACGAGCTGAGCGCGTCCTCGGCCTGGCTGATGGCGTCACCCTGGACCCACCACAGTGCCGTCGAGCCGGCCGCGAGCAGGACGACCATCAGCAACAGGACGGTGCGCGACCTCGCGATGGCGATCGACTCGCGGATGCGGACCGGAAGCAGGTTCACGCTCGGCAGGTGCGTGGTGACTGCCTCCTGCTCGACGACCTCATCGCCCGACGTCGACCCGTCGGACTTCGAACCGCCGATACTCATCGACCAGAAGCCCTTCTTGCCGGTGGTCGGTGCCTCGTTACCAGTACGCCTGCTCACGGGGTCACCGCCATGGCGAGCCCGATGGCGGCCGCGAGACGCGGATCGTCCGGGTGCTGCGCGGCGACGCGCTTGGACAGCGCCAGGCCGGCGCACGGTTCCAGGGCCCGCACGGGCAGTGGCAGTTGTGTGGCGATCCGCTCGACCATGCCGCGCAGTGCGACTGTGCGTCCCACGAGGGTCAGCGACTCCACCTGCCCCGCCGTCGGGGCCGCTTGGTAGTAGTCGAGCGAGTTCCGGATCTCCGACACCAGGCCGGTGGCCCAGGGGCTGAGCACCTCGATCGTCGCTGCGGTGCGGGGGTCGGCGGCGACATCCTCCGCGACCAGGCTGTCGGAGAAGACCGATGACTCGGCGACCGGTGCCAGGAGCGGTGCCGGGCCGTTGAGCCCGGTCACCCGCTTGATCTCCTCCGCCGCATCGAGTGCCAGGTCCAGGCGATCGGCCACCGCTTCCGTGGCGGCGTCCCCGCCGAGATTCGCGATGGTGCGGATGAACCTCGGCTGACCGTCCTGGTGGATCACGACGGTCAGTTGATCTGCGCCGATGTCCGCGATGGCGCGTGTCACCCCGTCCTGTGGGAGTTGGCCCTGGCAGGCGACGCGGATCAGGGCGAGAGCTGTGGAGTCGGCGACCATCGGTTCGAGTCCGGCCTTGCGCAGGACCTGCGCCTCCGCGGTGACCGCCTCCCGGTCGGCGGCGACGACCAGGATTCGGTTGACCGGGATGGGCTGGCCGCGATCGTCGGTGCCCTCGGTGCGATCGAGGAGGTGGTAGTCGAGCTCGACGGAGGACACGTCGACGGGGAGGGAGTCACCGATCTGGTAGCGCAGGGCTGAACGGAAGTCATCCGGCGGCATCCACGGCAGCTCCAGCTGCCGGGTGAACACGCCGGCGTCCGCGAGGCCAAACGCGACGCGCTTGGTCGAGAAGCGCCCTTGCTTCCACACGCGGCGCAGGGCCTTCACGACGGCCTTGGCGTCGTGGATCCCGCCATTGCGGACCGCGCCGCGGGGCAGGTCGGCCTCAGCGGCATGGGTGATCTCGAAGGAGCCGTCCTTGAGCCGTCGCAACTGCACCGCGCGCACGCCGCTGCTGCCGATATCGAGGCCCACGAGGACCCGACTGGCGGCCATCGGTCCTCCCGGCAGGCGTCGGCGGAGCATGGATTCACGCTCAGGTGAGCAGTATCGGACCGATTCTGGCCAATCTGCCCGTGGGCACGCCGTCATCACATCATCGGTCCGACACTGTGACTATGGCCCTGCCGACCCAGCCGCCCCATGCGGTCGAGATCGTCCCGCTCACCCTGCGCGACCTGCTCCGTGCGGCGGTCCAGCAGGGGGCCTCGGACGTCCACATCCGTGCCGGTGCCGTGCCCTTGCTCAGGGTGGGCGGCGACCTATGGCCCCTCGACGTCCCGCCCCTGACGCCCGAGCAGGCGGAGGCGCTGGTGCTCTCCGCCCTCCCCAGCGAGCGTGACAGAACGTCCTTCCGGGACGACCGTGAAGCGGACTTCGCCGTGAACGACCCTGAGGTGGGGCGCTTCCGCGCGAATGCCTACTGGTCGCGCGGTGGGGCGGCCATGGTGCTGCGCCACGTCAAGGAGTCGATCCCGTCCTTCGAGGACCTCGGCCTGCCGCCTACAGTGCGCGACCTCGCGGAGCGTACGAGTGGCCTCATCCTGGTCTGCGGGCCGACCGGCTCGGGCAAGACGACGACGCTGGCCGCGATGATCAGCCACATCAACGCCACTCGACGCTGCCACATCCTCACCCTCGAGGACCCGATCGAGTTCCTGCACAACGACCAGCTCGCCACCGTCAGCCAGCGGGAGCTCCACACCGACACCCTCGACCTGTCGCGTGCGCTTCGGGCGGCGATGCGCCAGGACCCGGATGTCATTCTCGTGGGGGAGATCCGCGATGTCGACACCATGCGGACCGCTCTCCAGGCCGCGGAAACCGGTCACCTGGTGCTGGCAAGCCTGCATGCCAAGTCGGTCGTCGACGCCGTGAATCGGGTCATCGACATCTTCCCGATGGAGGAGCAGCGTCAGGCTCGTGCCACCATCGCCGAGTCCCTGCAGGGCGTCCTGTGCCAGCAACTCGTGTCGTCGGCCCGCGGAACGGGGCGGCGCATGGTGCTGGAGGTGGCCGTGGCCAACCCGAGGGTCCGCGACGCCATCGCCGACCTCGACAAGACCGGTCAGCTCGAGGACATCGTCGCCGAGGGGGAGTACTACGGGATGCGGACGTTCGAACAGGATGCGGTTCGACTCGTACTGGCGGGAGACATCACCGTCCAGGAGGCCGAGAAGGTTGTCCCGCGGGTGGCTGACCTGCACGTGGCGCTTCGCCGAGCCGGCTACCGGGAGTCGTCGTGAGGACGGAGTGCCCCGCTGCGCCGTATGGTGCTGACGTGGCCAACCAGGAGGTGCACCCATGAGCGGGTCGGTCGCCCAGGTGCTCGTCGGCCGGGGCCTGATCACTCCGGACCAGCTGTCGGCCGCTGAGCAGACCGCGGCAGCCGAGGGCACGGCAGTGCTCACCGTGCTCGTCCGCCAGGGGGCGGTCGCGAAGAAGGACGTCGTCCGCGCCACGGTCGAGGAGGCCGGGCTCGATTTCGTCGAGGTCATGGACATTCCCGTCGATCCGGCCGCGGTCGCACTCCTGACCGGGGATCAGGCCCGCAAGTACGGGGTCATCCCTGTCGGGTTCCAGGATGGCGTGTTGCAGGTGGTCTCGGATTCGCAGACCGCCGTGAACTGGCAGGTGCGGGAGGACCTCCAGGCGATCACCCGCCATCCGGTGAGCTTCGCCTGCGCCATGCGCAAGGAGATCGATTCGCGCATCAACCAGACCTACCGCGCCGAGGCCGAGCTGGGCAGCCTGGTCAAGGACATCCTCGAGGACGAGCCCGCGATCGACATCCTCGCTCCTGTCGCGTCCTCATCGGATGCGCCACTCGTGCGGTACGTGAACCTCCTGCTCACCCAGGCGATCTCCGACAAGGCATCGGATATCCACGTCGAGCCGACGGAGGACAACATCCGCATCCGGTTCCGTATAGACGGTGTGTTGAAGGAGATGTCCCCTGCACCCAAGGAGATCCAGTCGGCGGTCATCTCGCGGCTGAAGATCATGTCGGAGATGGACATCGCCGAGAGACGCAAGCCCCAGGACGGCCGGTTGAGCGTGACCTCGGGAGGCAGGAAGATCGACCTGCGAGTGTCCTGCCTCCCCACGGTATGGGGCGAGAAGATCGTCATGCGCATCCTGGACAACACGGCGGCCCAGATGGCGCTGCCCGACCTCGGCTTCTCACCCGAGAACCTCGCGAAGTGGCGCGGTGCCTATGAGCGGCCCTACGGGATGCTCGTCGTCAGCGGTCCGACCGGTTCGGGCAAGTCCACGACCCTGTACGCGACGCTGCACTCGGTGGCACGTCCGGAGGTCAACATCGTTACCGTCGAGGATCCGGTCGAGTACCGCATCCCCGGGATCAACCAGATCCAGGTCAACGCCAAAGCGGGGCTCACGTTCGCCTCGGCTCTGCGGTCCATTCTCCGCGCCGACCCGGACATCATCCTCATCGGCGAGATCCGCGACCACGAGACCGCGCAGATCGCCATCGAGTCTGCCCTGACCGGGCACCTCGTCCTGACCACTCTCCACACCAATGACGCCCCGAGCGTGATCACCCGACTCGTCGAGATGGATGTCGAGCCCTTCCTCGTTGCTTCAGCCATGCAGTGCGCCACCGGACAGCGCCTCGCCCGCCGCCTGTGCACTCGGTGTCGCCGCCCCATCGAGAAGCCGCAGGCGGAGCTGGCGGCGGTGGGGTTCGAGTTGCCCGTGGGAGTGACGCCCACGTTCTACGAGCCCGTGGGCTGCTCGCACTGTGCTGACACCGGCTACAGCGGGCGACTGGCCATGCACGAGGTCATGCCGATGACTGAGACGATCGGCAAGCTGGCGGTGGCGCATGCGTCGTCCGAGGACGTCAGCAGGGAGGCGGTCGCAGAGGGGATGCGGACGCTGCGTCAGGACGGCTGGCTCAAGGTCGCCCAGGGGCTCACCACGATCGAGGAGGTGCTCCGTGTCATCGCCTGAGGAGTTCCAGCTGCCGATGCAGGACCCCAGCAGCAGCCGGGCTGATCAGGCCGACGTATCCGCGGATGACAGGGCCGAAGAGGGGTCCGACGCCCTGGTCCTGCCGGTGACGCCCCCGCCCCTGCCGCCCCTCGAGGCGGTTGCCCTGCCCGTCGGCCCACCGGTGTCGGCTCCCGAGCCCGTCGCCGCGCCTGAACCTGCGCTGCCGGTTGCCTCGCCGGAACCCCCGTCGGCAATCCGGGCGTTGGCTCCGGTGCCGGTCGAGGAGTCCACGGACAACCTCGCCGACGACCAGTTCGCGCCGGTGACTCCACCGAGTGCATCGGAGGAGGGGATCGTCGACCTCGGCCGACCCGGGTCGGGAGGCGGCGAGCCCGAGATCTCCATCGACGAGGCGCTGCTGTACCTGCTGCAGAAGGGCGGCTCGGACCTGCACCTCACGGTCGACTCCCCGCCCATGATCCGGCTGCACGGTGAACTGGAGCCCATCCCGGGGTATCGGACCCTCACCGCGCACCAACTCCAACAGGCGGTCTATGCGATCCTCACCGAGCGCCAGAAGCAGCGGTTCGAGGAGACCCGTGAACTGGACTTCGCCTACGAGATGCCGGGCGCGGCGCGCTTCCGCGTGAACCTCATGCACCAGCGTGGGGCGATCGCTGCGGTGCTCCGCGCCATTCCGTGGGAGATCATCCCGCTCGAGGCGCTCGGCATGCCCGATGACATAGGCGCCCTGGCCGACCTCCCGCGTGGGCTCGTGCTGGTCACCGGACCGACCGGATCGGGCAAGTCGACGACCCTCGCCGCCGTGATCGATCGCGCCAACCGCACCCGCAAGGGGCACATCGTGACGGTTGAGGACCCCATCGAGTTCATCCACCCGCATCGCCAGAGCGTGGTCAACCAGCGGGAGGTGGGCGAGGACACGATGTCCTTCGCGAACGCTCTCAAGCACGCCCTTCGCCAGGACCCCGACATCATCCTCGTGGGTGAGATGCGCGACCTTGAGACCATCTCGATCGCCCTGACGGCCGCAGAGACGGGGCATCTGGTGTTCGGCACCCTGCACACGAGTTCGGCAGGATCGACGATCGACCGCATCATCGACGTCTTCCCGCCCGAGCAGCAGGCCCAGGTGCGCACCCAGCTGGCGAACTCCCTACGGGCCGTCGTCTGCCAGACGTTGTGCCGCAAGCCGGACGGCAACGGGCGGGTGGCGGCGACGGAGGTCATGATCGCCACACCGGCGATCCGCAACCTCATCCGCGAGGGCAAGCTGCAGTCGATCCCCTCGGCCCTGCAGACCGGATCCCGCTACGGCATGCACACCCTGAACCAGGACCTCGCCAGGCTGGTCAGCGAGGGGGCGATCACCTACGAGACCGCGCAGGAGAAGTGCTCCGACCTGTCCGAGCTGAACCAATTGCTGGGACGTGCGACCGATGCCGACGACTGAGTACCTCGTCAAGGCGCGCTCCCGCAACGGGCGCCTGGTCGAGACGAAGATGAGTGCCGCGAGCGAGGCCGAGGCGCTCTCGCGCACCCGGCAACTGGGCATGACACCCATCGCGGTCGAACTGGCCAACACCGGACTGAACAGGGAGATCCGTTTCGGCAAGGGGCGGGTCAAGGTCAAGGACCTGGCGATCTTCTCCCGGCAGCTCTCGACGATGCTCGGTGCCGGACTGCCGATCCTGCGGTGCCTGTCCATCCTCAGCGAGCAGACCCAGAGCCAGCGGCTGAAGGATCTGCTGCTGGAGATGCGCGACGACGTCGAACGTGGCTCGTCGCTCTCCGAGGCCATGAGCAAGCACGACGAGTTCCCTCCGGTCATGGCGAGCATGGTCCGGGCCGGCGAGGCCGGTGGCTTCCTCGACGCCACCATGGGGGAGGTGGCCGATGCCCTCGAGGCGGAGGTGAAGCTGCGGGGTCAGATCAAAGGCGCCCTCACCTACCCGATCGCCGTGGGGATCATCGCGGTGCTCATCGTCGTCGGGATGCTGATCTTCGTCGTGCCGGTGTTCCAAGGCCTGTTCGACTCCCTGGGCGGCCAGCTGCCGCTGCCCACGCAGATCCTCGTGGTCATGTCCGATGGGTTGAAGGACCCCAAGATCTTCGGGCCGCTGATCGTCATCGTCGTCGGCGGGGTCCTGTGGTACCGCAAGTACAAGAACTCCCTGAAGGTGCGCCGGGTCGTGGATCCGGTGAAGTTCCGGATCCCGATCTTCGGAAAGCTGTTCCAGAAGGTCGCTCTCGCCCGTTTCTCGCGGAACTTCTCGACCCTCGTCCATGCGGGCGTCCCGATCCTCACCGCCCTCGACATCGTGGGCGACACATCAGGAAACATCGTCATCTCCCGGGCGGTGGCCGACGTGAAGGAGAGCGTGCGGTCCGGGACCGGCATCGCCAAGCCGCTCACCGAGCACCCCGTCTTCCCGGACATGATCGTCCAGATGATCGCGGTGGGCGAGGACACCGGCGCCCTGGACACCATGCTGGGGAAAGTGGCGGACTTCTACGATCAGGAGGTCTCGGCCACGACCGAGCAGCTCATGGCCCTCATTGAGCCGCTCATGATCATCGTGCTGGGGGCGGTGGTCGGCGGCATGATCATCGCCCTGTACCTGCCGATCTTCTCCATCTACGAGCTCATCGGCTAGTTCGAGGCCCGGGATCGGACCGCTGTCGAGGAAATTTCCCCGAAATTCAGGGGCGTCACCGGTCAGATCGGTCCGAAACACCTCCTGTCGGGACCACAGCGGTCCGTCCCCCGAGGCGAGGGGTCCACCAGAACATAGGAGTACGCCATGCTCACTCGCATCAACAAGGCGCGCGAGGACCGCGAGGGCGGATTCACCCTCATCGAGCTCCTCGTCGTCGTCGCGATCATCGCCATCCTGGCCGTTATCGCCATCCCGATCTTCAACAACTTCCGCAACAACGCTGCCAACAGCGCCGTTCAGGCAGAGACCAAGAACGCTGCCACCCTGCTGGAGACGTTCTACACCCAGAATGGCAACTACCCGGCTACCCAGACCGACTTCGACAGCCTCAATATCAACATCTCGGAAGGGACGGCGCTGACCTACACGGTCGACACCGCCACCGACACGTACGACCTCGCCGGCTGCTCGATCTCGACCGGTGTGGAGTACACGTGGGCGTCGGAGGACGGCACTTTCGGGACCGAGGGCACCTGTACGACCACGACAAGCGGCATCACCGACAACGTCGCCTGACCGAGCTGACGACCCTGCTGGGGGCCCCTCCTCGTGAGGGCCCCCAGCGCACGTCTCCACCGGGTGGCGGGAACCCCAGGGGCTCGCCATCCGTCTCACGGGGGCGTACCCTTCAGCAAGAGCAACGACGAGGAGAATCCATGAGCCCCATCCGCCTGGATGAGTTCGCCGGCATGCGCCGCGATCTCGAGGTCGGCCTGCTCCTGGCTCCCACCCACGCGTCGGCCGTTGCGGCCGCCAAGTCCCTGGCCGCCATCCTCGACGCTGAACCCACGATTCCCGTGCGTCTGGCAGGCTTGGCCGCCGACGGCTCCCGTGTGCTCATGACCCTCGCTGTCACACTCGGCGAGGTATCCGACATCGCAACGGCCGCCGAGCCCGCCCGCGAGGCCGTGCGGATGCTCGACAACCTCATCAATTCGATGAGCGCCTACGACCCTGCTTTCGTGCGACTTCCCGAACCGGCCAGCGCCGAGGCGCAACTCGCCGACCATGTCACCCGCCAGGCCGATGGCGCCATCGTGCTGCGCGTCGTCGAGCGGCTTGCTGCCCTCGGATAGCCACCGTGACGACCCCGACGGGGGATGCCGACGGCGTGGACCTGCCCGTGGGTGCGGCAGATGACGACGACCTCCTGACCACGTCGGGCGCGCGAGGTGGTCGACGCGTTCCCTCACTGGTCGTCGACGGCCTCGACGAGGCGGAGATCCTCGCCCACGCGCCGGCCATGGTGTGCGATCGGGTGCACTGGGACACGGTTGACGACTTCAACGCATCCACTCTCCTGCCCGACCTGCCGATGAAGGCCTGGACTCGGCAGTGGAGCGATGGGCAGCATCGGGTGTGGGTTCCGCAGGGCGAGGGCTTCGACGCACGCGAGGCCATCCGTGAGTGGTGCGAGGCCCATGAGGTCGAGGCCGTGAACATGCGCGTGGAGTCTGCAGTCCCGTTTCGCGACCTTGACCTGATCCCGGGCTCGCTGCTGGCCGACCTCATCGCGGCGGCAGTCGACTGGCTGTTCCCGCGGATGCAGGCCATCCGGCGACAGCTCGTCGCCGACCTCGATCTCGTTGATGACGAGGATGTCCGTTCGATGATGTTCCTGTTCGTCTCGGACCACATGGACCGATTCGATTCAGCCCGTCAGGGCAAGAACGGCACGCTTCCCCTGCTCGTCTTCCTCATCGGCAAGCTGCGCACCTGGCCACAGGACATCGCGCGGAGCATGTACGGCCGGACGGTCGTCGCCGATCGCATCGCCCTGGCCAAGGCGACAGAGGCCTTCGCTGCACAGGAGCAGCGTCCACCCTCCGAGGCCGAACTTGCCGAGGCGCTCGGCATCAGCGTCACGGACCTGCGGCGCCGTGAACAGACCATCCGAACGCTGTCGAGCATGCGGCACTACCAGTCGCTGGTCGAGCGCGGTAACGAGGACGAGTACCTCGACACCGTCGAGGTGGCGGCCGACACCGACGTCGAGTTCGACGCCACATCGCATGAGCGCAATGCCCAACTCACCCGCGCCATCATGGCCGCCGTCAACGACCCGGACTCGACCGGCAAGCGTGCCCAGGACCCCCTCGCCCTCGCGGCCGTGTACCTGTCGTTCTGGGAGGACATGACCAAGGCGGACGTCGCCCGCGAGCTGGAGGTGCTGCCCAAGACCGCGGCCGCTGCCGTGAACCGCGTTCTGGACTCGGTCGCCGAGAGCGGGCTGGAATGATCCGCGCATGAGCTCCGGACTCACCGAACCCATTCCGTGGGCGTTCACCGACGAGCCCGGAATCCTCCAGTGGACCTGGGTAACCGAGCACTTTGTGGCCCGCATCAGCGGCTCCGAGGTCGACGACGCCGGCACCGGTCGCCGGCTCGTCCGGACCTACAACTGGGAGATCTGCGACCTCATCCGCCGCAGCCAGGGAGTGCCCCGTCTCTTGGTCGACGGCAGCAGCGCGTCCTTCGACGAGGCTGAGCTCCTCGTCCGAGAGCACGTCGGCAAGCTGTATGACTCGCGGTTGGGCTACCGCCGTTTCGCCGGACCGCTGGCGTTCACCTTCACCCTGTCCACGGGAGAGCGGGTCGACGTCAGCGAGTACATAGGAACTCGATGCTCGGTCACAGTCCTCATGTCCGATCGCTCCGAGCGCACGGTGACCGGTGATCTGGACGTCGCCCACTACAAGTGGCGGCTCTCGTCGCCCGAGCAGGTGCTCGAGATCCTCCCGGACCACGTCCTGCGCATCACCAACCGGTCCGAGGTCGCCGAGCGGGCCACCGAGATCACGCGCAACGCCACCTACTCGGGTGTGGGCCGCATCTACCAAGAGGACCCCCGACCCGGCTGCACCGGACGTCCGGGCTTCGGCGCCGGTACGGTCGACCATGTGGGCGCCCCCCGGTGTCCCCTGCACGAAGTCGGGCTCCCCGACCACCTGTTGCGATGAGGAGGACCATGGCCCTGTCCTTCCGTCGCCAGCGCGACGAATCCGACGCCCCGACGGTGCTGCGGGAGCACCCCGTGAACGGGCATGTCGTCCGCGAGCTCGAGCGTGCAGCGGCCAAGCGCCTCACCGGCGCCGTCCGGGTCGAGGACCGCCGCTCCGGCAACGTGGCCCGCATCCACGTCTATGCCGGCCAGCCGTACTCGGTCGTGATCGATGGACTGGAGCCGGCTGTGCTCGCCCGCCTGGTCTCCGCCGGTGCGCTCACCGGCGAACAGCGGGCGGAACTCGGCTCCGGCTCTCATGTCGGGCCTGCTGCGGTGGCGCGAGGATGGGTGGACGCCGAACGGCTCGGCTCGGTGCATCAGGAGCTCATGCTGGCCGGATTCGGCGCCGCAGTGACGTGTGCCGGTGCCCAGGTGGCGTGGGAGCCGGATGTCGTCACCGATCGCTTCTGCACTCTCCCGGTCGAGGTGACGCCCCTGATGGAGACGGTGCCCGTGCGGGCGCAGCGGCTGGCCGGGACCTGGCAGACCCTGGCTCCGCACACTGACCCGGCCACCGCGGTCTTCCTGCCCACCGGCAGCCCCGTGCCCGAGAGCCTGGACAAACCGGAGTTCCGGGCCCTGCTCGGTGCCCTGGCCCCGGATGTCGGCCTGGATGAGGCCGCCCGGCGCTCCGGCTTCACGCGGGCCGAGGCGGTTCACCTGACGGGCATGCTGGTCGCGGCCGGCGTCGCGGCCCTTGTGGCCGGGGAGCATGGCCGCCTCGACGCCTCTGTGCTGTCCGTTCCCGAAGAGTTCGCGGAACGGGGGCTGCAGCAGGTCGAGGGCGTACGGTCGCTAAGGGAAGCCGCCGACGACGACGCGGGTCGCCGGGGCGACGCCCGCGCCGAGGTCCACGCAACGGCTCGGATGACGGCGGAGGAGCGGAACGCTCTTCTCGACGAGCACGACCAGGCTCAACGGCTCCTCGACGATGCGCTCGATGCCGAGCGAGCGGCGGTGCTCCGGGTGGCCCGGGCCCGCGAGGAACTCGGGCGTATCGCTGCCCTGCTCGAGGGTGAATCCGCCGCTACCGACTCATGACCGCGCTCATGGCGGTTCTTGCGGCCGTCTTCCTCGGCGGTCTCGGTTTGCTGGTCGGGTCGTTTCTCAATGTGGTGATCCATCGGGTGCCCGAGGGAGCCTCCGTCGTACGTCCCCGTTCTTCCTGTCCCGGCTGCGGATCCATGATCTCCGCCCGGGACAACATCCCGGTCGTGTCCTGGCTCATCCTGCGAGGGCGCTGCCGGTCCTGCGGCGAGCCCATCAGGGCCCGCTATCCGCTGGTGGAACTGGCGACCATGCTGCTGTGGCTCCTGCTGGGCTGGTGGGCGCTCGCCGGCCCGGGGGATCCCGGACTGCTGCCCGTGCTGCTCGTCGTCGGCAGCGCCGGGGTTGCCCTGACCGTCATCGATCTGGACCACCATCGCCTGCCCAATGTGATCGTCCTGCCGCTCTACCCGGCGGCCCTTGTAGGCCTGATCATCGCGGGTGTGTCCTCTGGCTCCTGGCCCTGGATCCCGGCGCTCGTCGGCGCCGTTCTGTGGCTCGTCGTCGTCGGACTGCCCTGGCTGGTCTCCGGCGGCCGCGGCATGGGCTTCGGCGACGTCAAACTTGCCCCGGTACTGGGTGCCGTGCTCGGCTGGGCCGCGGTCTCGGCGGCGGTGACGGGCCTTCTTGCCGCATTCCTCTTCGGTGCCCTCGTGGGCTTGGCGGCCATGATCTTCGCCGGTGCCGGTCGCAAGACGGCTCTGCCCTTCGGGCCGTTCCTGCTCGTGGGCGCCCTGATCGGGCTGCTGGCCGGTCCTCCGCTTGCCAGTTGGTATGCGGGAGTGCTCGGGTGAGTCGCGTAGAGCGGGCCGATCCGGGTGCCGGTGGCCCGATCTGGGCCGATACTCCTCTCGACAGACGTCGACGCGGGACAGGAGGTGACGAGCATGCAGAGCTGGGTTGAAGTGGACGCCGACCGCGGGCAGGTGCTCGTCCGCCGGGGCGTCGGCACCGTCACGGCCGTGGTCGACCTGTCGGAATCCACTGATCCGAACGTCGGCCTCATCCGCGTGGAGATGGACTGCCCTGCGCCGACGGGGCGACCTCGCGCGATCCGCTTCCGCATTCATCCCGTGGCCCCCGCGGACTCCCCGGTGGTGGCCGCTGCGCGTCAGGCCGTCGAGGCCGAGGCGACGGTCGAGTGGACGGTGCGGTGGGTCCGGCACGACTGGGTGCCGGCCAACCTGCCGATCACGTCGCTGGATCTCGCGACCGACACCGTGGCCGCCCTGACCGGGCTGGTGCTCCAGCCCCGCTCGCAGGATGCTGTGGATGCCGAGTGGGCGGCACTGCTGTCTGACGGCTCAGCCGATCCCTCATGAGTTCCGACGAGCGGCCACCGACCGTCTTCGGCGCTCCGGACCAGGACGAGATCATCGCGCGGATTGACAGCGTTGACTCCGACGATGAGGGCAGTTCGTTCTTCGCCGGCCACGAGCGCGAACTCGGGCAGGCTCATCGACGCTTCGCCGAGGGAGTGTCCACCTTCACCGGTGTCGCGAGGGCCGGCGACACCGACGACGCCCGACAGGAGCCGGGCACGGCCCCGTCGTCTCGGCAGGGTGACGGGACGTCCGTCACCAGATCCCGGGAGACGCCCACCGCGCTGCCGCTCACCGATCCCGCCAACCGAGCTGCCTTCATCCTCGGTGGGCCGGACGCCCTTCGCCGCTGACGCATCCCTGAGAGAGCAGCCGGCCGCGCAGGGTGCCGCTAGAGTCTGGAACAGGACGGTGGCACCTGCCTTTGTGTGACGCCCCAGAAGCCGACGACGAGAGGGGAGCGGACCATCGACTCCTCCGGCCTGCCTTCCCCCGGCGTGATCGTCGTCGCCGAGCCGGCCGTTTTCGACGTCCTGGCCGGCAGCGGTGCATCGTGGCGACTTCAGGACCGTCAGGGCAGCGTTGCGGAGATGTGGGACGCCCTCTCCGGGGGACGCCTGGACAGCCGCTCCCGCATCCTCGTCTTCTCAGACTCCCAGCGGGTCGGCCAGGTCGACGACGAGAGTGAGCGCGGTCAGGTCGCCCGTGCGGTGGTCGCGATGACCAAGGCCGGCGCCCGGGTGTTCGTCGTGTGTCATCGACCGGAGCGCTGGGAGGTCTTCAACGAGGGCATTCGGTCGGCTGCGGTGGCCCAGGGTGTCGAGCCAGACTCGCTCACCTACCACCGCATCGACCTCGGCAATGACCCGGCAAGCGTCCTCGACCCGATGAGGGCGGCGCTGGGAGCCGAGGTGTCGTTCCCGGCCACCCCGCCATCGCCGCGGGTGGTCGCAACGGAGCGCCCGACCCTCCCGCCCATCGGCGCCGACGAGGTCACCGACTCGCCCGCGCCGGTCGCCGGCGAGTACCCCGAGAACGCCAGCCGCGAGTTGCTGGACCGGCCGAAGCTCCCCGGACAGGTGACCATCACGGTCACCTCCAGCAAGGGAGGTTCGGGCAAGTCGACCGTCTCCATCCTGCTGGCGGGCACCATCGCCCGGGCGTCCGCCGAGGCGGGTCGCCCCCTGAAGGTGTGCCTGCTCGATCTCGACACGCGCGACGGCCAGGTGGCCTCCTTGATCGGCAAGTTCATGCCAACGGCGCTCAACATCCGGGTTCAGCCGGTCTGGGATGAGGAGCGCATCCGCCGGAACCTCGTGCATGCCGAGGGCCTGGACATCGAGACGCTGCTCGCCCCCATCCGTCCCCGCACGGCGGACACCGTCGGGCCGGAGTTCTACCGCACGATCGTGCGGAGCCTTCAGCGGATGTTCGACGTCATCGTCATGGACACCAGCGTTCAGTACCTTGAGCCGCTCATCGCTGACGTCGCCCTCGTGGAGTCCGACGAGGTGCTCTTCGTGACCACCCTCGCCTCCACGGCGATCCAGGGGATGGCCCGTGCCCTGCGCGAGATCACCGCGCCGAGCGATGAGTCCGGCCTGGGCATCCCTCGCGAGAAGATCGGCATCGTCGTGAACCAGTCGCTGGCCAATGTGGGCATGGAGCGCGATCAGGTGCTGGCCGCGGGACTGGGCGTTCCCGTGGTCGGTGTGATCCCCTTGGCCACCAAGGATGTACTGACCGCTACGAACCTCAACCGGATGCACGAGTTACTTCGTCATCCGGTGGTGGGTCCGGCCTACAACGACCTCGCTCGCGCATGCCTGCCCGGTCGGGAGCTCGCGGCGTGGCAGCCGCCCGAGGACGCCGCGCGCCCCGAGCAGGCTCCTGCGGCGCCGGAGTCGACTGCCGGGTCGTCAGCGGACGACGGAGCTGCGAAGCGGCGCGGGCTGTTCCGCCGCTGACCCGCTGTCCATATCGACCGTCCCCTACCCTGACCTTGACGGGCGACGTGAGGAGTGATCATGGATGAGGTGGGCGGCGACCTCGCGGGCGTCTTCTACTCCCTGGTCGCCCTCGAGCAGCCGATCTCGCTCGGCGAGTTGGCTGAAGGTGCGTCCACGCGCACATTCCCGGCCCTGAGCACCCACACTCCGGAGTGGTTCGCGGCCGCCGCCTCGGGATCTGACCTGCTGGCGATGGCGCCGGAACTGCAGGCACTGCCCCCGGAGGAGGATGCAGGCGCCGACCGTGCGCAGAGTGCCGACGTGGACCTCATCCACGTCTACGCCCCCGAGATGGCCGCGCTGGAGGATCTGGATGAGGAGCCCCCGGTCCCGAGCCCGCCCGCGTCCCATCGGCCTGCGTCGCAGGCCGCGACCGGCACCCAGATCGGCCTGCTCAAGGAGCTGGACGACCTGGACGACTGAGAGCGGGTGCCGCGGTCAGCCCTGCTCGACCGGGGCGAGCTCCGCGGTCACATCGACGGCAGTGCCGCCCTCTGAGACCTGCAGATCCGCGATGCGACCCGCTGCGGCGAGATCCCCTGCGGCAAGGCGAAGTCGGGTGGCCTGGTCGGCCGGCGCCGTGACCGTCGCGGTGCTGATGTCGGCGCGCATCGAGACCTTCGCGTCGGACTTCACCTTGCGCACCAGGGTCAGCGCAGCCGCCATGTCTTCCACGAGGGCGGGGTCCGCATCACCGGCAAGCGCGGCGATGGCGTCGGCGTCCGGCCACTGCTGGCGGTGGATCGAGCCCTCCTGCCACCAGGACCAGACCTCCTCGACCGTGAACGGAAGGAAGGGCGCGAACAGGCGCAGCAGTGTGCTGAGCGCCGTCGCCAGGGTGGCCTTCGCGGACGCGGCGGCCGCCTCACCCTGCGCGCCGTAGGCGCGCTCCTTCACGAGCTCGACGTAGTCGTCGGTGAAGTTCCAGAAGAAGGTCTCGGCCAACTCCAGGGCCTTGGCGTAGTTGTAGTCCTCGAAGGCATCGGTGGCCTGACGCACCGTCTCGGCCAGTCGGGCGAGCAGGGCGCGGTCGAGCGCCTCGGTGATCGCGGCCTCGTCCTCCGCGGCGTCCTGCATGAGCGCGAACTTGCTCGCGTTGAGGATCTTGATAGCGAGTCGTCGGCCGATCTTCATCTGGCCGATGTCGAAGGCGGTGTCGGTGCCCGGGCGCCCCGACGCGGCCCAGTAGCGGACGGCGTCGGAGGAGTACTCGTCGAGCATCGCCATCGGTGTGACGACGTTGCCCTTGGACTTGCTCATCTTCTTGCGGTCGGGGTCGAGGATCCATCCCGAGATCGCGGCGTCGCTCCACGGAAGGCAGTCCTCCTCGAGGTGCGCGCGAACGACGGACGAGAAGAGCCAGGTGCGGATGATCTCGTGGGCCTGCGGCCGGACGTCCATCGGGAACACTCGCTGCCAAAGGTCCTCGTCGCGCTCCCAGCCGCCGGCGATCTGCGGGCTGAGCGAGCTGGTGGCCCAGGTGTCCATGACATCCGGATCGCCCATGAAGCCGCCCGGCTCGCCACGCTGATCCTCGGTGAAGCCCGCGGGAACGTCACTGCTGGGGTCGATGGGCAGATCGGCCTCGTCGGGCACGAGCGGGTTGTCGTAGACCGGGTTGCCGTCGGTGTCGATCCGGTACCAGAGCGGGATCGGAACGCCGAAGAAGCGCTGGCGGGAGATCAGCCAGTCGCCGTTGAGGCCGTCGACCCAGTTCTCGTAGCGCACCTGCATGTGCGGGGGGTGCCAGTTGATCTCGCGGCCGCGCTCGATGAGCTGCTGGCGCAGCTCGGGCTCGCGTCCGCCGTTGGTGATGTACCACTGACGGGTCGTGACGATCTCGAGCGGCTTGTCGCCCTTCTCGAAGAACTTCACCGGGTGGGTGATGGGCTTCGGCTCACCGACCAGGTCACCTGACGCGGTGAGGATCTCGACCATCCGCTCCTTGGCCGTGTGGCTGGTGGCGCCCGCGATCGTCTCGTAGTGGCCTCGACCCTCGTCGATTGTGATCCACTCCGGGACGTCGCGCAGGATGCGACCGTCCCAGCCGATGATGGGACGGGTCGGCAGTTGCAGCTCACGCCACCACGTGACGTCGGTGAGGTCGCCGAACGTGCAGATCATCGCGATGCCGGAACCCTTCTCGGGGTCCGCGAGGGTGTGGGCGACGACGGGCACCTCGACGCCGAAGGCCGGCGTGGTCACGGTGGTGCCGAAGAGCGGCTGGTATCGCTCGTCGTCAGGGTGCGCGACAAGGGCGACGCACGCCGCCAGAAGTTCGGGTCGCGTCGTTTCGATGAAGACCTTGGTCTCCGGATCGGTCGTGGTCGGAAAGCCGATGCGGTGGTACGCGCCGGGGCGCTCCCGGTCCTCGAGCTCGGCCTGCGCGACGGCGGTTCGGAAGGTGACGTCCCACAGGGTGGGTGCCTCGGACTGGTAGGCCTCGCCGCGGGCGACGTTGCGCACGAAGGCCAGCTGGCTCACGCGCTGGGCGTTGCCGTCGATGGTCTGGTATGTCTGCGACCAGTCGATGGAGAGCCCCATCCGCCGCCACAGCTCCTCGAACGCGACCTCGTCCTCGACCGTCAGGCGCTCGCACAACTCGACGAAGTTCTTGCGGGAGATCGGCAGCTGGTTCTTGGCGTCGGGCTCGCCCGGGGGAGTGAAGTCGGGGTCGTACGGCAAGCTCGGGTCGCACCGCACGCCGTAGTAGTTCTGGACGCGGCGCTCGGTCGGCAGGCCGTTGTCGTCCCACCCCATCGGGTAGAACACCTCGAACCCGCGCATGCGCTTGTAGCGGGCTATGCAGTCGGTGTGCGTGTACGAGAACACGTGGCCCACGTGGAGCGATCCGCTCACCGTGGGGGGCGGGGTGTCGATCGAGTAGACCTGCTCGCGTGTCTTCGTCCGGTCGAAGCGGTAGGTGCCGTCGTCCTCCCATACCTTCGCCCAGCGAGCCTCGATGCCGTCGAGGGTGGGCTTGTCCGGCAGGGAGTTGGCGCTCATGGGCGCCGAGTCTATTTCGGCCTCCGGGACGTAGACTCGCGGCCCATGGGAGCCGAGGAGTCCATCGACGACGCCCGTGCCCTGTGGGTCCTGCTGGAGCAGCGCTGGCCCGAGAACATCATTGAGCCCACACTCGCCCGAATCGCGGCTCTCACCGACCTGCTCGGCAGCCCGCAGACAGCGTTCCCCGTCATCCACATCACCGGGACCAACGGCAAGAGCTCGACTGCCCGCATGATCGAGGCTCTGCTGCGCTCCCACGGGCTGCGCACCGGGCTGTTCACCTCCCCGCACCTGTCGGATGCGCGGGAACGGATCTGCCTCGAGGGTGAGCCCATCTCCGAGGAGAAGGTGCTGCAGGCATGGGAGGAGATCGCTCCCTACGTCGCTGTGGTCGATGCGAACTCCGCGGCCGATGACGGAGCCCCGCTGTCCTACTTCGAGGTCATGACGGCCCTCGCGCTCGCCGCGTTCGCCGACGCCCCCGTCGACGTCGCGGTCATCGAGGTGGGCCTCGGTGGCGGATGGGACTCCACGAACGTCGTGAACGGTGCGGTCAACGTCATCACCCCCATCGGCATGGACCACCGCGACTACCTCGGCGACACCGTTGAGGAGATCGCGCGCGAGAAGGCCGGGATCATCAAGCCCGAGTCCGTCGCGGTGCTCGCCCAGCAGGAGCTGCCGGTCGCGGAGATCCTTCTCGAGCGTGCGGTCGAGATGGATGCGACCGTCGCCCGTGAGGGCATCGAGTTCGGCGTGCTGTCGCGCGGTGTCGCCGTCGGCGGCCAGCTGCTGACGCTCAAGGGGCTTGCGGGGGAGTACGACGACGTCTTCCTGCCCCTGTTCGGCGAGCATCAGGCCCACAATGCGTCGGTGGCGCTCGCCGCGGTCGAGGCCTTCCTCGGCGGTGTGGGTGTGCTCGATGCCGAGGTGGTGCGCGAGGGCTTCGCGATGGTGACGTCGCCCGGGCGCCTCGAGGTGGTGCGGCGTGGACCGTCTGTCATCGTCGATGCCGCCCACAACCCGCATGGCGCCCAGGCCCTCGCGCAGGCGCTGGGGGACTCGTTCGACTTCGCCCACCTCGTCGGTGTGGTGGGGGTGCTGTCCGGCAAGGACGCTCTGGGGATCCTGACGGCACTCGAGCCTGTGCTCGCGCAGATCGTCATCACCGAGCCGGCCTCACCTCGAGCGGTCGATGCCGACTCCCTCGGTGCGATCGCGGCCGAGGTCTTCTCTGACGACCGGGTGTTCATCGAGCCGGACCTTTCGGATGCGGTCGATCGCGCGCTCGCCCTCGCCGAGGAGGGTGGCCAGTACGAGGGGATCGGGGTGCTGATCACCGGATCCGTCGTTCTCGTCGGGCAGGCTCGTGAACTTCTCGGCGCTGGCGGCGTCGCGAACCGGGAGTCGGGGACATGAGGGCGTTGACGGCTTCCGTGCTGGCGATCGAGGCGATCGTCATCCTGCTCGCCACGTCGCTGGCCACCTCTGATGGTTCCGTGCAGAACACGACTCTGGCCTGGTGGATCGGCTGCCTGCTGATCCTTCTGCTCGTTCTCAACGCCGGGCTCGTCGGGCGGCGCTTCGGCATCACCCTCGGCTGGATCATGCAGGTTGTCGTGCTGGCTTCGGCGATCGTGGTGGGCTGGACGATGCTGGTGGTCGGAGTGCTGTTCGTCGTCCTGTGGTGGGCCGCCATCTACCTTGGCTCGCGGGGTGACCGCCTGAAGGCCGAGCGCACCGCGGCCGACCCGGGGGAGTAGATCCCGGTTTCGGTGTGGTCGCCCCCGCCCACAGGTAGAGCACTGCGCTGTCAGCCGTCCACAGGTTAGTCATCGACTTGGGTGTTATCACAGTGATACCGCACCCGTCATGGCCATGACTCTCCGACTCGATCCCGACACCCACGCCGCCCTCAAGGCCCGATCAGAGGTGGAAGGCCGTTCGATGCAGGAGGTCGTCCACACGGCCATTGCGGAGTACCTCATGGGCCGTGAGCAGCGACTGAAGAGCGCCATCGCCCGCATCGCGAGCGAGGATGCAGAACTGCTCGACCGACTCTCCCGATGACTGGTCAGCCGGGGTTCCTGACCCTGGAGGATCTCCTGCGGATGGCGGAGGGACTGTTGCCGGACGTGGCAGTGGGCGATATCGGGTTGCTCGAGTCAGCGGCCGTTCGCCCTCGCTCCACCGCTTTCGAAGAGTTGGCCTATCCAACGTTCAAGCTCCAGGGCGCCGCACTCATGCATTTCATCGCGCGCAACCATGCCTTGGCCGATGGCAACAGGAGATTGGGCTGGGCGGCGGTCAGGACCTTCCATCTCCTGAACGGACGCGACCTGTCGTACTCAGTGGATGATGCTGAGGCATTCGTGCTGGCGGTGGCCCACGGGGATCTGGACGTGCCGGAGATCGCCCGGTGGTTGCGCGACCACGCGATCGACGACAGATCGCCCTGCGTCGTTAGGATGCTCCCGCACCATCCGAGGTGCTGATCCCCGACCTGTGACCAAGGAGAACCTCCGTGTCCGAGCGCACTCTCGTCCTCATCAAGCCCGACGGCGTCGCCCGTGGTCTCGTCGGTGAGGTGATCGGCCGCATCGAACGCAAGGGCTTCCGCATCGTCGCGATGGAGCTGCGCACCCTGACCCGCGAGGTGGCCGAGACCCACTACGGCGAGCACAGGGACAAGCCCTTCTTCGCCGACCTGGTCGACTTCATCACCGGCGGCCCGCTCGTCGCCGCGGTGATCGAGGGCCCGGATGCGATTGTCCAGTGGCGCAACATGATGGGTGCGACCAACCCGGCCAAGGCCGAGATGGGCACCATCCGTGGCGACCTCGCCACCGAGATGCAGAACAACGTGACCCATGGCTCGGACTCCCCGGAGTCCGCTGCTCGCGAGGTCGCCCTGTTCTTCCCGGGTCTGGCCTAGAGATGAAGCCCGCCGCGGTGGGTCTGGGTGTCGGTGCCGCTGTCGGCGGCGCCGTGGCCTGGGCTTCCCGTGGCCCGACCCTCGTGGCGTGGCCGGAGCCGGTCCGCGCGGCTTTCCCGTTCGTCCTCGGTGGCATCGCCGGGCTGACGGCGGGGGTCAAGGTCGGCACCACGCTGTCCCTGCTCAAGGCTGCCAGCGGTCGGGGCCCGGGCCCCATCACCACCGTCACGCCCGTCCTCGTGGGCGCCGGTGTGGCCGGAGCTGTTGGCCTGGCGGGCAGGCTGGCGGCGCAGCGTGTCATCGGTTCCCTTGTGGCGCAGGGGCGCGACCTCGACCAGCCGTACAACGACCCCCCGAAGGACGCCGACGTCTCCGGCAGTGCGGCCTCGGCGGTGACCGTCACGGAACTCGGGCGCGAAGGCGCACGGTTCGTCAACTACGTCACTGCTCCCGACGCGATCCGCGAGGTC
>JAURME010000050.1 GCA_030830865.1 Candidatus Nanopelagicales bacterium | reverse complement strand
CCGTCCGCACGACGTATCGCGTCGATCAGTGCGGCGGTCCCGGGCGTGCGATCCGCGGTTTCGGTGTCGTAGATCGGAAGCATCAGCTGTCGGCCGGTCAGGTACTCGAGTTGCGCCCCGGCGGCCACGGCAGCCTCGCCCGCGATGCGCAGTGCCCGCTCGGAGGCGGACATCGGTGTGGTGCTTCCGCCGAGGGCAAGAACCAGGGGAGTGGGCCGTGTCACGAGGGAAGTGTCCCACCCGCATCTGCCCACCGCCTTCCGGGATGCGCACCCCGGTGTGAGCGGCACTACGTCGCGACAAGCCCCACAGGGAGGCTCGCCCCGGGGCGAGTAGGGTGCGTTCGACAGACTTATTGGACGTCCACATACCCAGATCGGGGTCAGAGGAGAGCACGTGGATCTGTACGAGTACCAAGCCAAGCACCTGTTCGGTGCGCACGGGGTTCCCGTGACGCCGGGCGAGGTGTGCACGACGGCCGATGCGGCCCATGAGGCCGCCCGCAAGATCGGTTCGGCGGTCGTGGTCAAGGCCCAGGTGAAGACCGGCGGCCGCGGCAAGGCCGGCGGCGTGAAGCTGGCTGACAACCCCGACGATGCGCAGGCCAAGGCCGGCGCCATCCTCGGCATGGACATCAAGGGCCACACGGTCCACAAGGTGCTCATCACCGCGGCGAGCGACATCGCCGAGGAGTACTACGTCTCCTTCCTGCTCGACCGCGCCAACCGCACCTTCCTGGCCATGGCCAGCGTCGAGGGCGGCATGGATATCGAGGAGGTCGCCGCCACGAAGCCGGAGGCTCTCGCCAAGATCCGCGTCGATGCCCTCGAGGGGTGCACCGAGGCAAAGGCCCGTGAGATCGCTGACGCCGCCAACTTCCCGGAGGCCGTCAAGGATCAGGTCGTCGCGATCCTGCAGCAGCTCTGGGACGTCCTGGTCAAGGAGGACGCCACGCTCGTCGAGGTCAACCCCCTCATCCTCGATCCGGACGGCACCGTCCTCGCCCTCGACGGCAAGGTCACGCTGGACGAGAACGCCAACTACCGGCACGCCTCGCACGCGGATTTCGAAGACCGCGAGAACACCGATCCGATCGAATTGCGCGCCAAGGAGTTCGACCTCAACTACGTGAAGCTGTCCGGTGAGGTCGGCATCATCGGCAACGGCGCCGGGCTCGTCATGAGCACCCTCGACGTCGTCGCCTACGCCGGTGAGGAGTTCGGCGGGATGAAGCCGGCCAACTTCCTCGACATCGGCGGCGGCGCGAGCGCGGAGATCATGGCCAATGGCCTGGACATCGTGCTCACCGACCCCGAGGTCAAGTCGTGCTTCGTCAACGTGTTCGGGGGCATCACCGCGTGCGACGCTGTCGCCAACGGAATCCTGCAGGCCCTCGAGATGCTCGAGGCCAAGGGCGTCGAGCTGACCAAGCCGATCGTCGCCCGCATCGACGGGAACAACGCGGTCGAGGGTCGCAAGATCCTCACGGACGCCAATCACCCGCTCATCGAACTCGTCGAGACGATGGACGATGCGGCCCGCCGCGTCGCCCAGCTCGCGGCCGGAAAGTAGAGGACCACGACATGGCTATCTGGCTTGACGAGAACAGCAAGATCATCGTCCAGGGCATGACCGGCTCCGAGGGCACCAAGCACACGCGTCGTATGGTCGCCTCCGGCGCCAACGTCGTCGGTGGCGTGAACTCCAAGAAGGCCGGTGAGAACGTCGACGGCATCCCGGTGTTCGCGTCCGTCGCCGAGGCGATGGCCGAGACCGGCGCCAACGTCAGCGTCCTGTTCGTCCCCCCGCGCTTCACCAAGGACGCGGTCGACGAGGCCGTCGACGCGAAGATGCCGCTCGCGGTCGTGATCACCGAGGGCGTCCCGGTGCACGACACCGCACAGTTCTTCCAGTATGCGGAGAACGCCGGCACCACGCGGATCATCGGCCCGAACTGCCCGGGCATCATCAGCCCCGGCAAGGCGAATGCCGGCATCATCCCGGCCGACATCACCAAGGCCGGCCGCATCGGCCTGGTGTCGAAGTCCGGCACGCTGACCTACCAGATGATGTACGAGCTGCGCGACATCGGCTTCTCCACCTGCGTCGGCATCGGTGGCGACCCGATCATCGGCACGACCCACATCGACTGCCTCGCGGCCTTCCAGGAGGATCCCGAGACCGATGCGATCGTGATGATCGGCGAGATCGGTGGCGACGCCGAGGAGCGGGCCGCGGCCTTCATCAAGGACAACGTCACCAAGCCGGTCGTCGGCTACGTCGCGGGCTTCACCGCCCCCGAGGGCAAGACGATGGGCCATGCGGGCGCGATCGTGTCCGGCTCCGCCGGCACCGCGGCCGCCAAGCAGGAGGCTCTCGAGGCCGTCGGCGTGAAGGTCGGCAAGACCCCGTCCGCCACCGCCGCCCTCATGCGGGAGATTATGACGAAGTAGATCAACCAGTCTTCTGGTTGATTCTCTCGACCGGGGGGCGTACGGCGCTGGCATGCCTGCTGCACTGGACGTCCCCCGTTCGCAT
>JAURME010000049.1 GCA_030830865.1 Candidatus Nanopelagicales bacterium | reverse complement strand
TCCTGCTTGTAAGTGGAGACCTGGTAGATCGGGGGAACCACCGCGCCGGTCAGCGGGTCGGGTTCCTGGCCGGCATGGATGGCGCGCGTATCGAATCCGGACATGGGTCCTCCTCGGTGTCGTGTCAGGCTACAGAGCGAGGTGGGCGAGGATGTCCTGTCGGGTCACGACGCCGATGGGCTGTCCCCCGTCAAGTGCGATGAGCGCGTCCGATGCTTCCAGGCAGGCCACCGCCTCGGTCACCGACACACCCGCGCCCACCATCGGCAGGGGCGGCTCCATGTGCTTGTCGATCCGATCCGCCAGATGGGCCCTGCCACTGAAGAGTGCATCGAGCAGGGTGCGCTCCGAAACCGCCCCCACGACCTCGGCGGCCATGAGAGGTGGCTCGGCACGAACGACCGGGACCTGCGAGACACCGAACTCACGTAGTACATCGATGGCCTCACGAACGGTCTCGGTGGGGTGCATGTGCACGAAGGTCGGCAGGTCACCTGCCTTCTCGCGGAGGACATCGCCTACCGATCGGTCCTGCATCTCGTCGGCGAGGAAGCCGTACGAGAGCATCCAGCTGTCGTCGAACACCTTCGACAGGTAGCCGCGGCCTCCGTCAGGCAGAAGCACGACGATCACGGCATCGGGCCCTGCTGTCGCAGCGACCCTGCGAGCCGCAGCGACGGCCATGCCGCATGACCCGCCGACGAGCAGTCCCTCCGTGCGCGCCAGTTCGCGCGTCGTCGCGAACGCCTCACGATCGGAGACCGCGATGACCTCATCACAGATCTCCGGGTCATACGCCGAGGGCCAGAAGTCCTCGCCCACGCCTTCGACGAGATACGGGCGCCCGGTGCCTCCGGAGTAGACCGAGCCGACCGGGTCGGCGCCGATGATCCGTACAGCCCCGTCACTGACCTGCTTGAGATAGCGACCCGTTCCGCTGATCGTGCCGCCGGTGCCGATCCCAGCGACGAAATGGGTGATCTGTCCCTCGGTCTGGCGCCAGATCTCCGGACCCGTCGTCTCGAAGTGCGATCGCGGATTGGCCGGATTCGAGTACTGATCCGGCTTCCAGGCTCCAGGCGTCTCGCGCATCAGGCGGTCACTCACCGAGTAGTAGGACCGCGGATCCTCCGGATCCACGGCGGTCGGGCAGACGACCACGTCCGCTCCGTACGCCTTCAGGACGTTCCTCTTGTCCTCGCTGACCTTGTCGGGGCATACGAAGACGCATGAGTACCCACGCTGCTGAGCCACGAGGGCCAGGCCCACGCCGGTGTTGCCGCTGGTGGGCTCGACGATCGTCCCTCCGGGCTTCAGCAGCCCCTGACGCTCGGCCTCGTCCACCATCCGGGTGGCGATGCGGTCCTTGACCGAGCCGCCCGGATTGAAGTACTCGACCTTGGCCAGCAGCAGCGGGCCGTCGGATGCCGTCGACGCATCACCGCCGCTGGAGATCCGCACAAGGGGGGTGTTTCCGATGAGGTCGGTGATCGACTGCACGTAGTCCATGAAGGGACGATGTCATGGCCGGCCGGTCGACTGCTGCCCCTTCGCTGTAGTTGCGAACGCCTTGCAACGCGATCGGCGACCCTCCCGAGCATCTGCTGGCAGGATCAGGGGATGCTCCACGTCGCCGCCGCCGGATCTCCGGCGGTCGACGCCACCCTGCTGCTCGAGTTCGGCGTCCTGCTCGTGATCCTCGGCGTGCTTGCGCGCGTTGCCCACCGCTTCGGATTCTCGGCCGTTCCCTTCTACCTCATCGGCGGTCTCATCCTCGGGAACGCCCCGGGGCTTGAGGTCGACGCCCAGGGCACCTTCATCCCGATCGTCGCCGAGTTGGGCGTCATCCTCCTACTGCTGCTCCTCGGCCTTGAGTACTCCGGTCGGGAGATCGTCGACCATGCCCGGCGGCAGAAGGGCCCGGGCGCCTTCGACCTGCTCGCAAACTCCCTTCCCGGTGCCGCCATGGGCCTGGCCTTCGGCTGGGGGGTCGCCGGGGCCATCGCCCTCGGCGGAGTCACCTACATCTCGTCCAGCGGCATCGTCTCTCAGGTCGTCAAGGATCTGCGCTGGCGGCGCAACCCCGAGACCGGGCCCGTCGTCAGCATCCTCGTCATCGAGGACCTCGTCATGGCGCCCTACCTGCCGGTGCTCACGGTGGTGCTCACCGGGACCGGGCTCATCGCCGGACTGATCAGCGTCGGCGTCGCCCTGATGGTGGTGGCCGTCGTCCTCATCGTGGCCGTGCGACGCAGCGACTGGACCCCCCGCATCTTCCGCGGGGCCGAGCCGGTGGGGCTGCTGCTCGTCGTCTTCGGTCTGGCCGTCGCCGCGGCGGGCCTCGCGACCCGACTGTCCTTCTCCTCGGCAGTCGCCGCGTTCCTCGTCGGTCTGCTGCTGACCGGCGAGGTGGCCGAGGTGGCGCGTCGCCGGCTCGACCCGCTGCGTGAACTGCTCGCCGCGGTGTTCTTCGCGTACTTCGGACTCGTGACGGACGTCAGCGAGTTCCCCTCCGTGCTCCTGCCTGCTCTGCTCCTCGTGGTCGTCACCGTCGCTACCAAATTCGCGACGGGATGGCTGGCGAGCCGGACCGTCGAGGGTGGCACGATCTCCAGGATGCGCGCGGGAGCCCTGCTCGCCGCCCGTGGTGAGTTCAGCGTCATCATCGCCGGCTTGGTGGCCGTGAGCGGCGTGCTGCCCCCGCAGTTCTCCGCCCTCGCCGCTGCCTACGTGATCATCACGGCAACCATCGGACCCCTGCTGGCGAAATACGCGGAGCCGATCGGCTGGTGGTGGGACCAGCGGCCGTCCAAGGCCCCGGAGCGTCGTACGCTCGCATAGTGAGCAGCACAGCGCGGACGCACGACCCGCGATCAGCCCGGACAGTCAGCCCACCCGTCGGCATCTCGGCTCTGGGCACGATCGGCGCGCTGCTGATCGCCCTCGCGATCGTCGCGACGGCATTCGGCCTCGTCGTCGCGGGAGGCAGCTACGTCCCCGCGGAACCTGGGCTGCCAGATCCCGGGCCGATCGTCGGGTGGGGTTCGCCGATCCTGCGCACGCTGTCGAACTTGGCGGCCATCGCTACCATCGGCTGGCTGCTGTCGGCGAGCTTCCTCGCGCCGTCGTCCCGCGACGGCGTGGTCTCACAGCAGGGTCGCGCCGACCTGCGACTCGCCACGGCAGCAGCGCTGGTCTGGGCCGTCCTTGCGATCGTGCAGATGTTTCTCGAGCTGGCGAACGTCCTCGGCCTGCCTCTGAGCGAGGCAGCGACACCAGACATCGTCTCCACCTACGCCAATGAGATCCCGACGACACGGGCCCTCCTCTTCATGGCGATTCTCGCCTTCGTCATCGCCGTCGGTGCGCTCGTGACCGCCTCCACGGGCGCTTCGGCGGCCTGGTTGCTGGTCGCCATCGCGGCGGCTTCCCTCCCAGCTCTCGCCGGCCATGCGTCCGGGCTTGGGGACCACGCCCTCGCCACGACCGCCGGTGTGGCCCATGTCGTCGCAGCAGTGCTGTGGATCGGCGGGCTGATGGCGCTGGCTGTCCATGCCGCGCGACGGAGCCTGCCGCTGGAGCGCGCGGTGAGGCGCTTCTCAACGATCGCGCTCGTGTCGATCGTCCTGCTCGCCGTCAGCGGTGTCGGCAACGCCTACGCGCGACTCGACAACGCCGGCCAACTCGTGACGACGGGCTACGGGCAGACCGTCATCGTCAAGGCAGCGCTCATCGTGGGACTTGGGATCATCGGCTGGACGGTGCGCAAGCGGGTCATCGGCACGCTGGGCCGGTCCTCCCGTGCTGTCGTGTTCGCCCGGGTGGCCGCCGTCGAGTTGGTGATCATGGTGATCGCCGTCGGGCTCGGCGTGGCCCTGGCCTCCAGCCCGACACCGCGTGTCGAGGTCCTGCTCGATACGTATGGGGAGAGCCTGCTGGGCTTCCCGTACCCGCCGGCTCCGACGGTCGCCAACGTCAGCCTCACGTTCTCCCTGGACCCCCTGTTCTTCACTGCCTGCGTCGTCCTGGGTGCTCTGTACGTCGCCGGAGTGGTGCGGCTTGTGCGTCGTGGCGACCGGTGGCCCTGGCTTCGCACTGCGTCATGGATCGTGGGCCTGCTCGTCATCATGTGGACCACGAATGCCGGCATCGCGGTGTACGCGCAGGTGTCCGTCGGCCTGCACATGGTGCAGCACATGACCATGACGATGTTGGCGCCGATCCTGCTCGTCATGGGAGCACCGGCAACCCTTGCCCTTCGCGCTTTGAAGCCTGCGGTGGGTAATGAGCGCGGGCCGCGTGAGTGGCTGGTGTGGTTCCTGCACAGCTGGATCACGCGTGTGCTGACGAATCCGTTCTATGTCTTCGTCGTCTACGTGATCGGCCTCTACGCCCTGTACTTCACGCCGGCCTTCGGCTGGCTGATGGGCAGCCACGTCGGCCACGTGTTCATGCAGGTGCACTTCATCGTCTCGGGCTATCTCTTCTACTGGGTGCTGATCGGCATAGACCCGCGGCCGAAGCCGCTGCCGTACTGGGGCCGGCTCGTCCTGCTCCTCCTCGCCCTTGCCGTGCACGGATTCTTTGCGGTCGCCCTGATGATGGGCACCGAGCCGCTCGCGGCCGAGTGGTATGGGATCGTCCAGCCCGAGTGGATCACCGACCCGCTGCGTGACAGCCTCGAGGGCGGGCAGGTGGCCTGGGGACTGTCGGAGATCCCGACACTCATCGTGCTCATTGCGATCGCCGTGCAGTGGTCGCGCAGTGACGAGCGCGAGGCCGTGCGCAATGACCGCCAGGCCGACCGTGACGACGATGCCGAGCTCCGGGCCTACAACGAGCGACTGGCGGCCATGAACCGTCGCGACGATTCCCGGTAGCCCCGCCCGCGGCGGCGTGATACCCTAGGGGGTATGCACCAGCGTCTTGTCGCGGCCAGCGCCACTCTCCTCGTCTCCCTCAGCCTCGGCCTCGCCGGCTGCTCGTCCTCCGAGCCCGAGACCTCCGGCGCACAGGACCCAGGCACGTCCGCGCAGGCACCCGCCTCCCCGGAGCGGGTCGACGCCGCTGCCTTCTCCGAGATCGTCACCGCCCCCGGGGTCCAGATCATCGACGTCCGCTCGCCCGAGGAGTTCGCCGAGGGACACATCGAAGGCGCCGTGAACTTCAACGTCCAGGGCCCCGACTTCCTCGACCAGATCAGCACGCTCGACCCCGCCGGCACCTACGCGGTCTACTGCCGCAGCGGCAACCGCTCGCAGCCCGCCGTCGCGACCATGGCCGACAACGGCATCACCAGCATCTACGAGCTCGAGTCCGGGATCGTCGGCTGGCAGGATTCGGGACTTCCCACCGTCCAGTAGCCATCGATCGACTCGACGCCCCCTGCGCTGACGCGCGGGGGGCGTCGCTGTGTGCGGGTGACGGAACGACGACGTACCGTGGGCAGGTGACCAGCCTGCGCATCCGAGCGCTCACGGTCCTCAGCGCGTTCGCTCTCCTGTTCGTCGCCGTCCCGGCGACCGCGTCCGCCGCGCCTGTCACCCCGGAGCAGATCCGCGGGATCGGTGACGCCCGCCAGCTGATCGTCGTCTCCGCTGCGTCCATGCGATCCACGACGGCAACCCTCACGGCCTACGAGCGCGCGGAGGACGGCTCGTGGCGGGAGGTGATAGGGGCCACGCCGGCATTCCTCGGCTACGGCGGCCTCGCACCGGGTCCCACGCGGCGCCAGGGAACGGGCACGACACCGACCGGCACCTACGAGATCCTGCGCGGCTTCGGTCGCAGCGCCGACCCGGGGACGAGGCTGCCCTACGTCAGGGTCGACCGCAATGATGCCTGGACCTACAACCCCCGTGTGCCCGCGACCTACAACCTCTTCCAGGACGCCGCCGTCTCGTGGTCGTCATATGGCAGCTACGTCGAGATGCTCTGGTCCTACGGCCGGCAGTACGACTACGTCGCCGTGCTCGACTACAACCTGCCGGACGGCAAGGTGACGAGGAACGCCCGCGGGGTCAGGCGCACCGATCAGTCGGCCGACACCCGTGCCGGCGGCGGGATCTTCCTGCACGTCAGCAAAGGCAAGCCCACGGCCGGCTGCATCTCGATCGCCAAGCCCCGTATGCGCGTCCTGATGCGATGGCTTGATCCGAAGAAGTCACCGGCCATCGCGATCGGGACGCCCGCCACCCTGACCAACTGACGGCGTCACCCGATCCGGATGTCTTCCAGGGCGGGGAAGTCGCGCCGCCACTGAGTCGGTGCGTCGGGGTCGATGTCGACGAACAGCACCTCGGCCTCCGTGCCGGCCTGCGCCACCACCGCACCCTTGGGATCGACCACCACGGAGTGGCCCCCCAGGGTGATGCCAGGCTGCGCCCCCACCTCATTGCACGCGATGACCCACGCCTGGTCCTCGATCGCGCGCGCCCGGGTCAGCACGTCCCAGTGCTCAATACGCGGTGACGGCCAACCCGAGCTGATGAGGAAGGCCGTGGCCCCACCCTCGACGAGCGCGCGGAACAGCTCCGGGAAGCGCAGGTCGTAGCAGGTGGCCAGGCCCGTCGGCCCGAGCGGGGTGTCGACGACGAACAGCTCGTCGCCCCCGCTCATGAGGACGGTCTCGCCGCCCTCGAATCCGAACAGGTGGATCTTCCGGTAGGCCGCGGCGACCGTGCCGTCGGGAGCGAGTAGCACGCTGGTGTTGTAGTGCTGGCCGTCGTCGCCGATCTCGGCGAACGAGCCGCCGTGCAGCCAGATGCCCCGCTCGCGCGCCAGTGTCGAGAGGGCCGTGACGAGCGGTCCATCGATCGGCTGGGCGTGATCGCGAGCAGCATCGATGTCGAAGGCGCCGACGTGCCAGAGCTCGGGCAGCACGACAAGGTCGGCGTCCTGGGCGACCTCGTCGACCAGGCCGAGCACGCGCGTGACGCGATGCGCCACCGGCTCGGAGGAGGAGACATCGAGCTGGATCAGGGCGACGCGCACAGTCATGCGCCTGACACTACGGGTCGGGGCCGCGGACGGCTACGGTGCTGGGATGGACGTCGCCCACATTCCTGACCGCGCTGAGACCATCGACATCTGGCAGGCCGAACTCGAGGCCATCGCGGACCTTGCCGCCTCACTGGATGACGACCAGTGGCTGGCCGCCAGTCCGTGCCCGGGCTGGTCGGTGGCGGACCTCGTCGCCCACATCACCGACATTGAACTGTCGCTGACCGACGATCCCCGACCCGACCACGAGCCCGACTGGGCAGCGCTGCCCCACGTGTCGAGCGACACCGACCGCTTCACCGAGGTGGGCGTCGACCTGCGGCGCGGTCGCCCCCAGGCTGAGGTGATCGGCGAGCTGCGCACTGTCATCGCCCGTCGGCGCGCAGAACTCGACGTGCTGCCCGCCGACGCCGAGATGCACAGTCCGACCGGCCGTCCCGTGGACGTGCAGCGCATGATGCGCCTGCGGATCCTCGACTCCTGGGTGCACGAGCAGGACATCCGCGCCGCGGTAGGCCGGCCCGGGGGCTGGGACACCCCGGCGGCAATCGTGACCCTTCAGCAGTTCATCGCTGGACTTCCGAAGGTGTGGGCCAAACAGGCCGATGCGCCCGCCGGCTCCGTCCTCCACGTGGTGGTCGCCGATGTCGGTCGCGGTGTCGAGGCATGGATCGTGTCGGACGGAGCGGGTCGCGGCGAGATCTGCGCTCCCGTGTCCGACCCCGCCGTCACGCTCACTCTGACGTTCGCGGACCTCGAGCTGCTGGCGGCGGGCAGGGCACCCGTCGAGGAGGTCCGGCCCCGCGTCAGGCTGGACGGCGACCCGGAGCTCAACGACTTGGTGCTCGCCGCGATGACCATGACTCCCTGAGTCGGTTGGTACACAATGGCCGACATGAGCCAGGACACCCCACCGATCCGCGTGTTCCTCATGGACGACCATGAGATCGTCCGCCGCGGACTCACCGACCTCATCGGGCTCGAGGCCGACATGGAGGTCGTCGGTGAGGCGGGCTCGACCACGGACGCGATGCACCGCATCCCGGCCGCCCACCCGGACGTCGCCGTCCTCGACGTGCGCCTGCCCGACGGCAGCGGGGTCGAGGTGTGCCGCGACATCCGGTCCGAGATGCCCGAGGTCCGCTGCCTCATGCTCACGTCCTACGCGGATGACGAGGCCCTCTTCGATGCGATCATGGCTGGGGCGTCGGGCTATGTGCTGAAGGAGATCCGCGGCAATGACCTGATTGACGCTATCCGCCAGGTTGCCGGTGGCAAGTCGCTGCTCGATCCGCAGGCCACACAGCGGGTCCTCGAGCGGCTGCGCAACGGCGAGAAGCACGACGATCGCCTCGACGCGCTCTCCGACCAGGAGCGTCGCATCCTCGAACTCATC
>JAURME010000048.1 GCA_030830865.1 Candidatus Nanopelagicales bacterium | reverse complement strand
CTGTCAGCGCGGCGAGTGCAGAGCCCGTCTTCGACGCCACCACGATCCGAGGCATCTCCGAGGCGTCCGCCGCCCTGGCCCAGCAGAAGGGCCTGAACGCGTACACATCAACGAAGCACATCTATTACCGCACGGGCTACAACGGCGACACTCCGGGGCCGGGGGACTATGCCTCAGTCACAGTCTTCTTTCGCGCCAATCGAAGCAGCTTCAACGCAACGACGCGTGGCGGTGACTACTCGGTCTACGGGACCGACATGAGCCATGAGTCAGAGGCAGGACTGGTCCAGGCGCAGGGTGTGCACTCGCCGAGGGCCAGCGTGTTGGGCGACGGCACCTGGCTGACCGCCAACCTCGCCCGGTCCGCAAACCCGCAGATCATCCCGTCGGGGACGAATCCGCGCCTCGCCATCACCAACGTTCAGCGCGACCGGCGCCTCGCCCAGGCCGCGAACCTGATCCAGGGGTACAGCGTGGCCGACTACGCCGCACGGATGGTGAGCACCCCCGACTATCTGATGCCCGACGCCGGGAGTTTGACCGTGACCTCGGTCTACAACTCGCCGACCGGCCCCGAGACCAACTACACGTGGACCCTGGACTCCTTCGTCAATCCCTATGGCGAGAACTGCCGGGACTTCCAGATGATCGTCGTGGCCAACGAGAAGGGCCACATGAAGCGGTCGCAGGCAACCATGGTCTGCGAGGACCGGTACACCAAGGGTGGGGACTACTACCTGCGGATCAACCAGCAGGTTCTCAGTTACAAGGCCTCGGACGTTCCGGGTGCTCCCCGCCCGGCGGCCCTCATGGCGTCGCTTCGCTAGCAGCTTCCTCAAAGGCCCGGACCCGAGCCTCCGGCCCTCCCCGACTGCTGCCGTCGGCTCCCTACGGGGCCGGCGGCAGCAGCGGTTCGATCTGCTGGGCCAGGGCCGGCTCCGGCTGCGCCCCGACGACTCTGCCGACCACCTGCCCGTCCTTGAGCATGACGAGGGTGGGGATGGACGACGCGTCATACGTGCGGGCGATCTGGGGATTGTCGTCGACATTCACCTTGACCACCTTCAGCCGACCGGCGTAGCGCGCCGCCAGCTTCTCCAGCACGGGAGCCACCATGCGGCATGGCCCGCACCACGGCGCCCACAGGTCCACGAGGACCAGGGACGAGGTCGTTGTGGCCTCGGTGAACGTGGCGTCCGTGGCGTCCGCCACCCAGGGCAGATCCCTCTTGCAGGACGCACAACGGGGGCGACCGGAGGCGGCCGCGGGAACACGGTTCTTGGCCCCGCATCCGGGACACGCGACGACTGTCGAGCTCATACCCCGACTCAACACCGCGGATCGGCGGGATGTTCCCGACTGCGGGAATCCCCCCGTGAGCGAGATCCGCCTGACCGTCCGGGTCAAGCCCGGTGCATCACGAGCCAGCGTGGGTGGCCGCTACGGGGAGGACCAGCTCGTGGCGGCGTCACCGCCCCACCGGTCGACGGCGCGGCCAACGAGGCTGTGGTGACAGCCGTGGCGCTCGAATTCGACCCCCAAGATGTGAATCGTGTCGCAGAAATGTTGAATCTCCTTCTCACGTGATCGTGCGCCATTAGCGTCCCGCCATGCACCGTCGCTTACTCACCGCCTCCATTGCTGCAGCCCTCATCCTCGGCACCGCGGCCCCGGCCCTCGCGGACTCCTTCACGCTCTCACCCGGCCAAAAGACGCCCTTGAAGGGCGTCAGCCCGTTCGCTGAGATCGCCAACTCCGAACAGGACAGGGTCTTCTACGGGTCCACTGATCCAGGCGGTTGGGCCATGGCCCTGTGCACCGGTGCGTCCTGCACGACACCGCAGCAGCTGCCCATGGACTTCGGCAATGACTTCACGTCCGTCACGCTCGCCGACGGCAGCCAGCGCGCCTACTTCGTCACGCCGGGCCAAGCCACCAAGAGCCTGTCCACTGCCCTGGTTTCCTACGACGCCGCCGGGACACCGCAGCTCGGAGCCATCACCGATCTGGGCATCTCCAGCCCGACCGAGCAGCGTGCGTGGGGCGTCCCCGACTCCGTCGTTCTGCCAGACGGCCGGGTCCGCCTCTACTGGGTGGCGATGCCGTCCGGTGGATCGTCCAGTGCATCATCGCCCACTCCGCAGCAGCTCATGTGCTTGGCGAAGGTCCTGGGCAAGAAGCGGGTCCAGGCCATCGGAGGTGGAGCCAAGCCATCCGCCAAGGACAAGAAGGCCATGAAGAAGTGCAAGGTCGACCCGTCTCTGCTCGGTGGCGTCAAGAAGTCGCGGTCGACCGAGGTCATCCTGAGCGCAACGTCGACCGACGCCGCGGGCACCTCCTTCGTGCAGGATCCCGGCTACCGGTTCACCGGTGGCTACGTCGACTCCGAGATCGTCCGCGCCGCCACCGGCGACTGGATCGCGCTCGTGTCCACCGGCCCCGGCGACCCGCCCCAGCGGCTGTTCGCCGCCACCTCAAAGGACGGCCTGTCCTGGAAGGTCGACGGCACCCCACTCACCCCGGCATCGGTCAATGCACTCGATCCCACGGCCATCCCGTCGAACAACAACATGTGGAAGGTGTATTGGTCGGAGTCCCCCGCAGCGACACCCTTCGAGAACCACACGGTCGTGGTCGGCACTCTCAGGCGCTGATCCTCGAGTTCCTGCGCGGCGACCGTCCTCCCCGGTGCGACACGGTCCGACGGTACCTGTCACCCTCACCTCGTGACCACCGCTGACGTCCGGGGTGTCGTCCGCGCTCCGACCCCGGCGATCCTGCTGCGCCTGATCCCGCTGTGGCTGCTGTGGGGCGCGACGTACCTCGGGATCGCGCTGCTCCTGCAGTCCATGCCGGCACTCATGGGCAACGGCAGCCGCTTCCTGCTGGCCGGTCTCATCCTCGCGGCCATCCTCACCGTGGTCCGCGGCCCCGACGTCCTTCGCCTGAACAGGAGGCAGCTGGGGTCCGTCGTCGTCATGGGCGTGATGATCCTCGGGGTGGGGATCGGCATGGTGTCGTTGGCTGAGAGGTACGTGCCCTCGGGAATCGCCGCGCTCATCGTCTCCGTCACGCCGCTGTGGATGGTGCTGTTCCGCGTGCGCGCTCGAGAACGGCCCTCACGACTGACTCTCGCCGGAGTTGCCGTAGGACTGGTCGGCCTGACTCTGATGCTCCTGCCCGGAGGCACGTCGCCCGTGTCCGGAGGTGACTTGGATGTCGTTCTGTGGTCCCTGGGGATCGTGCTGGGGAGCCTGTCCTGGGCCTACTTCTCCTGGCGTTCGACCGCGTTCGAGCTTCCCTCGAATCCGCTGACGACGACCGTCTACGAACTCTTGACGGCCGGTGTCTTCCTGACGGTCGCGGGCTTCCTTATGGGCGAGCGGTGGGATCTGGCCTCGGTGACCATCGCTTCCTGGCTGGGCTGGCTCTATCTCGTGATCGCCTCCTTGATCGCCTACGCGTCCTATGTCTGGCTTCTCGGCAATGCACCCATCTCCCTCACGGCCACGTACGCCTACGTCAACCCCGTGGTGGCCGTGGTGCTCGGGTCGTTGATCCTCTCCGAGGCCATCACGCACGATGTGGCCATCGGCCTCACCATCGTCGTCGGTGGTGTTGCTCTCGTCGTGACCGGAGAGCGCCGCCGACGACCGGAGCACCTGCTCGTCGACTAGGCATCGGGGTATTCCGGGTACCCCGCGACGAAGCAGAACTCATTGCCCTCGGGGTCCTGCAGCACCACGAACGCGCCCGGTGGGTCATCGACGATCCCACCGAGTCGGGTTGCCCCCAAGGTCACAGCACGTTCGGCCGCGGTCTCGAGGTCATCGGCTTCGAAGTCGAGGTGGCAGCGGTTCTTGACCGCCTTGCCCTCGGGAACCTTCTGGAACCCGATGATGAGGGGGTCGGCCCAAATCGTCGCCCACTCGGGACGGGACTGCCGCGACCGACCGCCAACGAGGTGCCGATAGAAATCGGCCAGGGCCTGAGGATCGAAGCAGTCATAGACGACTTCAGCAATGCGATGGGACACAAGTGGAGTCTTGCACCTGAGCCACGATTGGAGTCGACATGAGTGCGACAGCGCCGCGGCACCCTCGCGATGGTGGGCACCAGGACGCTGCTCACCGTTGCAGGAGCGACGGCCTTGGCGTTGCCCGAAATGTCACCCTCATCGGGTCCTTCAGTCCGTTGATGATCGATACGGAGTGCCGTGGGCTCGGAGCGGTGTATCGAACTCCAGGCGTCGGATTGTTGCCAGGGCCGCCGTCGTTGTAGAGAGGCGAGTACCCGTCGCCCTGGGACGGGATCTGCAGGATCTTGATCCGTTCGGCCGCCTTGACACTGCCGGACAGGATGACGTCGATCTGGTTCTCGCTGTCCTCCTGATAGCACTGGTCGTAGCTGTCCTGCTTCACGCCGAGGTCGGCCAATCCCTCTACTCGGATCGGGTGCCCGTCGATGAAGTAGGTCTTGCCCGACTCGGTCAGCGGTACGCGAGTGCCGTCATCCTCGATCCCCACCAGACGGAAGTGCTTGCGATAGTCACCCGGGTGCAGGCCGAAGATCCCATCGGGTGAGAAGGCCCCGCCGACGGTCAGCATTCGCATGCGGAAGCGCGCCTCCTTCTTTCCGTACAACGAGATTCCGTCATTGGGCAGCATTCCCTGCTTCAGCGGAGCGGGGCCGTCCTCGCCGAGCGTCGACATGCGGGTCATCTTGGCTGCGATGATTCGCGGACCTGGCCATTGAGCGGGATCGCTGGACAAGTCGTCACAGGGAGTCTTGTCGTTGGTGATGCTCATGCCGACGGCGCTGGCCAGGGTGCCCCTTGGCCCGACGAGTTGCAGTGGCGTGGCGTCCCTGACGACCTCGACCTTCACCGGATAGCGCACGCGGGGATCGCTCTTGGGGAAGCGGTTGCCGAATTCGCCATTCAGGATCAGAACTGATCGCTCGTTGTACTCGAAGTTCGGGACCACCATCGCCGCCACGGCTTTGGCGACACTGCCGTCATTCAAGGTGACCTTGAAATCGGTGCCGTCCAGGGTGCTCGGACGCACGGGCCATGACGTCTGCACTTGGACCACGTCGAGAAACTCGCCGTAGACACCACTCACGGAGTAGTACTGCTGTGGCGACACGGCGGTGGTGTGCGAGATCGTGGTCGGCGGCGAACTGCACTCAGAGAGCGTGTTCCACGCACCTCCGAAGGCGGTGACGGCAGCACTGGCAACGTCGAAATCGGGATCATCGGCATAGGGAATGCCGATGATCCCCTCAAAATTCAGCGTCAACGACATGAGTCGGGGGACCGTGTCCCACATATCTGCGCCGACCAGGATGTCGCGCTTCAGGAGCGGCGCGATGGTGGGCCCGGAATCACCGATCTTGTCCATCCGGCGACCGTCAGCATCCGCTGCAGTGGCTGGACTGGCTCCAGCCCCCATCACCACCGCGAGAACACCAGATATGGCGATCTTCGGTGCAACCCCGAGCCTCACCACGACACCGTCACCGCCTTCTTTGGGAGGTGGCGAGGCTATCCCCGTGCGCAAGGCTCACACGAGCAACCTTGGGCGCCTATGTTCGGTTTCCTGACACCGGTCTCACCGACGGGACGCACCCTGGACAGACCGAAGCCCCTGCCGAAGCAGGGGCCTCACTTGCTCCCCCATCTGGACTCGAACCAGAAACCCTTCGATTAACAGTCGAATGCTCTGCCAATTGAGCTATGGGGGATTGCTGACCAGCGCCGAGAGACTAGCAAAGGGCGACCGGGTCCCCGACACGGGGAGTCAGATGCCCAACGAGCTCCTTAGGTCGGTCAGGGCGGCACGAGCGCGAGCCTGAAGCTGCGGGTCCCTCGGGTCCGCTCCAGCGTCGAAGACGACGGTCCACCGGATGTCCGCGTGGTCGTTCGCGCGACGCGCGGCCATGCGTGCCCGTACACCGTCACCGAGGTCGATCATCTCGCTGACGACCACGCTGGCGGTCACACGATCGTGCACGGCAGCGGGCAGATTCCACGACTGGTCGACGTCCAGCCGCAGTCGACCGGAGACGGCGCCTGCCTCGTCCTCCAGCACGACCTCAAGGACTGGTTGGTCCCATGACGCCCTGCTGATGCGGTCCCAGGTGACACGCTCCCCCGGCCCTTCGGCATAGAAGGCGTGATCCGTGGCGGCCAGGTAGCCACGGAAGGCAGAAGGCTCCCCCGGTCGGGTCATCTGCCCCGATCCCCAGGCGATGACGTTCTCGGATCGGGGAATGCGGAGTCGTTCGCGCAGATCTGCCGGCACCTTAGGTGTGCGCGGCGGAAGCAGCCGCATCAGTCGGCACCCCCGGAGGCCTCGATCCGCAGGGATCGCCGGTACTCCTCCAGCGCCAGCAGATCGGCGAAGGTGCGCTGGTACTCCTCCGCCTGCTCCCCGGCATCGATGCGTTGCAGGCGCCCACGGAGGTCCTGGACACGACGGGAGGCGTCCAGCTCGAGGAGTCGGGAGAGCACCGCGACGGCATAGGCATCGTCCTTGCCCTCATCGGCCGGCAGCGGATCCACGGCCAGTTCTCGCACCAGGCGACGGACGTCGTCGTCCTCACACGCCTCCAGGACCGCATCGATCCATGCCAGACCGGTGACGTCAGCGGAGGGGAATCCGGCGGCCGCGATCGCCTGATGGACTCGACGGGCCGCCGAGTGGGTGTAGGCGGTCTCCTCGACGGACTCGTACCAGTCGGCGATGAGGGCCGGCTCCTGCAGTGCACACTTCAGCGCCTCACGCTCCACCACCAGGACGGGGTCCCGGCGGACACCAGACTGCGCTCGCGGCATAGCAGGGGGTGGTGGTGTCTCCGAACGGTCAGGCTCTCGCCGGTTCGGCGCCGGTTGCCGTCCAGAACGCTGAGCCTCCTGAATCGCCTTGGTCACGGTGCTCACATCCAGACCGAGCCAGCCGGCGAGCCGCCTGGCGTACTCGGGCCGAAGGGCCGCGTCCCTGATCTTCGCGACGATCGGAGCGGCGTCCCTCAGTGCGCCGATCCGTCCCTCAGCAGTCTCGAGGTCGAACGCAGCGAGGGTGGATCGGATGGCGAACTCGAAGAGCGGGACGCGACGGTCGACCAGCGCACGGACTGCATCGTCGCCCTGCTGCAGGCGCAGATCGCACGGGTCCAGACCGGTCGGCTCCACGGCGACGAAGGTCTGCGTGACGAAGCTCTGGTCCTGTTCGAAGGCCCGCAACGCCGCCTTCTGGCCGGCAGCGTCGCCGTCGAAGGTGAACACGACGCTCCCGCGCATCTGGGCGTCGTCCATGAGCAGGCGGCGCAACACCTTGATGTGCTCTGGACCGAAGGCCGTGCCGCACGTCGCCACCGCGGTCGGGATGCCGGCCAGATGGCAGGCCATGACGTCCGTGTAGCCCTCGACGATCACCGCCTGCTGGCCCTTGGAGATCTCCCGACGGGCTAGGTCGATGCCGTAGAGCACTTGACTCTTCTTGTAGATCGGCGTCTCCGGGGTGTTGAGGTACTTCGGGCCGTCGTCATCATCGAACAGCTTGCGAGCGCCGAACCCGATGACATCGCCACCGAGGTCGCGGATGGGCCAGACGAGCCGTCCGCGGAAGCGGTCGTAGGGACCGCGGTTTCCTCGGCTCACGAGGCCGCCGGCCTCGAGCTCGGCATCGGTGAAGCCCTTCTGGCGGAGGTGGGTCGTCAAGGCGTCCCACCCCTTCGGGGCGAACCCCACCCCGAAGTGCTGAGCGGCGGCGGCGTCGAATCCTCGCTCCGTGAGGAACTCGCGGGCCGTCTGCGCGTCCGGCTTGGCCAACTGCTCGACGTAGAAGGCCGCAGCGACCTTGTGGGCCTCGACCAATCGAGTGCGCTGCCCCTGCTGCCGGTTGACGGCTGCCCCGCCCTCGACATAGCGCAGTTCGACACCCGTGCGATCGGCCAACTTCTCGACTACCTCCGCGAACGACAGGTGGTCGATCTTCTGCACGAAGCCGTAGACGTCACCGCCCTCACCGCAGCCGAAGCAGTACCACATGCCCTTGCTGGGGGTGACGTGGAAACTGGGCGACCGCTCCTCATGGAACGGGCACAGACCCTTGAGCGACCCTCCACCAGCGGACTTGAGCGTCACGTACTCGCGGACGACATCGTCGATACGGGCGCGCTCACGAACGAGGGCGATGTCCTCGTCCCGGATGCGGCCAGCCATGGGCACACACTACGGGGGCGACCCGGGGCCCGACGGCACCGCACAGTGCACCTGCCCGGTGAGCGATGACGAGTCCGTCGAGTGGATGAAGTACGTGGACAACTGCTCAAGGACTGACGTCGGATGCGCCGCGGGCATTCAGTCCGTGGCTCCCCTGTTCACGGTCGATCCGAGCTTCACGGACTACCTCGCGGTCATCGAGCCGGCTGGCGACACGGTGCCGGGAACCCCCAGGCGTGCCCCGTGCCCTCTCAGTAGCAGCCCGGCGATCGACATCGACTGCGTATTCCCAGGCAACTCCCAGACAATTCTCCGGGTGCTCAGCGGAACTCCCGACAGTCTCCTCGTCAACGACAACAGCCACATGGGGTGGCTGCCGACGAAGGAGGAGACATGAACGTTCGCACGCTGACCACCGGAATCGGGATCGCCGTCGCCACGGTCGCCATGGTGATCGCATCCGCCGGGGTCGCTCAGGCTGACGCCGGGAGCCGTCAAGCCCTCGACTCGCTCGTTACCAGCGGCGTGATCTCCGACGTTCAGCTCGACGCCTTCAAGGACGAGAAGAACGACCTCACGGACTCGGGCATGACATGCCGCGAGGCCACCTCCCAGGCTCTTGCGGCTCTCGTCGCCAACGGCACCCTCACACAGGACGAGGCCGATGCGATCCAGGGCGCCAAGGGTGGTTCGCTCAGTGCCTCGGCGAGAAGCGAGGCGCCGGTGACGGCGACCCAGACCGGGACGACGCAGGACCGTCGGCAGCAGGCGCGAGGTGGACGAGGCGGCCGCGGAGGCCGCTAGAACTGATGGCGAAGGGGGCTGGACCTGCAGGTCCAGCCCCCTTCGCCATCAGGCGACGAGGCGGCGATGCCACTCGACGATGCTGACATCCGTCAGACTGGCCACCTGGTCGATCACGACGCGAAGCCGCTCTGCATCGTCGATCGCGGCGTCGTACGTGGGCCTGAGCCAGGGCTCCAGCGAGCGGCCACCGTCGAACACCAGCGCGTTGACGAGTTCCGCGATGATCTCGCGCTGCCGGGCGTACTCAGCATCCGCACCCGGGCGGTGCATGACGTACTGCACCGCGACCGCCTTCATGACCGACACCTCAGCACGCACCTCGTCCGGGATCACCAGGTCAGCGTTGTAGCGAGTCAGCGGCCCGTTGCCGTACTCCACTTGCGTGGCCACCTGAGCCGCGTTGGAGAAGCGCGCGATGAGCCAGCTCGTGAAGTGCTTGAGCGTCACGAGGTCACCCATGGAGCCGTCGAAGCTGCGTGGCCAGTAGTCCAGCGCCACGAGTCGGTCGAGGGCGGCCTCGAGCTCGGCAGGCTCCCCCTCTCCGGGGAAACGACGGTGGGCCGTCTCGACGAGGGCCCGGCGCTCGCCCGGTGAGGCAAACACCTCCAAGGATGCGATGCCCGAGTGGACCGCGTCCTCGAAGTCATGCACGGAGTAGGCGACGTCGTCGGCCCAGTTCATGACCTGCTCCTCAATGCAGGTCCGCTCCCCCGGTGCGTCCTCACGCAGCCACAGGAAGATCGGCAGGTCGTCCTCGTAGGCACCGAACTTCCGCGTGCCGGGGCGCCGCGTCCATGGGTACTTGCAGGCAGCGTCGAGCGAGGCACGGCTGAGATTGAGCCCGACGCTCTGCCCCGTGATCGGGTCGACGACCTTGGCCTCCAGTCGGCTGAGCACCCGTAGTGACTGCGCGTTGCCTTCGAACCCGCCGATCCGGTCGGCGATCCGGTCCAGCTCGGTCTCGCCGTTGTGGCCATAGGGAGGATGTCCGAGGTCATGCGCCAGCCCAGCAACCTCCACGAGGTCCGGGTCACAGCCGAGAGCGGCGCCGAGTTCACGTCCGATCTGGGCGACCTCCAGCGTGTGCGTCAGGCGTGTGCGGGGGAAGTCGGAGACGCCCGCCACCATCACCTGCGTCTTGGCGGCCAGTCGCCGCAGGGCGGCGGAGTGCAGGACGCGCGCCCGATCGCGAGCGAAGGCTGTGCGCACGGACTCCTTGACCGGCTCCTCCACCACGCGCACCGCGTCATGCGCGTCGTATCCGACGGGGATGGGGCTCACGGGCCCGACCCTAGTCGGGGGTGACGAGCCGGGCGTCGCTCAGGACGCGGTCGTCGCGCCGCCGGTCCTGGAGCCTCTGGAGAGTCGGATCATTCTCCGCGGGCGATGGGAGTCCCGAGGACCTCACCGAGAGCACGGGCAAGACTGATCGGATCCGTCGCCCCGATGATGCGCGCCGCGATGCGCCCCTCCCGGTCCAGGATGACCGTGCTCGGCAGGGACTTCGGGGGCACTCCCGGTATCGACGCCAGGAGTGCGCCATCCGGATCCGCGACGACGGGGAACTCGATGCCCTTCTCCGCCATGAAGGCCGTGGCCGCATCGAGTTCGTCGCTCACATTGAGGCCGATGACGACGACGTCCTCGGGGTCGGCGGAGTCAGCGAGGCTCACGAAGGCAGGCATCTCCGCCTCGCATGGTGGGCACCACGACGCCCACGAGTTCAGGACGACGACCTTGCCCCGCAGGTCGGCCAGGTCGAACGGGGTGCCGTCGAGCGTGGCCCCCACGATCGACAGGGCGTCTCCGCGATCCTCCGCGCTGAAGGCCTCGGTGCCGATCTGCGCCGATGCGGGCTGGTCTCGGCCACAGCCGGCGAGGAGGGCTGGCACGAGGGCGAGCATCGTCAGCACCGCCACCCCTCTCATGTCCGCCATGGTAACCCCCGGGGGTATGTGGACCTCAGGCCGCCGATCCGATCACCGGCTGGAGGGACCACCGCGTGAGCAGATGATGGCGCAGCAGGGCGGCCACCTCCCGTCCCACGTACTCGGAGGTCAGCGCCGCGCCCGGTCCCCCTGCTGTCGGCGACAGGTGGGCATCGATGCCGAGCCCCTCCGCCGTCGCTCCGGCCCGGGCCGAGTGAGCGGGATCGGTCACGATGGTCGCGGAGGACCACCCCAGGTCACGCATGACTCCCGCGATGATTCGAAGGGTGCCCACGGTGTCGGTCCCAGTGTCGAAGGAAACGATGTCCGCCTCCGGGACCCCGTTCTCCTCCAACACCCGTCGTTCAATCCCTGCCCCTCGTTGTGGACCGGTGACGATGACGACCGGGGCCACACCCTCCCGATAAAGCTCCGCGGCGTGCTCGAGGCGTGCTCGGAGCACCGGCCGGGCATTGCCCCAGTACTGACCGGGTTCGAGGACGACGATCGACTGCGTGGTTGTGCGGTCGTCGAGGTGACCGGTGAGGACGATCTGCATGGCGGCACCGACGGGCACCAGCAGCAGAAGGCCGAGAAGGCCGGTGATGAGTGCGGCCTTGACCACCGATGAGCGTCGGGCGCCCGGCTCCGCACCGGAGACGCGCCGAACACCCTCCGACAGGACTCGGGATGCATCACGCCTGCTCGAGGATGCAGGCGGGGCACTCATCCCGCCATCGTCACATGCACCGTCACGGTTCCCGCGGTGCGACACATCACACGGGACCGATCAGGCGCTACCTCGTGTCGCTGCGCGAGACGTGCCGCGTGATGGCCGCCCGTCCGGCCTCCAGCCGGGCGACGGGCACCCGGAACGGCGAACAGGACACGTAGTCCAGGCCGATCTCATCGAAGAAGTGGATCGACTCGGGGTCTCCCCCGTGCTCACCGCAGATGCCGCAGTGCAGGTTATGGCGCTTCGCGCGACCCTTCTTCACGGCGATGCGGACGAGTTCGCCGACGCCCTCACGGTCGATGGACTCGAACGGGGAGACACCGAAGACACCCTTCTCCAGATACGCGGAGAAGAACGCCGCCTCGACGTCGTCGCGACTGAAGCCCCACGTCGTTTGAGTGAGGTCGTTGGTACCGAAGGAGAAGAACTCAGCCGCCTCCGCAATCTGACCAGCCGTGAGCGCCGCGCGCGGAAGCTCGATCATCGTGCCGATCGGGAACTTCAGCGTGCAGCCGTTGGCATCAGCCACCTCCTGCAGGACACCGGCCGCCTCGTCGATCACGAGTTCGAGCTCCTGGATGGACCCGACCAGGGGGATCATGATCTCCGCCCGTGGGTCTCCTCCCAATCGCTGCCGGAAGCAGGCAGCCTCGGCGATCGCCCGCACCTGAAGCGCGAACAGACCGGGCAGGACGAGTCCGAGGCGCACTCCACGCAGGCCGAGCATGGGGTTCTGCTCATGAAGTCGGTTCACGGCCTGCAGCAGTCGCAGGTCCGACTCGACCGACTCCCCCTTGGCCTCGGCGACCGCGACGCGCACGGCCAACTCGGTGAGGTCCGGCAGGAACTCGTGGAGGGGTGGGTCGATGAGCCGGATGGTGACGGGCAGACCGTCCATCGCCTCGAGGATGCGGATGAAGTCCTTGCGCTGCAGGGGCAGCAGTGCGTCCAGCGCCGCCTGCCGGTCCTCGTCGTTCTCGGCGAGGATCAGGCGTTCGACGTAGGTCTTCCGCTCGCCGAGGAACATGTGTTCGGTGCGCAGCAGGCCGACGCCCTGGGCGCCCATCCGACGCGCACGAGCAGCGTCCTCGGGAGTATCGGCGTTCGCGCGGACGCGCAGACGTCGATCCTGATCCGCACGCGTCATGATGCGGTCGACCGCGCGGATGAGTTCCACCGTCTGGTCATCGGCCCCGGCCAGGGCCCTCTGCAGTCCCTCGTCGAAGTAGATCACGACGGCGCTGGGGACCACGGGGACCTCCCCGAGGTACACGTCGCCGGTGCTGCCGTCGATCGAGACGACGTCACCCTCCTTGATGACCGACCCGTCGGGGGCGATCATCTGACGGGCCTTGGTGTCGACATCGAGGGACTCCGCGCCGCAGACGGCGGTCTTGCCCATGCCCCGCGCGACGACTGCTGCGTGCGAAGTCTTGCCACCACGGCTGGTGAGGATTCCGGCCGCGGCGATCATGCCCTCGAGGTCGTCGGGGTTGGTCTCGCGTCGGACGAGGATGACCGACTGACCCCCTTCGGCCCACTTGACGGCAGTCGGGGAGTCGAAGACCACTCGGCCCACCGCAGCACCGGGAGAGGCGTTCATGCCCTTGGCGATCCGACCGTCGGCGGCACCCGCCGCGAAACGCGGGAACATGAGCTGGCTCAACTGGTGGCCGCTGACCCGCATGAGGGCCTCGTCCATGGAGATGACGCCCTCATCGACCAGTTGGACCGCGATGCGGAAGGCGGCCGCTGCCGTGCGCTTGCCCACGCGGGTCTGCAGCATCCACAGCTTGCCGCGCTCGATGGTGAACTCGATGTCGCACAGGTCGCGGTAGTGCAGCTCGAGCTTGGCCATGATGTCCATGAGCTGCTGGTAGGACGTGGGGTCGATCTGCTCGAGATCCTGCAGCGGGCTCGTGTTGCGGATACCCGCGACGACGTCCTCACCCTGCGCGTCGGCGAGGTAGTCGCCATAGACGCCACTGTGACCGGTGCCGGGATCGCGGGTGAAGGCGACGCCGGTGCCCGAACCGGGTCCGGCGTTCCCGAAGGCCATGACCTGCACGTTCACCGCGGTACCGAGGGTGTTCGGGATCCGCTCCTGACGGCGGTACAGACGGGCACGCTCGGTGTTCCAGGAGTGGAAGACGGAGCGGATCGCCAGATCAAGCTGCTGGTACGGGTCCTGCGGGAACTCATGACCGGTCGCGTCGCGCACGATGGACTTGTAGACATCGACCAGCAACTTAAGTGAGGCAACCGGCAACTCGACGTCTGTCGCGACGCCGGCCTTCTCCTTCACCTGTTCGAGTGCATCCTCGAACTCGTCGCCGTCGATCTCCAGGACGGTCTTGCCGAACATCTGGATAAGACGTCGGTAGGAGTCCCAGGCGAAACGATCGTCATCAGCCACACGCCCCAGACCTGCGACGCTGGCATCGTTCAAGCCGATGTTGAGGACGGTCTCCATCATGCCGGGCATCGAGAAGCGAGCACCGGATCTCACGGAGACGAGCAGCGGATCCTCGGGATCTCCCACGCGCCGCCCCATCTCCTCCTCTAGACGACCGACGTGTGCGGCGACCTGGGTGCGAAATCCCTCTGGCGTATGGCCGTGCTCGAGGAAGTAGCGGCAGGCTTCCGTGGAGATGGTGAAACCAGGGGGAACGGGAAGGCCGAGTTTGGTCATCTCGGCGAGGTTGGCGCCCTTGCCGCCCAGGAGGTCAACCATCGTGCGGTCACCCTCGGCGAAGTCGAAGATGTGCTTCTGCGCCGACTTCGCGGCAGTGGTACGAGCGGTGGCAGCCGTCATATCGTCACTCGACACCCGCTGGATAGCGTGACGCAAGTCGCGTTCCAGATGTGCACGCTTACATGACTGTGACGTCGGCCACGCACCGGACATCTCCTCCGGGGACGTAGGCTCTCGCCCATGACCACGCTCGAGGACCGCGCGGCCGACGACCCCCGACCCTCCGCCTACGTGCCGCCGCCCGTCGTGAACCGCGGCGCCTACCTCGAGATGCTCATCTCGGCTCTCATCGGCCTCGTGGCCGCCTTCGTCCTCTCGGTCGAAGCCCTCACCCTCGCGGAGAACCCGCTCGCCGACCTCGGCTGCGACCTGAACTCGGTCCTGTCCTGCGGCACCGTGGGCCGCTCATGGCAGGCCGGCCTGCTCGGCTTCCCGAACGCCTACCTCGGTCTCATTGCCGAACCCGTCGTCATCACCCTCTCCGTCGCCGCCCTGGGCGGGGTGCGATTCCCCCGCTGGTTCATGATCTCCGCGCAGGTCGTGTACTCGATCGGCTTCGTCTTCGCCTACTGGCTGTTCTTCCAGAGCTACTTCGTCATCGGCGCCCTGTGCCCATGGTGCCTGACCATCACGGTGACGACCACTCTCGTCTTCGCATCGATGACACGCATCAACCTGCTGGACGGCAACATCCGGCTCTCCGCGTCGGCCTACCGAACGGTGTCGTCCTGGCTGCGCGCCGGCGTCGACACCCTCATCGTCATCCTCATCATCGCCGTGATGATCGGGATGATCGTCATCAAGTACGGATCGGTGCTTTTCGGGGGCTGATCACCCGCCACTGACGTTGATTTCGGCACGCGCCACCAGCGAGGCTGCAGCCTCGTCAAGGTCGCAGGTGTCCAGCCACCCATCGGGCAGAGCCGGGCGCCGGTTGCCCGAGGTGCGCCCTCGCGGTCCCTCGCCGACCTCGGTGTTGAACTCCTGGTCGGGATCAATCTGGGACAGCAGGTCATCGAGCTCTGCCAGCGTCGAGACGGTGCCGAGGGACTGACGCACCTGCTGGCGGACGCTGAAGCCCTTGAGGTACCAGGCCATGTGCTTGCGGATGTCGCGGCAGCCCTTGTCCTCGCCGTGATCGTCGACGAGCAGCTGAGCATGGCGCCGCAGGGTCACGAGAACCTCACCCAGGCCCGGATCGGCGGGGATCGGCCTACCCTCGAACGCTGCCGCGAGCTGGCCGAACAGCCATGGACGACCCAAGCAGCCGCGGCCGACGACCACCCCGTCGGCACCGGTCTCCTCGACCAGGCGCAGAGCGTCCTGAGCGGTCCAGATGTCCCCGTTGCCGAGCACGGCCGTGTCGGTGCTCCGCAGCTCGTCCTTCAACGCCCTGATGGAGTCCCAGTCCGCCTGCCCGGCATACATCTGGCTCGTCGTCCGCCCGTGCAGGGTCACCCAGACCGCGCCCTCCTGAGCCGCGGCCCGGCCGGCATCGAGGTAGGTCAGATGATCGTCGTCGATTCCCTTGCGCATCTTCACCGAGACCGGAACCCGTCCGTCCGCCGCTTCGATGGCCGCACCGACGATCGAGCGGAACAGGTCACGCTTCCACGGCAGGGCACTTCCCCCACCCTTGCGGGTGACCTTCGGCACCGGGCAGCCGAAGTTCAGGTCGATGTGATCGGCGCGGTCCTCATCGAGCAGCATCCGCACCGCCGCGGCGACGGTGCCCGGGGCCACGGCGTACAACTGCACGGCCCGGGGGTCCTCGTCCGGACCGAAGGTGACCAGGTCGAGGGACTCCTCACTGCGCTCGACGAGGGCGCGCGACGTCACCATCTCGGACACGTACATGCCGACGCCCTCAGCGCCCGACGCCCGCGCCGACTCCCGGCACAGACGCCGGAAGGCCCGGTTGGTGATGCCCGCCATGGGGGCGAGCACCACAGGTGGGGAGAACGAGATGGGCATTGCGCGATTCTCCCACCCCCCGGATGCGGCAGACTCCCCCCGTAGCCGACACCGTGTCGGCAAGGACGGGAGCACTGTGACCACCACCCCGGAGCATGAGACCGGAGCCACGCTGAGCGGCGGGCGTCGTTGGGCGGCCCTGGTGTTCCTCGCCCTCGGCGTGGCGATGATCATCCTGGACGCGACGGTGGTCAACGTCGCCATCCCGACCATGGTCCGCGACCTGGGCCTGACCACCTCCGATGCGGAGTGGGTCAGCGCCGCCTACTCGCTCACCTTCGCTTCGCTCCTCATCCTCTGGGGACGCATCTCCGACCGCTACGGACGCCGGCTCATGTTCGTGCTCGGTGTCATCGTCTTCGTCGTCGCGAGTGTGCTCGTCGCGATGTCCGACGACGCCGCGACCCTCATCGCCGCACGGGCCCTGCAGGGCATCGGCGGAGCCATGATCCTTCCCTCATCACTGTCGGTGATCAACGCCGTCTTCACCGGCCGGTCTCGGGCCGTGGCATTCGCCGTCTGGGGCGGCACCATCGGCGGCATGGCGGCTCTCGGGCCGCTCGTCGGCGGGTGGCTCACCACGAACGCCTCATGGCACTGGGCCTTCCTCATCAACGTGCCGATCGGCATCATCGTCCTCATCGGCGTCCTGCTCACGGTGCCGGAGACCAAGGCCGTGGGCGGCCCCAAGGGCATCGACGTCCTCGGAACCGTGCTCATCACCCTCGGCCTCGTCGGCATCGTCTTCGCCCTGATCGAAGGTCAGCGCTACGGGTGGCTCACTCCCCTGCAGCCCTTCTCCGCGGCCGGATGGGAGTGGCCGAGCGACTCGATCTCCATCGTGTTCGTCGCCGCACTCCTGGGCGTGGTCGCCCTCATCGTGTTCGTGCTCGTGGAACTGCGCCGGCTGCGGGCCGGCAAGGTCGTCGTCGTCAATCTCCGCCTGTTCCGGATCCGGTCCTTCGGCGCCGGCAACTTCGTCGCCCTCATCGTCAGCCTCGGCGAGTTCGGACTGCTGTTCGCCCTGCCCCTGTTCCTGCAGGCCACGCGCGGCTACTCCGCCCTGGAGACCGGTGTCATCCTGCTGGCGCTCGCCGCCGGCTCATTCGTCGCCTCCGGCCTCGGCGCGCCGCTGTCACAGCGGATGGGCCCCGTTCGGGTGCTGCAGATGGGCATGGTCTTCGAAGCCGTCGGCATCATCGTGCTCGGTTTCTCCCTCAGCGTGACCGTCACCGGTTGGGAGATGGCGCCGTGGCTGTTCCTCTACGGCCTCGGCGTCGGCTTCGCCACGGCACAGCTGACCGGTGTGATCCTCAGCGAGGTGCCGGTGGCCGAGTCGGGTCAGGGCAGCGCGGTTCAGTCCACGTCACGCCAGGTCGGTGCCGCCATTGGCACGGCGATCATCGGGGCGACCCTGCTGTTCGGCCTCAACGGTGTGGCCGGACAACTGGAGGACCGAGGGGTTCCCGCGGCCCAGGCCGAGCAGGTGTCCGACGCCATGGCGGCCTCTGCCGGCCAGGCGCTGCCCGGATTCGCGAATGCCCCGGACGGTCAGGTGATCGTCGAGGGTGCGTCAGCAGGGTTCGCGGACGCGATCAAGCTCGTGGCCTGGGTCGCCGGCGGGTTTGTCCTCCTCGGCGCCCTGACCAGCCTGCTG
>JAURME010000047.1 GCA_030830865.1 Candidatus Nanopelagicales bacterium | reverse complement strand
TCGGGACCCATGGCCTGATGAAGACGATGATGGGGCCGCGCCCAGCGGGTCGCGGCCTGCCCTGGTCCGGTCCGGTCAACGGTCAGCTGGACACAAACGGTGTGTCCAGCCCTGTAACATCACTCCCCCCTCCAAACACAAGCCGACCCGGCTTGTAAAGTGAGCGGCAGATCACGCAGAATCGGAGGTCCAGTCGATGGGACTTGTGCCGAACGTGAAACTGTCCCAGTCGGAGGAGAGCGGCGACGGCACGACCGAGGGACGGGATGGGCCGGGCATAGTACGAGAATTGTGAGACGAATGAGACGAATGAGACGTATGAGACGAAGAAGGCGCAGAGGGCGGAGAGGCCCTGGTGCGCATGGCCGGCGAGGCGGCGAGCGAACGATGATTGGCTAGGTCATTGCTCGCGTTGCCGGACGCCTCGGCCATGGAACGGGTGAGCAGACGCGAAAAGGCGTCGTCGACCTCATGGTCGTGGGCTCCGTGGAATGGACGGAGGTGAGAGACGTTGATCACGTTGTGCTTGGCCTTGGGGTGCATCGGGTCGAAGTCGACCCTGACGGCGTTGGGGGTCTTTTCCCAGACTTCCGTCACCGTGTACGGGCCCCACCACAGGGCATCGAGCTTGTTGCGGGGGTTGCCCCTGGCGTCGGTGAGGTGCTGTTTGGATGCGTTCACGAGCACACGGTCACCGACGCGGTATGTGACGTCGCGCCGGTGGCGGTCGGCTGAGGCCTTCATCGCCGCCTGGTATTCGGCGAGGAACCGTTTGGCTTGCTCGCGATATACCTCCATGGCGTGCCGATAGACCTTGTCAGCCGGCTGCGGGAACCCGATGGCGGCCGGCACGCGGCTGGCGTAGCCGAACAGGACCTCGAAGGGCGACGTCTTGCTGCCTGCGTGCACGCTCGAGTTGAACGCGTGCTGGATGGACGGCAGCAGCAGATCCCACGTGCCCCGCGCCTCGCGGTCGGCGAACGCGCGCAGCATGTCCTTCCAGGTCCGGTTCATCCGCTCGGATTGGCCGTCGGCCTCGGGGTGGTAGGGGGCCGTGAAGGACAGGCTGGTGCCCAGGGCCTGCCACAGGTCTTTCCACAAGTTCGCCATGAACTGCGTCCCCCTGTCCGTCACGATGTTGGCAGGCAGGCCCCAAATGGCCACGTAGTGGCGCTGCAGCGCGCGGACGGTGGACTCGACCGTGATGTCGCGGAGTGGAATCAGGAGCAAAAATTTGCTCATGCGATCCACCACGGTCAGCACGTACTCGTGTTGGCGGGGAGTCCGTGGCAACGGGCCGACAAAATCCATGGTGATGCACTGCATCGGACGGTCGGGGATGGGGAGCGGCGTGAGGAGGCCGGGCATGGCACGGTTGCTGGGCTTGACGGCCTGGCACACGTGGCAGCGCTTGACGAAATCGGCGGCGTCCGCGTGCATGTTGGGCCACCAGAACGTCTGAGCGATGCGGTGGACGAGCTTGTCTCGTCCCAGATGGCCGCCGGTGAAGGCAGTGGTGTGCATCTCGGTGAGAATGCGCTGCCGCAGCTCTTGGTCCCCCGGCACGATGTACTGCCGATGTTGCAGTCCCTCCCGCTCCGATTTCAGTCGGAAGAGGAATCCCGTCGTCGGGCATACCCTCAGCTCGTCGAAACGCACCCCGAAGAACTGTTGGTTGAGCACGGCGCTGTTCGGGACTTTCGACCGTCGAGCGGCCAACGCGGCGCGGTAGAACCCGCAGCGCGTCGAGGCCGCCCGGAACATGAGCGACAGGTCCGTCTCGGACGGCTCGGAAAGCACATCCCGTCTGGCAGGCTGGCTGGCGGCCGGGAGGAGGAAGACGACGTCCAGCTCGGGATCCCGCTGCTCGGCTGGAGCGGGTGGCGGCCCCGGCGGCGCGAGCCGGACGAAAGTGTCCGGGGGTCGACTGAGGAGGTCGGCCACGCGGTTCTCCTCCCCGGGGATATACGCGACCGTCACCCTGAACGAGGTGATGCGCGATATCCATCGGGCGTGCCTGTCGTTGGTGGTCAAGTCCTTGGCCCGGATGGCCTCGACGAGTGGCTTGTGGTCGGTGAACACCACAGTGTCCGAGCGCGACTCGAGGTGTGGCCTGAAATGCTCGATGGCGTGCAGCACGGCGAGCAGCTCGCGGTCGAATGCTGCATAGCGACGCTCGGCTCCCTGGAGCGTGCGCGAAAAGTAGGCGATGGGCATCGGCTTGCGGGAAAGGGCGTCCCGCTGCATGAGGCACGCGCCGATGGCCACGTCGGAGGCGTCCGTGTAGACGAGATACGGTTTGTCCTCCGGAAGACGTAGGATGGGCCCTGTCGACAGTCGGTCGACCAGGGCTTCGACTGCCCGTTGGCAGGGGGTGGTCCAGGCGAATTTCACCCGGCCTCGGGTGAGCGCGATGAGCGGCTCGGCGATGTCGGCGAATTGCGCGATGAATTGCCGGTAAAAGTTGACGACGCCCAGGAAGCGACGTACCCCCGTCTTGTCGGACGGCGGCGAGGTGACGAACTGGCGCACGGCCTCGACGTAGGCTGGGACGACGGTCACCGTCCCCTCCTTGAGCCTGTAGTTCAAAAACGTCACCTCGGTCTGGAACAGCTTGCACTTGTCCAGGTTCAGCGACATGCCGTTGTTCTCGAGGACGCCCAGCACTTGCCTGAGATGCGCCTCGTGCTGCTCCAGAGTCTCGGAGAAGACGAGAATATCGTCGAGGTAGGCGACAACGAACTGGTCCAGGAAGGGCATCAACAGCGAGTTCATGATCCTTGAGAACGTCGCCGGCGCGTTGGTCAGCCCGAACGGCATCACCAGGAACTCGAACAGTCCGTAACGGGTCTTGAACGCCGTCTTGTGGATGTCCTCGGCGGCCACTGGGATTTGATGGTAGCCCGACTTCAGGTCGAGGACCGAAAAATACGTAGCCTTTTTGGAGCCGACGATGGCCAGGAGGTCGGCGATCGTGGGCAACGGCGTGGTGTCCTTGATGGTCAGGTCGTTGAGCAGCCGGTAGTCGATGCAGAGGCGGCGCTTGCCGGTTGACGGCGAGCACGCGTACAACACGGGGGCTCCGAACGGCGACGACGAGAGGCGGATAATGCCGCCGTCGACCAACTTCGCCATATCCTCGTATAGGAGGCGGAGCATGTCCGGGCGCATCCGGCGGAGCGGCAGAGATGGCGGCTTGCCGGTGGGATCGATCAGCGGGATGCGCGCGTGGGCGTCCGCTGGCCACGGGCGGTCCGGATCTCTCTTTGGCAACGGATCGTCTTTCCCCAGAAACAGGGCGCCGAACGTCCCGAGGATCCTCTCTACAGCGTCGCGGGCCGCGGGTTGAATGCCGGGCGGCAGCGCAGCGACGTACGAGGCGAGGGGGTCCCTTGAAGTCGGCGGGACATCGGTCGGGGCGGCCGGCGTCGAGCCGGGGTTCCCGGGCGTGCCGCGGTGGCCGGTCTCGGAGGGCTCGCAATCCGTCGCGGAGACTGCCATGGCCCGATCGGCGGCGGAGGCATCGCCGAAGAGCGTCTGGAGGGCCTTCCAATCGGCGGCGGTGACGTAGATGGCTCCAGCGAATCCTTCGTTTTGCCCTTTCACTTCCTTGTTGTAGAAGTGCAGAAAGCTCGAAAGCGAAAAGCACCAGTCCATGTCACTCGAGTTGTCGTGTCGATGGCATGTGAGGCGCTGGAGGCGGCGTGCGGGCGCCCCGCGCGCGGTGGAGTCCTTGGATGAATTCCGGGAAGGAGGCCAGAAAAGTCGCAGCTCCTCCGCGTCGTAATCGAGCGAGGCCCGCTGCTCCGTGAGGTACGGTTGGCCCAGGATGAGGTCGATGCCGCCCGGCAGCTCGCCCGGGGCGACCCAGACCTCCCTGGCGTTTGGGATCGGCACGAACCCGTCAGGCTGGGAGACCTTGAGGTTGTGCACGGAAACCCATGTGCGCAGCGTGCCGTTGTACGCCCCCACGAGCCGCTTGGCTTGCGACTCGTGGCGGACCTGGTGGGCGAATTTGAGGATGCCCAGCCTGCGCGCGACGCTGCTGCTCATGATGCTGATGGAGGCGCCAGTGTCGAAGAGCGTGCGGAAGTGGTGGCTGCCGTGGGCACTGTCCAGCAGAAATTTGCACGTCTCCGTGTTGGAAAACCCTCGGGTGTCGGCCGGAGAGTCGGTGGCGGCCTCGGTGGCGGCCGCGCAGACGACGGAAGGGATGGCATCTTCCTCGTCGTAAAACCCGCTTATCGTGTGAAACGGCTTGGGGAGGTGATCGGTGGCGTCAACCTCGGATGACGGCAGGCCGGGTCCAGGGGCCTCCGTAGCCCGCTCGTGGGGCGCTGGCGGCCGCGACGACCGCGACGGGGGTCGTCCGGCGGCCAGGTGGGGTGCATCAGCTGGGCGCGTCGGGTCGCTACCCGAGGGGCTGAGCTGGTCGGAGCGGGACAGATCGGCTGTCTCCGACGCTCCCTGGCTCTGTCCGAGAGCCGTGGTCGTCCGCTCGTGGGACGATGGACGACCGGGCGCCTTCACCGGGGCGCGCACCGCGTCGTCAGATGGGCGAACGGCGGCCGCCGACACGCTCGGGGCGGTGCCGCCGTCCAAATGCGCGCAGGCCGCTCCCGGCGCCTGCGCGGTCGGACTCGAGTCCAAAATCCGGGAAACCCGCTCGTGGGGTCCTGGTGGCCGCGACGACCGCAACGGGGGTCGTCCGGCGGCGGGGTGACCGTCGACGTCTGGTGCCGGGCCGCTCGCTGCGGCCGCGGGCGAGGACGCGTCCCCTCCGCTGAGGCCGGTGGCGTCGTACCACCCGGCGGTCGGTTGGGCGGGCTCGGAGCCCACACCGTGGGCATTCCCGGGCCTTCCGGGAGCCGAGGGGGCCAGCACGGCCGCGACGAGCGTCTGCTGCGGGTCCCGCGTCTCGGCCCCGGGACGCTCAGCGCGTGAGTTGTTGTAGGCGCTGCGTCCCGTTCCCCCGCAGCGCGGCGCCCTGACGGAGGCTGCTCAGCTCGGTCTCGAGCTGCGAGAGGTACTCGGTGAGGGCTGCCTCGTCGTGGGCGTACTGGCAGGTTGCGGGGTTAGGGCAAGCGCCCCTAAAGGCAAAACCGTAGCAGATGCCAGCGCCTCGGTTCAGGCGCCTCGGCAGCTGCGGCTGCTGCCCGGCCTGGGGACCACCTTGGTTGCCTCCCTGGCGGCCCCGGCCCTGCCTGGGGTTGCGGTGGTCGGGGCGACGCCCGAACGCCGGGCGACCCCCGCCCTGGGGGTGGAACTGGAGGGCGCCGACCAGGTCCGGCGGGTGCGGGTGCTGGTGCTCGTCGGTGTCACCCCAGCCTGTCGCGGGGGCGATGGCGCCGAGGATGGGAGGGGGGACGACCAGGGGGGCCAGCTCGACGGCGAGGTCGAACGTCCTGTTGAACGTCGGTTCGTTCCCCCTGGTGCGCTCCTCCATCAGGCGAGCGTTGAGCTGTCCGCGCATCTGCGGTGGCAGCTTGCGCAACAGCCAATCACGACGGAACGTGTCGCTCACGTCCGTACCGAGGAAGGGCAGCATGCGAGTCAGAGTCCTCCATTGGTGTAAAAATCCCAGCAGATTCGGCTCGGGCGAGAGATTCTCCACGTGGTTCATGACCACGACCCCGGCTTGGCCCGGCGCCCCCGGGACGTAGACCTGGATCAGGGCGTCCAGGTAGCACGCCCCGGCGGGGCGGCGCACGCCGGTCGCCGTGTGGGCATTGGCTGCGGTGTGCAGGGCCCGGTCGATGGCGAGACCGGCTGCCGCAGCGCTCTCGGGCACGAACTCGCGCCAGTGGCCTTGCTCGACCCACGCGTTGAGCCTCGACCCGTCGTCGGGCCCCAGCTCGCGGTACATGGCGTTGACGTACTGGCGCTGACTGTTGAGATGGTCGGCCAAAGCCTCCAGCGTCCACGAGCCGGGCTGCGATGGCAGCAGCGGGATCGCGCGGCGCTCGATCTGGTAGCGCGGGCGGTTGCTCGTCGCCACCTGCTGGAGGAGCAGGGTCAGTTGGTCGCCCGTGAGGGAGGCGGACGGCGCGGGGGCTGGCGGTGCCGCAGGCGGCGGCGGGTGGTCGGCCGACTGGGCCGGAGGGACGTTCTCGAACGTCGGGTTCTCCCT
>JAURME010000046.1 GCA_030830865.1 Candidatus Nanopelagicales bacterium | reverse complement strand
TTGCCGGGCGGCTTGTTGAAGCTCAGAGCGCCGACAACGGCGATCGGCAGGAACAGGTAGCCCAGGACGAGGAAGGCGACGACGGTCAGGAGATGGCGACGGATCCAGCGCATCAGACGAGATCCTCCGTCCCGGAACGACGGATGTACACCGCGACGATGGCCACGATCACCGCCATGAGCATGACCGAGAGAGCACTCGCGATCGGATAGTCGCGGAACTGTATGAAGTTCACCTGGATGGCATTGCCGATCATGCGGTCGCCCGTCGACCCCAGCAGCTGCGCGTTGATGTAGTCGCCCGTCGCCGGGATGAACGTCAGCAGGGTGCCCGCGACGACGCCCGGGAGTGAGAGCGGCCAGGTGATCTTCCGGAAGGTGGTGAACGCCGAGGCATAGAGATCGCTCGCGGCCTCGATCAGCCTGCCGTCGATCTTCTCCAGCGCGGCGTACAGCGGCAGGATCATGAACGGCAGGAAGTTGTAGGTGAGGCCCGCCACCACAGCGATCCAGGTGTTGAGGATGCGACCGTCCGGCAGCAGATGGAGATTGTTGAGGAAGGTCGTGATCGGACCCTCATCCGCGAGGATCGTCCGCCAAGCGTAGGTGCGCAGCAGGAACGAGGCGAACGTCGGCGCCACCACGAGCACTAGCAGCAGGCCGCGCCATCGACCGCCCTTGAAGGCGATGAAGTACGCCAGCGGGTAGGCGATGCACAGGGCGAAGAAGGTCGCGAGTCCGGCGTACAGGAAGGACCGGAAGAACTGCTCGGCGTACTCCGAGAACGCCTCTGCGTAGTTGGCGAAGTCCAGACCCGGCACATAGGAGCCAGCCGTCGCGCCGGGCACCTGGAGGCTCGTGACGATGAGGGTGACGAAGGGTATGGCGAAGAAGACCGACAGCCAGGCCATGCCCGGCAGTAGGAGGAAGTAGCCGGTCCGGGCACGCCGGGTGGCCACGGGCGGCGGGGCGCCCGCGTTCGTCGACGACGGGAGGACTACCGCCATCAGACCTCACCGCTCGTCTCGACCTCTGCCGCAGGGATACCCGTCCCGTCAAGTCCGAAGGCGTGGTCCGGTGCCCAGTGGACGACGACCGGGTCGCCGACGCTGCAGCGGTCCCCCACGACCGTGTTCTGCTCGAACACGATGATCTCCTGCCCCCAGGGCATCCGTACGAGGTATTGGGTCGAGACGCCCGTGTAGGACACGTCGGTGACCACACCCGGAACCTGTTCGTGCCCACCGGGAACGTCGTCGCCGGCATCGATGACGGTCATCTTCTCCGGTCGCACGCCGACGATGACCGCCGATCCCGAAGCGTTGTTGCGGGACGCGGGAACGGTGAAGATCTGATCGTGTGACCGCACCTGGATCGAGTCCGCAGTCGCGCCCACCTGCTCGCCGGCGAACAGGTTCGACTGCCCGAGGAAGCGAGCAACGAACATCGTGCGCGGCAGCTCGTAGATCTCGCTCGGCTCGCCCATCTGCTCAATGCGGCCCTCGTTCATCACGGCCACGGTGTCGGCCATGGTCATGGCCTCCTCCTGGTCATGCGTGACGTGCACGAACGTGGTACCCACCTCGGTCTGGATGCGCTTGAGCTCGATCTGCATCTGTCGACGGAGCTTGAGGTCGAGCGCACCGAGGGGTTCGTCCAGGAGCAGGACATCAGGCTCGTTGATGAGGGCCCGAGCGACGGCCACCCGCTGCTGCTGCCCACCGGACAACTGCGTCGGCTTGCGTCGCGCCATGGGCCCGAGCTCGACAAGGTTCAGCATGTCGTCGACGGGACCCTTGACGTCCTTGATGCCCCGGCGACGCAACCCGAAGGCCACGTTCTCGAAGATGTCCAGATGCGGGAAGAGTGCGTAGCTCTGGAACACGGTGTTGACAGGACGCTTGTACGCCCGCAGGCCTGAGATGTCGCGGTCCCCGACGAGGATGCTGCCCTCGGTGGGGTCCTCGAGACCCGCCACCATGCGCAGGGTCGTGGTCTTCCCGCAGCCTGACGGGCCGAGGAGGGCGAAGAAGCTGCCCGCAGGAATGGTGAGGGTGAGATCGTCCACGGCCGCCACGTCGCCGAATCTCTTGCTGAGATTGACGAGATGCAGGTCTTCGACGACGCGGGCGTTGCTCATGGAGCGCCTTTCAGGAATGGGGGGTGAGGGCCGCGACGCGGCGAGAGGAAGGTGCGGGGGCTACCGCCCCCGCACCTCTCGCCTAGTTCCCGATGGCTCGCTGGAACAGCCGCTGGTACTCGACGTCCTGTTCGGGCGTCAGCTCCATGAAGACCGACGTCTGGTCAAGGATCTCCTTGGACGGGAAGATCCAGGGGCTCTCGGCCAACTCCGGGTCGATCTCGAGCATGGCCTCCTGCGCACCATCGACGGGGCAGATGTACCAGACCCATGCGGCGACCTCGGCTGCCACGACGGGGTCGTAGTAGTAGTTGATGACCGCCTCGGCGTTCTTCTTGTGGGTCGAGCTCGCCGGGACGAGCATGTTGTCGGTCCAGAGCATGCCGCCGGACTCGGGAATCGAGAAGCCGAAGTTGCCCTCGAGGGCATACACGTCACCGGACCAGCCGATGCAGGCGATGACGTCGCCGGACTCCAGAGCCGCGACGTAGTCGTTGCCCGTGACCTGCCGGATCTGCCCGGAGTCGACCTGCTCGGTGAGGGCAGCGATCGCAGTCTCGAACTCGGCGGTCGTGAAGTTGCCCGGATCTGCTCCCTGCCACGCGAGGATGCAGCCCATCGTGTCGCGCATCTCGGACAGCACCGTGACGCGACCCTTCAGGGCCGGATCGAAGAGCTGATCGAGGGAGACGAGTTCCTGGGTGCCGAGCGCCTTGTCGATCCCGTCGATGTT
>JAURME010000045.1 GCA_030830865.1 Candidatus Nanopelagicales bacterium | reverse complement strand
TTCCCGCCGATGCGCTCGCCATCCCTGCCGCCGGCTGGGTCAACCTGCACTTCTCCCTGCTGCCCCGCTGGCGTGGCGCTGCGCCGGTCCAGCATGCAATCTGGCGCGGTGACGACGTCACCGGCGCCACGACCTTCCTGCTGGAGGAGGGGCTCGACACCGGCCCGGTCCTCGGCTCCGTCATCGAGGAGATCACCCTCGACGACACCTCGGGAACTCTGCTGGCGCGGCTGGCCGACGTCGGTGCGGATCTGCTCGTGGACACCCTCGATCTGATGGAGTCCGGTGCGGCCATGCCGGTGCCTCAGGTGGGGGAGTCGTCGTATGCACCGAAACTCACGGTCGAGGATGCGCAGGTGCGCTGGGACGTCCCGGCCTTCGCCGTCGACCGCCAGGTGCGCGCCTGCACTCCCGCGCCGGGGGCCTGGACCACGATCGTCGGGGATCGCCTCGGCATCGGCCCGGTCACACCTGTCGATGACGACGCACCGGACCTGTCACCCGGCGAGGTGCACGTGACGAAGCGAGCCGTGACGGTCGGGACCCTCACCGATCCGGTGCGGCTGAACCTGGTGCGTCCCGCGGGCAAGCGCGAGATGCCCGCGGCCGACTGGGCGCGCGGCGTGCGTCTGAAGAGCGGCACAGTGATGGGTGGGGAGCTCGCGTGAGCGACCGGCCCCGTGAGGCCGCCCTCGAGCTGCTCCGAGCAGTGCGCGAGGACGACGCCTACGCGAACCTGGTCCTGCCGCAGATCCTGCACGGACACGGGCTGACCGGCCGGGATGCTGCGTTCGCCACCGAACTCGCGTACGGGACTCTGCGCATGCGCGGGTGGTACGACGCCGTGCTCGCCCAGTGCGTGAACCGGCCGTTGGAGAAGGTCGAGCCGGCGCTGCTCGACATCCTGCGGCTCGGTACCCACCAACTGCTGTCCATGCGGGTTCCCGACCACGCGGCCGTGGACTCGTCCTGTGCCCTTGCCCGGGCGCACGGCGCGAAGCCGGGTGGTGACGCGCGTGCGGGCTTCGTCAACGCCGTGCTGCGCAAGGTCGCCCAGCACGACACCGCTGCGTGGGCGGACCTGGTGCAGGGGGATCGTCCGGACGACGACCCGGAGTGGCTGGCGACACGCTGGTCGCATCCCGGGTGGATCGTCCGTGCGCTCCGATCGGCTTTGGGGGACCGGGGTGGGGAGTTGGCGGAGCTTCTGCAGGCCGACGACACCGCGGCGAGGCCGGCCCTCGTCGCGCGGCCGGGTCGGATGAGCCCGGAGGAGCTCTTCGATCTGCCCGAGGTCGAGCCCGGCCGCTGGTCGCCACTCGCCGGTGCGCTGGTCGACGGCCGACCGGAGCAGCTGGCCTGCGTGCGCGAGGGGCGTGCCGGTGTCCAGGACGAGGGCAGCCAACTCGTCGCGCTCGCGCTGGCCCGAGCGGACGTGGCGGACGATCAGGGTCGCTGGCTCGACACCTGCGCCGGACCCGGGGGCAAGGCGGCCCTGCTGGACGGTCTGGCGCGCGAGCAGGGTGGTCGGCTGGTGGCCGTGGAGCAGCACCCCCATCGGTCGGCGCTCGTCGAGCGGTCCTTCGCCCCGGAGTCCGACTCCGTCGTCATCACCGGCGATGCCCGGCTGGCACCGTGGGGAGATGAGCTTTTCGATCGCGTGCTCGTCGATGCTCCGTGCACGGGTCTCGGGGCCCTGCGACGTCGTCCGGAGTCCCGATGGCGCCGGACGCCTTCGGATCTGGCTGCTCTGGGTGGCCTTCAGCGCGACCTGCTGCGAAGCGCCCTCGGTGCCGTGAAGCCCGGGGGAGTCGTCGCCTACGTGACGTGTTCCCCGCACCTGGCCGAGACGGAGTTCGTCGTGTCGGACGTCCTCCGCGACCGCGACGATGTGGTGTTGGAGGACGCCCGGGCGCTCCTACCGGAGGTGACGGACCTCGGCGACGGCCCGACCGTCCAGTTGTGGCCGCATCGTCATGGAACGGACGGGATGTTCCTGGCGCTCGTCCGGAAGAAGGGCTAGTTCGCAGAAGCGGCACCGATCTGGGATCCGGGGCAGGATGAACCCGTGCGTTCCCGTGTTCCCATGAGTCGAGCGCAGGCAGCCGGCCTGCTCGGTGTCGACCCGTCCGCGGATGCGGACACGGTGCGTCATGCCTGGCGGATGTGGGCGCGGGTGGCGCACCCCGACGTGGGTGGGGACCCCGAGCACTTTGCGCGGCTGGACGGCGCCCGTCGTGTGCTCATGGAGCCGCTGCCGGACGCGCCGACGGAAGAATGGCAGCCCCGACCGCGTCAATCCCTCCGTGATGTCCTGCGTCGCCCGAGGCGGCCCGTGGGTCTGGCCCTGGTCGCGGTCGTGACCCTCCTCCTCGGCGCCCTCCCCGGATCACTGCCCGGCCCGGTGTCGATGGGCGAGGTGGCCGTCATGTCGACGCCGGCCGCCGTGCTGGCGGCCCTGACCGCCGTCTGGACGACCCGCCAGGTGCTGTCATCCGAGGCTGACCGTGGTCATCGGATCACGGTCCTGACCCTGGCGTGGCTCCCGCTCGCGGCTCTGCTGGTGGCCGTATCGACCTTCGCGGGCGCGAGCATGTTGCCCGTCCTGCCGGTCCTGGCGCTTCCGCTGGTCGCGGCCGTCGCGTCGCTCGATCCCGGTGCTGGCCTCTGGCGGCCGATCGGACTACGCGGGCAGTAATGACGTCAGCTTGTCGTACACGCCTGGTGCCCCGGCGATGATGCGGCCGCCTCCGGTGACCCCGTGCTCGGCGAGGAAGGGGTTGGCCCGCCCGCCGGCTTCCTCGATCAGCAGCAGTGCCGCGAGGCAGTCCCACGCGTTGATGTGCATCTCGATGTAGCCGATCAGCTGACCGGCGGCGACGTAGGCGAGCGTGAGGGCCCCCGAGCCGCACCGGTGGTACATGCCGTCGGCCGCGCGCAGCCCTTCGGCGATGTGGCCGAGCTGCTGCGGAGTGGTGCTTGACGAGCAGCCCATGCCGGTGAGGCCCTCACTGAGGCTCGACACCTCGCGGACATGCATCGGCTTGCCGTTCAGGGTCGCACCCCCGCCGCGCTGCGCCGTGTACAGATCGTCGGTGACGGGGTTGTAGACGACCCCTACCTGCATGTCGTCGTCCGCGACGTAGGCGATGGAGACGCACCAGGTGGGCAGGCCGAGGAGGAACGGCTGGGTGCCGTCGATCGGGTCGACGACCCACGTGCCGCGTTCACCGTCCACGCGATCGGCTCCGGTCTCCTCACCCACGAAGGCATCGTCGGGGAAGTCCGCGGTGAGGCGGCCTTTGATCACCCGTTCGGTCTCGCGGTCAGCCTCGCTGACGAGGTCCTGCACACCCTTGCTCTCGACGGTGAGGGCACCGAGGTCGCGGAAGTGCGCGAGGGCGACCCCGCCTGCCTCGCGCGCGGCGGCGACGGCCGCGTCGAGGCGCGCCTGTCGGTCCTGGGCATTCATGTGTCGTCCCTCCACAGCCACGCAGCGCCCCGGACGCCGCTGGAATCCCCATGCACCGAGCGGACGATGGGGGTGTCGAACACCGGGGAGAAGGTGTGACGGCCAATGGCATCGGGCAGGTCGTCATACATCTCGTCGATATTGCTCATGCCGCCGCCCATGACGAAGACGTCCGGGTCGAGGGTGTTGACGACAACGGAAAGCCCGCGCCCGGCCCGGTCGATCCACGCCCGGTAGACGGCGTCCGCTCGTTCGTCGCCGGCACGGCGCCGCTCCATGACCTGGGCCGGAAGCAGGTCCTCGCCTCCGGCTGCGCGGTACTCGCGTGCGAAGGAGTACCCGGAGAGCCACGTCTCGATGCAGCCGCTCCTGCCGCAGTAGCAGGGCTCACCGGGCTGTTCGTCCTCGCTGGCGTAGGGAAGGGGATTGTGGCCCCAGTCGCCGGCGCTGTTGTTCGGGCCGTGGTGGGGACGCCCGTCGATCGCGATCCCCGCGCCCGTGCCGCTGGCGATGATGACGCCGAAGACGACCCGGTGCCCGGCACCCGCGCCATCGATGGCCTCGGATGCGGCGAAGCAGTCGGCGTCGTTCTCGATCCGCAGGGGCCGGTCCAGTGCGCGCAGCAGGTCGGCCTCGACCGGCTGGCCGTTGATCCAGGTCGAACTCCCGCCCTTGCCCAGTCGGCTCACCGGCTCCAGTGAACCGGGGATGCCGACTCCGACGTCGCCACGTTGGCCGGTCTCCGACTCCAGCCGGTCGACGATGTCGCGCACCAACGTCAGGCAGCCGCCGTAGTCGCCGCGGGGGGTGGTCTCGCGGATCCGCAGGAGCTCGGTGCCGTCGGGCTCCATCGCAACGCCCTCGATCTTGGTGCCGCCCCAGTCGATGCCGATGAGCATCGATCTCCCTTCCTCGCCCGCCCAGATCCCTACGATAACGAGGTGTCCACCGCCCCTGACCCCGACGCGACGTCCGTCCACGTTCGCCTGCTGGGGCGGGTCGCGCGGATGTATCACGAACGCGACATGACCCAGCAGCAGATCGCCGAGCAGCTCGGGCTGTCCCAGGCCCGGGTCTCCCGACTGCTGAAGGAGGCGGGGGACCGGGGAATCGTCCGGTCTGTCGTCGTGCTCCCCGATGGGGTCAACGCCGAGCTCGAGGATGCTGTGGAGGTGCGGTTCGGCATGGCGGATGTCGTCGTGGTCGACACGACGGGATCGTCCGATCCGGCACGCGCCCTCGGTGTGGCTGCGGCCGCCTACCTCGACGTGTCCCTGGTCGGCTCCGATGTCATCGGCGTCTCGTCCTGGAGCGGCTCTCTGGTGTCGGCCGTCGAGCTGATGCGACCGCAACGCCGGCCCCATGCGCGCCAGGTGGTCCAGATGTTCGGTGGCGTTGGCGATCCCGATGTGCAGATCCAGGCCACGCGGCTGACGGGCCGACTGGCCGAGGTCCTGCAAGCGCAGCCGCTCTACATGCCATCCCCGGCGATCGTGGGCAGACCGGCCACCTGCACGGCGCTGCTGACGGATCCTTCCCTCGAGCCGGTGGTGTCGGCCTGGGACGTCATGTCAGTGTCGCTGGTCGGCATCGGCTCGGTCGAGCCCTCGCCTCTGCTCCAGCGCAGCGGCAACGCCCTGAGCGTCGAGGAGTCCGAGCAGCTCGCAGCGCTCGGGGCGGTCGGCGATGTGTGCCTGCGGTACTTCGACGAGAAGGGCGCGGTGGTTCCCAGCCCGGTTGATGACCGCCTCATGGGAATGTCCGCCCATCAGATCCGAGCGGTGCCGCGGCGAATCGCGGTGGCCGGGGGCCTGCCGAAGGTCCGCGCCATCCGTGCGGCGCTGCTGGGGGGTTGGGTATCAGTCCTCATCACCGACTCGGATGTCGCGGAGGCCCTGCTGGCCTGACGGCGACGCCTGCTTGACGGTGGGCGCCTCGAGGCCGACAATGACTGTCATTCAGTAGTGAATGGAAATGCAAGGAGCTCCGTGACCGTCACCACCCCGCCCTGCACCACGCCCGGGGAGGTCCGCGACCTCGCCCTCAGGATCCGGCTCGGCGCGCTCGACACCATCGCCACCGCGGGCCTTGGGCACGTCGGCGGTGACTTCTCGGTGACCGACATCCTCGCTCTGCTCTACGGCGGCGTTCTCCGGGTCGACCCGGCTGACCCGTCGTGGCCGCAGCGCGACCGATTCGTCATGAGCAAGGGGCATGCCGCCGCGTCGCTCTACACGGCCCTCGCCCTGCGCGGCTTCTTCCCCGAGTCCGAGCTAGCGACCTTCGCCGGACCGGACTCCCGGCTCGGCGGGCACCCCAACCGCCGCAAGACCCCCGGCATCGAGACGAACACCGGCCCCCTCGGGCACGGCCTGCCGGTCGCGGTGGGGATGGCCACGGGGGCCCAGCTCGCCGGCGCCGGGTGGCAGACCTACGTGGTCGTCGGCGACGGCGAGATCCAGGAGGGCTCCAATTGGGAGGCCCTGATGTACGCCGCGCACCGTGGCCTGTCCAACCTCACGCTCTTCGTCGACCGCAACCGTCTCCAACAGGGCGCGGGCACGGAGGAGACCAATGCGCTCGACCCGCTCGACGAGAAGATCCGTGCGTTCGGCTGGGAGACGAGCGTCGTCGACGGCCACGACATCGACGCCCTGTGGGCCGCGATCCGTGCGCCCCACGATCACGGACGACCCGTCGCAATCGTTGCGGACACCATCAAGGGCAAGGGCGTCTCATTCATGGAGAACCTCGCCGCCTGGCACCACAAAGTCCCCTCTGCCGAGCAGGTCGAACTGGCCCGCGCTGAACTAACGGGAGTGCAGGCATGAGTGCGGCCACCGAGAACGCGATGCACGACTGTCGCAAGGCCTTCGCGGAGACCCTCATCGAGCTCGCCCGCGCCGATGAGCGGGTCGTCGTCGTCTGCAACGACTCCGTCGGGTCCAGTAACCTCAGTGGGTTCCATGAGGAGTTCCCAGAGCGCCTCATCAACGTCGGCATCGCCGAGCAGAACATGGTGGGTGTCGCCGCCGGCCTCGCCAATGCCGGCTACCTGCCGTTCGTCTCGGCGGCGTCCCCGTTCCTCACCGGTCGGGCGACCGAGCAGATCAAGGCCGACATCGTCTACAGCGGCGCCAACGTCAAGCTCTGCGGCCAGAGCCC